>JAOTWP010000068.1 GCA_029862975.1 Acidobacteriota bacterium
AGTTGAGGATGCGGCCGTCGGGCATCACGTTGACGTTGAACAGACCGTTGACGACCTCGATGCCGCCCAGACGCTGCTGCAGGTAGACGTGGGTCACCCCGTTGTGCTGCGTCGTGTACTCGTCGCTCACCGCGAAGTCGGCGATGTCGCCCGCCGTCAGCCCGAGCTCGCCCCGGTTCGCGTCGAGGTAGCCGAGAGCGATCTCGAGCGGCGTGCCCGCGGCCGGGCCGGTGACGAAGGAGCCCGGTGTCTCGGCCGCCGGAGCCGCGCCGGGCAAAAGGGTGAGAGCGAGCGCCACTGCGAGCGCCGAGGTCAAGATCCTGGTTCCTTGCATGAGTGAATCCCCCTGTGGTGTTGTCGATCGGACCGGAGGCTGTCTCGGGGGCATCCCGGGGCGAGCGCTCTCGATCTGGAAACCGCTGGATCGAGGTGCTGGCGCGGGAGCCTTCAGCGTCTGAGCCCGAATGTCTGGCGTCTCAGTCTGGCATCGCGGTCTGGCGTTTCGCCGAACCGTTCTAGGATACTGCCCCGCCGGCCCCCTGACAAGGCAGCGTCTCATTCCTGCGGGCCCCCGAGCCCGGCGCCGTGCTCGAGGCTGGCAGTGTCGGCTTCCCTCACACCCGCCGCAGCCATTCCACTCTGCCTCGCATAGCGGGCGCCTCGCTCAGGAGGCGGTCGAGCGCCGCGATCAAGTCCGGCAGATTCCACCTGCGTTGGGCAGCGAGAACGACGCCGGCATGCTGAGGATGACGCGCCGAGAGCGCGATGAAGTCGCGGATGTTGAAACTGAAGACGCAGCGGTTGCGGGCGGTCGCCCTGAGGAGCTGGGTCTCGTCGTCGGCATCGATCGGCATCCAGGACGTAGGAGTTCGCGAGACGTCGTGGCCCCTGTCGCGGAGGGCTTTCGCGAGCGCCCGGTTGGAGGTGTCGGCGTCGAGGTGGAGGAGCAGCCTAGGCACGCTCCCCCGCGAGATCCTCCTCGAGCGTCAGGTCGGCTTCGAGCTCGGCCTCGTGCGCGGCAGCGAACGACAGCGCTTCCTCGACCTGATCCAGCCGCAGACCGTACTCGCGGGCGATCTCCTCGGCCGACCAGCTCCACGCGGTGCTCGCCGCCCACACGGTCCGCACCCGGACCGCCGTGCCGCGGATGACGGCGCACGGCGCCCCGGAGGCCCCCTGGCGGTAGTGGATCTTGGGAAAACGAGGATCGTCCAGGTCCTGGGCCAGGCCGCCGACCTTTTCGGCTACGGCCCAGAGGATGAACTGGTTCAGGGACACCCCTTGCTCGACCGCGAAGCGCTCGGCCTCCCGTTTGAGCTCAGTGGGCAGATTGAGGGAGTAGCGGGCCACGAGGTTTCCTCGGATTTCGGCGACTGATCAGGCGGCTGACGTCGCGGAAGACATCGTATCAGACGTCATAGCCGGACGAGGCAGCCTCGCGCGCCGCGGCCGCTAGCCGCCGGGGGTCGCGCCCAGCCTCACGAGGGTGTCTTCGAGCTGTTTCTTGTAGGCGCTCTCGCCCGCGGGAAGCAGCGCGACGGCCTGCCGGTAGTGCAGGATCGCCTGCAGCGTGCTGCCTTGCGCCTCGAGCGCCGCAGCCAGGTTGCCGTGGGTGGTCGCGGCGCGCGGCGCGAGCTCGAGGGAGCGGCGGTAGTGGGCGACGGCCTCGTCGAGCCGGCCGGTCAGCTGGGCCGTCAGGCCGGCCTGGTAGTGGACCTCCGGCAGCTCCGGGGCCGTGGCGACGGCGCGCTCGGCCAGCCGGCGGGAGTCCTCGAGCTTGCCGGCCCAGCCCAGGACCTTCGAGAGGTTGAGCAGGGCCCGGCCGTGGGCCTCGACGTCGAGCCGGCCCTCCACTCGGTGGCGCACGGCCGCGATCGTCGCCTCACTCCAGGTCGCGCCCGGCGCCACGATCCTCGCGGCGCGCAGCGCGGCGAGAAGCTCGAGGGCGAGCAGCCGGTGGACCTCGATCGTGGGATGGACGTGATCGAGGAAGGACTCCTCGCCGGGAATCCCGTGCGGCGCCCGGGCGGCGACGAAGCGGGCGAAGTCGACGACGGGCACGCCGCGCTCGGCCGCGACCTGGCGCACGATCTCGGCCGCCGGCCCGAGGGCGCGCAGCGGGCAGACGTCCTCGTCGCGCGCCCGCTCGAAGGCCGTCGCGGCCTCGGCGTAGCGCCCCAGCCCGTAGAGCAGCGAGCCGCGCAGGTAGTGCGCCTCGGCGTAGCGGTCGTCGATCGCCAGCGCCGCGTCGGCGGCGGCCAGCGCCGCGGCCGGGTCGCCGGCGCTCGCGGCCCGCTCCCAGGCGGCCCCCCAGCGGTCGAGCTCCGGCTGCGAGAGCCCGTCCCGGTGCTGGCTCTTGAAGGGCGAGCTGCGGCGCAGGTTCGAGGCCGGCGTGACGAGGACGGCGCGGGCGCCCACCGCCGCCGCGATGTCCGCCATCCGCGCGAGGTTGAACCGGTAGTGAGCGAGCACCCGGTCGCGCTGGGCGTCGTCGCGCTCGTAGGCGTCGGGCCCGATCGAGGCGTCGAGCAGGGTGCTGACCTCGGCGGCGAGCAGGGAAGGGCCGCCCGTTCCCGAGACCGTTCCCGGGTCGGCCGCCGGGTCGCTCGCTGGCCGCACCCGGCGCAGTCCGGCGCGCATGGCGGCCCAGATGCGGGTGCGGCTCGCCCAGGCCGCCAGCCCGCGGACGGCCGGCGGCGTCGCGATGAGCCCGCCGTAGGTGCGCTTTTCGAGGAACTCGTTGTGGCCGGAGTAGATGATGAAGAGATCCGGCTCGTGGCGGGCGAGCTCCTCCATGAGAAGCGCCGAGCGGTAGCTCGCGTAGCTCACCCCGCCGGCGTTGATCACCTCCCAGCGCCGCGAGTCGTCGACCGCCGGCAGCAGCTCGCGCAGCCAGCCGCAGAACGAGGTGGCGTCGTCGTAGGGCCGGCCGTAGGTCGTCGAGCCGCCCACGCAGAAGATCCGGTAGGTGCCGCGCGGCTTCTCCCCGGCGAAGCGCTGCTCGTTGAAGAGGCGCCGCTTGTTGGCGGCGGTCGTCCACGTGACCGCGCCGGCGGGGCCCGTCTCTGCGACGAAGAGCGGCGCGGTGGCGGCGAATCCGACGTAGGGGTCCTCGCGGTAGCGCACCGGCTCGACGCCGAAGAGCGCGAGGCCGAGCTCGAGCGCGGCGAAGAAGGCGGCCGGGACGAGGACGGCGACGAGGAGGTTGCGCCAGTCGGCTGGCCGGCGGCCCTTGCGTCGGGTCATCGTGCGGTCTCCGCGTGCCGGCGCGGCGGCTCCTTTGCGCGCGGCGGCACGGAGAATGTAGCATCGGCCCGTCGTTCTTCGGTGGGGACGCCCGCTCGCTCGCCCGCTGTCCGGGCGGCGAGCGGCGAGGGCCGCAGGCGATGAAGAACAGAATCCTGCTCGTCGATGACGAAGAGGTCATCCGCTTCGGCATCCGGCGCTTCCTCGAGCACAAGGGCTACGAGGTCCTCGAGGCCGGCGACTGCGCCGCGGCGGTGGAGGTCTTCCGCGCCGAGCTGCCCGATCTCGCGGTGCTCGACTTCAGGCTTCCGGACGGCGACGCTCTGCAGCTTCTCGCGCGGCTTCGCGAGGAGGGAGCGACGACCCCGATCATCATCCTCACGGCCCATGGATCGATCGATCTCGCGGTGCGGGCGATCCGCGAGGGGGCCGAGCACTTTCTCACCAAGCCCGTCGAGCTCGACGCCCTGCTGGTGATTCTCGAGCGCTCTCTGGAGAACCACCGCAGCCGCCAGGTGGAGATCGTGGAGCGCTCCCGCCAGCGGCGGACCGCGCTCGACCCCTTCCTGGGAAGGAGCGAGGCGATCCGGAGGCTCGCCGAGGAGGCGCGCAAGGTGAGCGCCGCCGAAGCGCCGATCCTCATCCAGGGAGAGACCGGCGCGGGCAAGGGGGTCCTCGCCTCCTGGCTGCATGCCAACGGCCCGCGCGCCAGGCAGCCGTTTCTCGACCTCAACTGCGCCGGCCTGTCGCGCGAGCTGGCGGAAAGCGAGCTCTTCGGGCACGCGAAAGGGGCCTTCACGGGGGCCGCCACCGACAAGGAGGGGCTGCTGGCGACGGCCCATCGTGGCACGGTGTTCCTGGACGAGATCGGCGATCTCGATCTCCAGGTGCAGCCCAAGCTGCTCAAGGTGATCGAGGATCAGGAGTTCCGTCGCCTGGGGGAGACCCGCACCCGCCGCGTCGACGTCCGGCTGATCGCCGCCACCCATCAGGATCTGCGGAGCATGACGCGGGCCAAGACCTTCCGCAGCGACCTCTTCTTCCGGCTGAGCACCTTCCCCCTGCGCCTGCCGCCGTTGCGCGAGCGACCCGAGGACATCCCGATCCTGGCGCGTGAGATCCTCTCCCGCCACCTGCGAGTGCGCGGCAAGCGCGAGGTCGGGCTGAGCGCGGAAGCGGAGGATGCCCTGCGCGAGTATCGCTGGCCCGGCAACATCCGGGAGCTGCACAACGTGCTGGAGCGCGCCGCGTTGCTGCAGGAGGAGGGCGAGATCCGCGCCCCCGATCTGAGCCTCGGCTATGCGCCGGACCCCGACTCCCCGGGGGAGAGCAGCAGTCTCGAAGACGTGACGGCCCGCCACATCGAGAAGGTGCTGCGGCGCGAAGGCGGCCGCGTGCGGCGCGCCGCCGAGAAGCTCGGCATGCCACGCAGCACGCTCTATCTCAAGATCAAGCAGCTCGGCATCGATCCGTCCAAGCACTAGACGATCCGTCCAGCCGCTGGACGCATCGGCGCATTGCCATCGCCGGCGCCGGGCCCGTAAGCACCGTGCGCCCTGTGGCTTGCGTCACAGGCCTGTGGCTTCTTCCACTTGGTATCGCGCTTGCTGTCCAGGTGCGGACAAGTCGCGGGCTCAGGCATCGACAGGCCCAGGACCACCGTCCAGGGGGCCGCCCGCCGAAGGACTCGATTGACGCCGACCTCTGCCAAGCTCCTTCCGTTCGCTCCCGCCAACGCCGAGCGCCCGCGGTTCGACGGCCCGGAGCGCCGCGCCCGCGGGGCGCCGCCGCCCGCGGGGCGCCGCGTGGCGCTGGTGGCGCTCTCTGACGCCCGCGCGCGCAAGTGGTGCTCGCGCTGGCTGCGGCAGGCGCGCTTCGAGGTCGTCCTCGTCGATGACGGCGGCGCGGCGCTGGCCCGGGTCGAGGAGGGCGCCCCGAGCGTCCTCGTTGCCGACGGCGGATTGCTGCTCGCCAACGGTCTGTCGATCTGCGCGGCGGTGCGCGTGCTCGATGGTCTTGCCGAGCTGCCGGTGATCACCATCTGCTCCGGGCGCGGCCACTTCGCCCGCGCGGTAGACGCCGGCGCCACGCACGTGGTCCCCAAGCCGGTCAACTGGCAGCTCGTTGCCGGCCTCGCGGAGAGCCTCGTCGAGGCCCGCGAGCTCGCCGCGCGGCTGTCCAAGACGAGCCAGCGTCTCGAGGCCGCCGAGCGCTCGCTCGAGGTGGCCTGGAAGCACATCCATCAGGAGCGCGACGTCGACGGGCTGACGCGGCTGCCCAATCGCACTCGCTTCGAGAGCCTGATCGAGCGCGCCTTCGGCGCCCGCGAAGCGGGCTCGGAGCTGGCGGTGCTCTACCTCGATCTCGACCGCTTCAAGGCCGTCAACGAGATCGTCGGACGCGCGGGAGGCGACGACATTCTCCGGCAGGTGGCTGGGCGGCTGCGCAGCGGGTTGCACGCCGGCGACCTTCTGACCCGCGGTGGCTCGGGCGCGGGCACGGCGGCCATCGGCCGCCTCAGCGGCGACGAGTTCACGGTGCTTCTGACCCATGTCCACGGCCGCCGCGCGGTGCGCCAGGCCGCCCACGGGCTGCTGCGCTGCCTCGCCGACCCCTTCGTAGTCGTCGGCAAGGAGGTGCACCTGTCGGCCACCGTCGGGGCGGCGCTGTCGGCCCCCGGGACGAGAACCGGCGAGCTCCTGCTGCAGCGCGCGGAGCTCGCCCTGTGCGCGGCGAAGCGGCAGGGCGGAGGGATGGTCCGCTTCTACGACGAGTCGATGGAGCCGCTGAGCGAGCGCACTCTCGACCTGCACCGCATGGTGAAGCAGGCGCTGCGCGACGAGGAGCTGCAGCTGCACTACCAGCCCCTCGTCGAGACAGGCAGTGGCCGGATCGTCGCCGGCGAGGCTCTGCTGCGCTGGTTCAGCCCGGAGCTCGGCCTGGTGCCGCCCGACGAGTTCCTGCCGGCCATCGAGGGCACCGACCTGATGCTCGAGGTCGGCGAATGGGTCCTCCGCACGGCGTGCACGCAGCACCAGGCCTGGACTTCGGAGGGACTGCCGCCGATCCGCATGGCGGTGAACGTAGCGCCCAGCCAGCTGCGCCGCGCGGATCTCGCGGCCCTCGTCGAGACGGTGCTGCGGGAGACGGGAATCGATCCGCAGCAGCTCGAGCTCGAGCTCAGCGAGCGCGGCGTCTTGCGCGAAGACCCGCAGATCCGGCAGCAGCTCGAGAGCTTGAACCGGCTCGGCGTGCGGCTCTCCGTCGACGACTTCGGAACGGGGCAGTCGGCGATCGACTATCTCAAGCAGTTTCCGCTCGACGTCCTGAAGATCGACCGCTCGTACGTGGCGGGTCTCTCCCGCAGCGACCGCGACGCCGGGCTGACGCTGGCGATGGTCGACATGGCCCACAGCCTGAAGATCGCCGTCGTGGCGGAGGGCGTCGAGACCCGGGACCAGAAGGACATGCTGCAGGGCTGGGGCTGCGACGAGCTGCAGGGCTTTCTCTTCTCGCCGGCCGTGCGGGGGGAGGAGTTCCGCGAGATGTTGGCGAGCGGTCTCGCGACGGGCGAGGCCGTGGGCGCGGAGACCGGGGCGGCGAGCCGAACGGAGCTCGGGAACGAGAGCCCGGACCCGGCGGGCTGATTGGAGGCGACAGCAACCATGCGAAGCGCAAGACGTGCACGGCACGAGCCTGAGAGGACCTTCGAGGCTGCCGCGGGCGGAGCGGTACTGATCGCTCTCCTGCTGGCGGCCCTGCTCGGCGCCGCGGCGACGCTGGGCGACGGAACGCAGACCCTCATCGTCCAGGCGGCCGATCCGGCCGCCGCCGCCGCCGCCGCGCTGGCCGCGGACGCGCTCGTCACGCGTGAGCTCGCGATCATCGACGCGGTCGTCGTCCAGGCCACGCCCGCTCAGCGGGCAGCTCTCGCGCGCTCCGGCGAGGTCCGCCGACTCTGGGAGGACCGGCCGATCGCGGTGACGAGCGAGCCCTGCCCGATCGTGGGCGAGGCCTACCTCGACTTCCACGACCGCAAGATCAAGTGGTCGGTGAGCCATCAAGGGAGCACGAATCGCTGGCTCCAGGCGCTGTCGCTCACCTGGCCGGAGGCCAACGGTTGGCTCAAGAAGGTGAAGTTCGCGGGTCACGACGTCTTCGTGCAGCTCTCTCCGGGTCCGGCGCTCACGGTCAACGGCCTCTGGCATGGCAGCCAGAACGACCGACGGCTCCAGGCCGGCGAGACGGAGCTCTTCGAGATCGAGTTCGAGGACGACGTCGAGCCCGTACCCGGTGGTTACGCGCTCGTCGCCGACTTCGGCGGCGGCTGCGAGGCGCGCTTCGATGCGACGGCGATGGCCTGCGAGATCTCGTCCGACATGCTGCTCGACGTCAGCGGCGACAAGATCAAGTGGGCGCTGACCAACGGCGGCGACCGTCGGCTATGGCTCGACGAGCTGCTGGTCGAATGGCCCGCGGAGAACGGAGCGCTCGAGAAGATCAAGTTGAGCGGGGATCTCGTCACCCGCGACGTACCGCCGCCGGCGTTCTCCGTGGACGGTCAGTGGGACGGCGACGCCGACGACAGGCGACTCGACGCGGGGCAGACGAAAGAGCTCGAGATCCAGTTCGAGAACGACGCGGATCCGCTCGCGGACCTCTACTTCCTGGAGGCCGACTTCGGCGCCGGCTGCTCGATCGTCCTCACCCCGGGGCAGGGCGGCGGCACCGGCGTGACGCCCTTCGCGTTCTCCACGCGGATCGGGGCGGACGAGCTGCACCGCGCGGGGGTCACGGGCTCCGGCGTGGCCGTGGCCGTCGTCGACACCGGCATCTGGTCGGAGAGCAGGCTCAAGAGGAACCGGCGCGGCGACGAGCGGATCCGCGACGGCTACAACGCCCTAGACGGCCACCGGGGCAAGGACAAGGCGAAGGACAAGAACGGCCACGGCACGCACCTCACGAGCCTGATCGCCAACAGCGAGCGCTTCGACGACGGGCTCTTTGCCAGCGTCGCGCCCGACGCGGAGCTGGTCGCCGTCCAGGCGTTCGACGAGGACGGCCGGGGCTCCTATGCCGACGTCATCGCCGGCCTCGACTGGGTGCTGGCGAACAAGGACGAGCTCGGGATCCGGATCGTCAATCTGTCCTTCAGCGCCGAGCCCCAGTCGCACTACTGGGACGACCCGATCAACCAGGCCGTGATGGCGCTGTGGGACGCGGGGCTGGTGGTCGTCGCCTCGGCCGGCAACGGCGGGCCGGAGCCGATGACCGTCGGCGTGCCGGGCAACGTGCCCTACGTGATCACCGTCGGCGCGATGTCCGACGCCGTCACGCCCGACGATCCCGGCGACGACTTCCTGGCCTCGTTCTCGGCCGCCGGTCCGACCTTCGAAGGCTTCGTGAAGCCCGAGGTCGTGGCTCCGGGAGGCCATCTGCGCGGCATCATGGACAAGAAGGGGCGCATCGCCAAGAGCCACCCCGAGTACCACGACACCGGCAAGTACTTCGTCATGTCCGGCACCTCGCAGGCGGCGGCCGTCGTCTCCGGCGTCGCCGCTCTCCTGCTCGAGGTCGATCCCTCGCTGTCGCCGGACGACCTCAAGTGCCGCCTCATGGCCTCGGCCCGCCCCGCCGTCGACGAGGACGGCGAGCTGGCCTACAGCATCTTCCAGCAGGGCGCCGGCATGGTCCACGCCTACGACGCCGCGGCGAGCGATGAGTGGGGGTGCGCCAATCAGGGCCTCGACATCGGTGCCGAGCTCGCCGGCGCGGCGCATTTCGGCGGGCCCGCCAACCGCGATGCCGACGGGACCTACTACGTCGAGGGCCTTGAGGGGTACGCCTGGAGCGGCGGCTACATGTGGGGCACCGGCTACCTCTGGGGCATGGGCTACATGTGGGGCACCGGCTACCTCTGGGGTACCGGGTTCCTGTGGGGCGACGGCTACCTGTGGGGCACCAGCGTCGACTGGTGGGGCAGCCCCGGCGCCTGGACCAGCAGTCTGGCCGAGACGATGTCGATCAATGCATGGGTCCCTCAGGAGTAATACCTGCGGGGTCAGAGAGGAGACAGAATGCAAGACAGGCGATTCATCGTAGAGACCCTCGGCCTGCTGGCCTGCCTGACGCTGGCGCTCGGGGCGGCCTGGTCGACGGTCGATTCGGCCACGCACAGCGTCATCGTCCAGGCCGAGAACGTCGACGATGCGGCTTCGCAGGTCGCGGCGGTGGGAGGCCGGATCACCCACGAGCTGGGGATCATCGATGCCGTCGGCGCTCGCCTGACCGAGGCACAACGGCGGCGGTTGGCGGCGCGACCGGGCATCCGCCGTCTCTTCACCGATCGGTTGGTCGAGGTCGCGGGCCCGACTCCACAGGCTCAGTTCCCCGGCCTGGCCGGTGCCGAGGCGTTGCACCAGGAGGGGCTCACCGGCGCCGGGATCACCGTGGCGGTCGTCGACACCGGCAGTTGGGGAGCCCAGAACCTGCTCAAGACCTCCACGGGCCAGTCGCGGGTGCTGGGCACCTTCAACGCCATCACCGGCGTCGAGGACGATGGGCTGACGGACGGCAGCGGCCACGGCTCGCACGTCACCAGCGTCATCGCCAACAGCGACGTCGGCGCGGCGGGAGAGTTCAACAGCATCGCGCCGGACGCCAACCTGGTCGTCGTCAAGGCTTTCGACGAGCTAGGTCAGGGCACCTACCTCGACGTCATCAACGGTCTCGACTGGATCCTCTCGCGACGGGGAACCCACGGCATCAAGGTGGCGAACCTCTCGTTCAGCGCCCCGCCGGCGTCCCACTACTGGGACGATCCGATCAACCAGGCCGTGATGGCCTTGTGGCAGAGCGGCATCGTCGTGGTGGCGTCCGCCGGCAACGGCGGGCCGGAGCCGATGACGGTCGGCGTCCCCGGCAACGTTCCCTACGTGATCACCGTCGGAGCGATGTCGGACGCGGTATCGGAGGATCCCACCGACGACTTCCTCGCGTCGTTCTCGGCGGCAGGCCCGACGGCGGAGGGCTTCGTCAAGCCCGAGCTCGTCGCTCCCGGGGGGCACCTCATCGGCCTGATCGAGAGGCACGACTACCTGCCCTCGACCTACCCCGAGTATTTCGACGGCAAGTACTTCACGATGTCCGGCACCTCCCAGTCCGCGGCCGTCGTGAGCGGCGTCGTGGCGCTGATGATGCAGCGCGAGCCATGGCAGCAGCCCGACGTCATCAAGTGCCGGCTCGTCGACACCGCGCGGCCGGCGCTCACCGAGGAGGGTGAGCTCGCCTACAGCGTCTTCCAGCAAGGCGCGGGAGCGGTGAACGCCTACGACGCGGTCTACAGCGAGGCGTGGGACTGCGCCAACCAGGGCCTGAACGTGAACCACGACCTGGCAGGCAGGAAGCACTACGGCGGCTACGCCAACCGCGACCAGGACGGCAACTACTACATCGAAGGCACGGAAGGCTACTTGTGGGGCGGCGGCTACCTGTGGGGTAACGGCTACTTGTGGGGTAACGGCTACCTGTGGGGCACCGGCTACCTGTGGGGCACGGGAGACCTGTGGAGCGACGGCTACCTCTGGGGCACGAGCTTCCCCTGGTGGAACGAGGAGCCCGTCTGGAGCAACGGCCTGACCGAGGCCATGTCGACCAACGGCTGGGTGCCCCAGGAGTAGGGGAGGCGAGGAAGGGAACGGGATGCAACGCTCGAAGACACCGTGCAGCCTCGCGCTGGCGGCTGGGCTCTGCCTGGCGCTAGGCGCCGCCAGCGTGACGTTCGACGCGAGGCCGGTGAGCGTGATCGTCCAGGCGGACAGCCTGGAGGCCGCCGCCGCCGCGGTGCGCGCCGCCGGCGGCGAGGTGACGCACGAGCTGGGGTACGAGCTATCCATGGTGGGGCGGCGATCCCATCTGGACGAGCGGGCTCACGGAGCCCGCATCGGTCAACGCCTGGGCGGACAACCAGCAGGCCGAAGGGGTCGGAGAGACGAGAGATGACGGCTATGACCGCATGGAACACGAGATTGCGACGGCGGAGGGGGGAGCGATGAGACAGCGCCGCAGCTTGGGGCCGACCCTGGCTCTCGCTTTCTGCTCCGCCGTCGCCTTTGGCGGCCAGCCGATCCGGTTCGAGCATCTGACGATCGACGACGGGCTGTCGCAGAACGCCGTGATGGCGATCCACCAGGACCGCCAGGGGTTCCTGTGGCTCGGCACCGAGAACGGGCTCAACCGCTTCGACGGCTACGAGTTCAAGGTCTTCACCCACGATCGCCAGGATCCGGCCTCGATCGCCGGCAACTACGTGTGGGCGATCGACGAGGACGCCGAGGGCCGGCTGTGGGTCGGCACGGTAGGGGCCGGGGTCGGCCGGTTCGACCCGGCGACCGAGCGCTTCACGAGCTACCGCCACGACCCCGACCGGCCGACGAGCCTGGCGAGCGACCGGGTACGGACGCTCCATGTCGGCGCCGACGGATCGGTGTGGGTGGGCCTGCTCGAATCGGGGCTCGACCGGCTCGATCCCCTGACCGGCGTGGTGACCCACTTCCGCCACGATCCGGCGGATCCGGCAACCCTGGCGAACGATTCGGTCTACGGCCTCTACACCGATGCCGCGGGCCGGCTGTGGATCGGCACCGACGGCGGTCTCGACCGCTACGATCCCGAGCGCGGAGCCTTCGAGCACCACGCCCACGACGCCGCGGACGCTTCCAGCCTGAGCGACGATCGCGTCCGGGCGATCGTCGAGGACCGCGCGGGCGCGCTGTGGGTCGGCACCTGGGGCGGCGGCTTGAATCGGCTCGACGCCGGAGCGGCGGGCTTCGTCCGCTACCGGCACGATCCCGAGGATCCCAAGAGCCTCGGCGACGACCGGGTGCAGTCGCTGCTAGAGGACGACGCCGGCCGGCTCTTCGTCGGCACGGCCAGCGGGCTCTCCGGCTGGGATCGCGAGCTCGACGGCTTCAGCCGCTACGCCCACGACCCCGCGCAGCCGCACAGCCTGGCCGGCGACCACGTGATGGCGATCTACCAGGACCGCGGCGGCGTCGTCTGGTTCGGCACCCGCACGGCCGGCTTGAGCCGGTGGAACCCCGCGACCTGGGCCTTCGGGCACGTCACCCGAGAGCCCGGCAACCCCAGGGGGCTGAGCAACGCCAACGTGACCTCGTTCGCCGAAGACCGGACGGGGCGCCTGTGGCTGGGCACCTTCGGGGGCGGCCTCAACGTGATGAACCGGGTGACCGGCGAGGTCGAGCACTACCGGGAGGCGGCGGGGGCCGGCGGACTGACCTCCGACCGCGTCATGGCGCTCCAACTAGACCATCGCGGCATGCTCTGGATCGGCACCATGGGGGGCGGCCTCGACCGGATGGATCCGGCGCGCGGGAGCGTCGTGAGCTACCGCCACGACCCCGCCCGCGACGACAGCCTGGCGAGCGACGCCGTCATGACCCTCTTCGAGGACCGGGCGGGGGTGCTGTGGATCGGCACCTTCGGTGGCGGCCTCGACCGCTACGAGCGGGCGACGGATGGCTTCACGCACTTCGTAAACGACCCCGCGGATCCGGCGAGCCTCGGCAGCGACCGGGTGACGAGCCTGGCGGACGGGCCGGGCGATGGGCTCTGGGTCGGCACGGAAGGCGGCGGGCTCAATCTGCTGGACCGCAGGACCGGGACGTTGCGCCGCTTCGGCCACGACCCGGAGGATCCGCAGAGCCTCCCCTCGGACGTCGTCTACGCGCTGCACGCCGACGGCGCCGGGAGACTGTGGATCGGCACCCGCGGCGGCGGGCTCGCCCGGCTCACGGGAAGCCCCGAGCCCGGCGGCGCGGTCGCCTTCCGGAGCTTCTCGTCGCGCGACGGGCTGCCCGACGACGACGTCTACGGCATTCACTCGGACGCCGACGGCAACCTGTGGCTGAGCACCAACCGGGGACTGGCGCGCTTCGATCCCAGGTCGTGGACCTCCACGAACTACGACGTCAGCCACGGCCTGCAGGCCAACGAGTTCCACTTCGGCTCGCACTTCGCCAGCCCGTCGGGCGAGCTCTTCTTCGGCGGCGTCAACGGCTTCAACGCCTTCTTCCCCGGCCGGCTCGCCGCCAACGAGCACGTGCCGCCGGTCGTGCTCACCGCCTTCTTGAAGCTCGAGCAGCCGGTCACCGAGGCCGGGCCCGCCCCCGCCCTCGAGCGGATCGAGCTCGAGTGGCGCGACGACGTCGTGACCTTCGAGTTCGCGGCGCTCGACTTCGCCGCTCCGGAGCGCAACCGCTACGCCTACATGCTCGAGGGCTTCGACGCCGACTGGATCGAGCTCGGCAACGTGCGCCGCGTCACCTACACCGACCTCGACGGCGGCGACTACGTCTTCCGCGTGCGGGCGGCGAACAACGACGGCGTGTGGAACGAGGAAGGGCTGGCCCTGGACCTCGAGGTGGCCGCACCGCCCTGGAAGACCGGTTGGGCCTATCTGGCCTACGTGCTGGCCGTACTGGCCGCGGCGTTCGCCTTCGTCCACGTGCAGCGCCGAAAGCTGCGGGAGGAAGAGGAGTACAGCCGCCGGCTGGAGGAGGAGGTCGAGCTGCGCACCAAGGAGATCGCGGTGCATGCCAAGCGGCTCGAGCAGCTCAATCAGCAGCTCGTCGAGACCAGCCTCACGGACTCGCTCACCGGCCTGGCCAACCGCCGCTTCCTCTTCGACTGGATTCGCAAGGAGATCGCGCAGCTCCACCGCGAGCACGCGGGGCCGATCCCCGACGAGGCCTTCGATCTGGCCTTCCTCATGGTCGACATCGACGGCTTCAAGAGCATCAACGACACCTGCGGCCACGCCGCGGGCGACCAGGTGCTGCTGGAGGTCCGCACGCTCCTGGCCGAGGCCTGCCGGGACTCCGATCTCCTGATCCGCTGGGGCGGGGACGAGTTCCTCGTCGTCGGCCGGGGCGCGACGCCGGCCAACGTCACGGCCCTGGCCGAGCGGATCCGCGGCATCGTCGAGAACCACGTCTTCCTCGTCGGTGGCAGCCAGGTCGTCCGCACGACCGCCTCGATCGGCGTCGCCTGCTACCCCTTCCTCGGGGGCGATCTCGAGGCGCTGTCGTGGGAGCAGGTCGTCAACGTGGCCGACGTGGCCCTCTACACGGCCAAGCGCAGCGGCCGCAACGCCTGGGTGGGCCTCTTCAGCACCGACGAGACGCGGCTCACGGGGCTGCTGCGGACCATTCGCGAGCATCCCGGCGACCTGGTGGCCTCCGGCGCCCTCGAGGCGCGGACGTCGCTGCCCGACGGCTGCACGCTGCTCTGGCAGCCCTTCCGGCAGGAACCGTCCTCCCAGCACCCCGATCTGCTGTCCGTGGCGGGCCCGCGGGAGCTGAAGCAGTGAGCGCTCGTGCGAACGGTCGACAGGGTCGGTTGGGCAGTTTCTTCGATTGCAGGAATGAGGTGTGAGATGAGAACAAGGAGCAACCAAGACGCTGTTCGGGCAAGGGTTTCGTGGCTGACCGCGGTCGCGCTGGTGGCCCTGCTGGCCGCCGGTTGCGTGGCCGGGCGGGCGCCGCAGGGCGAGCCGGTCCACTCCGTGATCGTCCAGGGCGGGGACGTCGAGACCGCCGCGGCGGCGGTTCGCGCCGTGGGCGGCGAGGTGACCCATGAGCTCGGGATCATCCGCGCCGTGGGCGCCGAGGTGACGGACGCACAGATCGCGGCGTTGGGGCGCGTGGCGGGCTTGCGCCTGAGCGAGAACCGCGGCCTGAGGATCGACAGCCAGGTCGAGACGGTGCGCGACGAGTTTCCCTCGACCTCCTATTCGGGCAATGCTGGCACCCGCGCCTGGTCGGGCCCTTGGGTGGAGGATGACAACGACAGCGTGACCAGCGGCAGCTTCCGGGTCTACGACAGCTCGCACTGTGCCTCGGGCAAGTGCCTGAAGGTCAAGACCCGCTACGGGGTCGGCGACACGATCTATCGCGCGGTGGATCTCGGCGACGCCACGTCGGCGAGCCTGAGCTTCGGCTTCGAGCACAGCCTCGCGGATGACGACGAGGTCGTCCTGGAGATCTCGGACGATGCGGGAGCTTCGTACACGATCCTCCGGACCTATGACCAGGGCACCTCGGAGCCCGGCTCCGAGAGCATCGACATCTCCGCCTACCTGAGCTCGGCGACCCGGCTGCGCTTCCGGGTCGTCGATGACGACGATGGGGGGTCGATGTGGATCGACGACGTCCAGGTCGAGCTCGCCGTCGGCGTCCCGGATCCGCCGCCGGTCGAAGAACCGCCACCGGTCGACGACCCGCCGCCGGGCACGGTGATCGGGACGCTGCGCGACGAGTTCAACGCCAGGATCAACGACGGCAGCGACGGCACCCTCGACTGGAGCGGCAGCTCCTGGACCGAGATCGACGAGCCCAACGGGCCCGGGCCCACGGACGGGCCGGTCCAGGTCTCTCCCAACACCACCTACTGTCTGTCGCCCAACTGCCTGCGGGTCGGTGGCACCAAGCCCAACAACCCGGACCCCGGCTTCGGGGTGTCGCGGGACGTCGATCTGGCGGGTGCCGCGACGGCGACCCTGACCTTCAGCTACAGCCGCGGCGAGTTCAGCGGCGGCCACCCGACGAACGGCACGCTCACGCTCGACGCCTCGAGCGACGGCGGGAGCAGCTGGACGACGCTCAGGACCTACTTCTACGACGCCGTCGATCCCACCCAGAGGGTGGAGACGGTGGATCTCACCCCGTTCATCTCCTCCAACGCGAGCTTGCGGTTCCTGACCCACGGGCCGGTCGACGACATCGTCTTCTTCATCGACGACGTCCAGATCGAGCTCGCCGCGGCGGTCCCGCCGGATCCCGGTCCGGAGACGGGCATCCTCCGCGACGAGTTCAACGAGGTCTCCTACAGCGGTAGCGACGGCACGCTGCGGTGGAGCAGCGACTGGATGGAGGCCGACGACGACCAGGTCGACTACGGCAACACCCGGGTCTACAACAGCTCGCACTGCGCGGCCGGCAGCTGCCTGAAGATCCAGACCGGCGGCGGCGTCGGCGACCACGTGGCCCGCGCCGCCGACCTGAGCGGCGCCGGAATCGCGATCCTGACCTACTCCTTCGAGCATGACCTGGCCGGCGGCGATCAGGTGGTCGCCGAGATCTCCCAGGACGGGGGCCAGTCCTTCCGGATGCTCCGGGTCTACGATTCGAGCGTTGCCCAGCCGGCGGCGGAGAGCTTCGACGTCTCCTCGGACATCAGTCCCGCAACGCTCCTGCGCTTCCGCGTCAGCGGCGACGGCATGGGCGGAGCGATCTGGATCGACGACCTCCAGATCGAGGTCGGCAGCTATGTGCCGGACGTGACGCATACGAGGAGGGTCAGCGCGGGACCGGTCCACGCCGCCGGGATCACCGGCCAGGGAGTCACCGTGGCCGTGGTGGACAGCGGTCTCTGGGACCATCCCGCGCTGGAGCACGGAGCGGCCGGCCAGGCGCGAGTGCTGGTCCAGTACGACGCCATCGGCGACGTCGTCGAATCGGTCGCCGGCCAGCCCCTGGTGGACAACGACGCCTACGGCCATGGCACCCACGTGACGAGCATCATCGCCAACAGCGAGCACACGCTCAGGAACGGTTTCCACGGCATCGCTCCCAACGTGGACCTCGTCTCGGTGAAGGCGTTCGGAGCGGATGGCTCCGGAACCTACCTGGACGTCATTCGCGGGATCCAGTTCGTCGTCGACAACCAGGCGGCCTACGGAGTCAGGGTGCTGAACCTCTCCTTCAGCGGCGAGCCGAGGTCCCACTACTGGGACGACCCGCTGAACCAGGCGGTGATGGCCGCCTGGCAGGCCGGGATCGTCGTCGTCGCGGCGGCCGGCAACGAGGGGCCCGGGCCGATGACCGTCGGGGCGCCGGGCAACGTGCCCTACGTCGTCACCGTCGGCGCCATTTCGGACGCCGTGACGCAGAACCCGACCGACGATTTCCTGGCGTCCTTCTCGTCCACGGGACCGACGGTCGAGGGCTTCGTCAAGCCGGAGATGGTCGCTCCCGGCGGGCACGTCCTGGCGATCATGCCCGGGGACTCGGTGCTGGCGACCGAGCACCCGGGCTTCCACGACGGCCTCGACTACTTCATGATGTCCGGCACGTCGCAGGCGACGGCGGTCGTCAGCGGCATCGCGGCGTTGATGCTCGAGTACCAGCCCTGGCTCACGCCCGACGACGTCAAGTGCCAGCTGATGACCGCCGCCCAGCCCGCGGTCGACGAAGGGCAGAACCTCGCCTACAGCATCTTCCAGCAGGGCGCCGGCCTCGTCGACGCGCTCTTCGCGGTCAAGATCCAGGAGGTGGGCTGCGCCAACCAGGGGCTCGACGTCGGTGCCGACCTGGCGGGCGAGGCGCACTTCGGCGGCCTGGCCAACCGAGACGAGACGGGCAATTACTACATCGAGGACTTCGACGGCTACCTCTGGAACGGCGGGTACTTGTGGGGCAACGGTTACCTGTGGGGTAATGGCTACCTATGGGGCAACGGCTTCCTGTGGGGCAACGGTTACCTGTGGGGCAACGGCTATCTGTGGGGCACGAGCTACGGTTCGTGGGAAGATCCCATCCTCTGGAGCGAGGGCCTGACCGAGACGATGTCGATCGACAGCTGGGTGCCGCAGGAGTAGAGATTCTCGAGAAAGGGAGTCGCGACGGAGCGGGCGGCCGAGGAGACCGCCGGCGGGAGGTGACCGACATCGAGCCGGGGGAGCTGGCAAGCGTGTTGCGGGATCGGTGGGAACGGGGGAGATGAGCAGATTCTCGATCCTGGTCGTCGACGACGATCCCGTGATCCGCGGGGTGGTGACGCGGTTCCTGGAGGGCGGGGGGCACGGCGTGACGGCGGCCGCCGACGGCCGCGAGGCGCTGGCGCTCTTCGACGGCAGCTCCTACGACCTCGTGATCACCGACTTCAAGATGGGCGAGATGACCGGCGCCGACCTGGCCCGGCGGCTGCGGGAGACGCGGCCCGAAGTGCCCGTCTGCCTGATGACGGCGGTGGAGTCCGACGTCGGGGAGGAGGACCTCTCGACCTTCGCCGCCGTGCTCGAGAAGCCGTTCGACAAGGCGCAGCTCGACGGCGTTCTCGCCGAGCTCTTCCCGGCGGCCGACCTCGCCGGCGGCCGGGTCCGCGGGGCGCCGCGCTTCGCGGTCGACTGGCGCGTCGATTACCTCCCGCTCGAGGCCGGGGCGCTGACCGCGGGCAGCCTGGCGCCGCGGCGGGGAGTCCTCAGGAACCTCTCGGAGCGCGGACTGGCCTTCGTCACCGACGAGGGGTCGGCGCAGGGTCGTTTCGGCGCCTTCCTGATCTATCCTCCGGGATGTCGGAGCCCCTCGCTGATGGTCGGGGAGATCCGTTGGCGCAAGGAGCACGACGGCGGCACGCTGGCCGGGACCCAGAGGATGTTCTGGGGGTCGCCGCGCGAGCGGGATCTGGCAATGGAGAGGGCCGGGTGAGCGCCGAGGCGGCAGCCCCCCCCGTCCGGCCGCCGCAGCCACGCGGCGTCGACCCGGCCCGCCGCCAGCGCATCCAGGCGCGGCTCGTCCAGGCCGCGATCGTCCGCTCGCGGGCGAGCGCCGTCATGTGGCTGGCGGCGGTGGCGGCTTTCGCCTTCGGGATCCTGCCCCGGCAGAGCGTGATCGGCATCACCGGGGCGGTGATCTATCTGATCGTCCTGAGCTTTCCCACGCTCTGGGTGTACCGGCGCTTGAGATCGGAGCGCCGCATCCAGCTCTGGTCCCTCGGCATCAACGTGCTCGAGATCGCCGGCTTCACGGCGGTGATCCACTACGCCGGCGGCATCGAGGCGGCCAACCTGGTGCTCATCTACGCCGCCATGATCGCCTACGCCGGGGTCCTGGGGCGCAAGCAGCTCCCCTTCCTCATCGCCGGGCTGTGCAGCCTGGCCTTCTGCCTGATGGTCGTGGCGGAGCACGTGGGCTGGCTGCAGCACCACCGGCTCTACCCGTCCCTGACCATGCCCTGGCGCACGCAGGTCCTGATCACCCTGGTCACGACCTGCCTGCTCTTCATCGTCGCCTCGCTCGCGTCGCGCGCGGCGGGGCTCCTCTGGCGCTCGAGGAGGAGCGTCGAGCGCAGCGAGGAGCGCTTCCGGACGCTGGCCGAGAACGTCCCGGGCGTCGTCTACATGGCACGGCCCGGGCCGCCTCCCGAGGTCCTCTATCTCGGCGGCCTCGTGGCCGAGGTGACGGGGCACACGACCGACGCCCTGCTGGCGAGCGGCGAGTCGCTGCTCGACCTCTGCCATCCGCAGGACCGGCCGGAGCTCGACGCGAAGATCGAGGAGGCCATCGTGAGCGGCAGCGACTACGTCGTGGCCTACCGGCTGCGGCACGCCGACGGCGACTGGCGCTGGGTGGAGGAGCGGGGGCGCCCGATCTTCGCGGCCACCGGCGAGCTCCAGTTCCTCGAGGGGATCATCCTCGAGATCACGGACCGCAAGCTGCTCGAGCAGGAGATCACGCTGCGCCGGGTGATCCAGCAGGCGGCCCACGAGTGGCGGCTGACGTTCGACACGGTCGAGTCGCCGGTCTTGATCCTCGACAGCGCGGGCCGCATCCGGCGGCTGAATCGGGCCGCGCGGGACCTGGCGGGGCTGAGCTGGGAGGAGTGCGAAGGACTGCCCGTGGGCGCCGTGCAGGACGGCGAGCCGTGGACGGCAGCCGAGGCTCTCGTCTCCGGAGTGCTCGAGTCGCGCAACAGCGGACCCGCCTACCTCTTCACGTCGTCCGGCGACAAGAACTGGGACCTGTCCGCCATCCTCTCGCCACGCTTCGCCGAAGAGCGCGTGATCCTGATCATCCAGGACGTCACCCGGATCGTGGAGCTCGAAGACTCGCTGCGACGCGGCGAGAAGCTCGCAGCGATGGGAGCCCTGGTCGGCGGCGTCGCCCACGAGGTGCGCAATCCGCTGTTCGGCCTCTCCGCCTCGCTCGACGCGATGCGGGCGACCTTCGCGTCGGACGAGGAGCTGGAGCCGTATCTCGAGGTCCTCCGCTCGCAGGTCCAGAGGATGACCGACCTGATGAACGGTCTGCTCGAGTACGGCCGGTCCGCCGCCAGCGAGCGCTCGCTGGGCTCTCTCGCGGACGTGATCGACAGGTCGTTCGCCGACTGCGCCCCGCTGGCCGAGGAGCGCGGCGTCAGGCTCGAGCGCTTGCTGGAGCTCGACGGCTGGGCGCTGCCGATGAACCGCGAGGGCCTAGCCAGCCTCTTCACGAACCTCCTGTCGAACGCGCTGCAGCACTCGCCGGCGGGGGGCCGCGTCGTCGTGAGCGCCGCGGTGGTCTCGCGCTCCGCGCGCCGCGACGAGGGGGCCGAGCACTGGGTCTATTGCACGGTCCGCGATTCGGGCCCCGGCTTCGGGGAGGAAGCGCTGGCGCGGGCCTGCGAGCCGTTCTTCACCCGCCGGCCCGGCGGCATGGGGCTCGGCCTCGCGATCGCCGAGCGCATCGTCGAGGATCACGACGGCAAGCTCGAGCTCGACAATCGCCCGGAGGGCGGGGCCGAGGTGAGGGTGCGCCTGCCGTGCGTCGCGGCCGGGGCGCGCAGCGAGACGGCGGCGGCGTCTCGCTGAGCTCCTGCCCGAGCTCCTGCCCGAGCTCCTGCGTCGGGCCGGCGGCGCCATAGAATCAGGGGGTGCTGCTCTATCGCATCGGCCCCGAGGGCTTCTACGCGGCGCGCGACGAGGAGGGGGTGCTGCGCGTCCTCTACTCGGACCCGTTCGAGGTGCGGCCGGGGGGCTGGGAGCTCGGGCGCGAGGCCACCGCCGAGCCGGTGGGGCTCCTGGCCCCGGTGCGGCCGGGCAAGATCGTCGGCGTGGGCCGCAACTACCGCGATCACGCGGCCGAGCTCGGCAACGAGATGCCGGCCGAGCCGCTGCTCTTCCTCAAGGCGCCGAGCTCGGTCGTCGGGCCGCGAGCGCCGATCGTCCTGCCGCCGGAGAGCGAGCGCGTGGAGTACGAGGGCGAGATCGCCGTGGTGCTCCGCCGCCGCCTCACCCGGGCGCCGGCCGAAGAGGCGCGGGCGGCGGTCCTCGGCGTCACCTGCGCCTGCGACGTCACGGCCCGCGATCTGCAGCGCCGCGACGCCACCTTCGCCCGCGGCAAGTCGTTCGACACGTTCTGCCCCCTGGGACCGGCCATCCAGGTCGAGCCGGACCTCGAGGACCTCGAGGTCGTGACCCGGGTCGACGGGGAAGAGCGCCAGCGCGGCCACACCTCGGCGATGGAGTGGGGCATCGTCGAGCAGCTCGTCTACATCTCCCGCATGATGACGCTCGAGCCCGGGGACGTGGTGCTGACGGGCACGCCC
>JAOTWP010000200.1 GCA_029862975.1 Acidobacteriota bacterium
GCAATGAGGAGCTCGGCGCTGAATCCGAAGCGCAGGACGCCGAGCGCGAAGCACAGGACGAGGGTCACGAGCGGCAGCAGGGCCCAGCCCAGGGCGAGGGGCCGCGCGGCGGGCCTCCGGCTCACGGCTCGCTCAAGGCCTGCTCGAGGTCGGCGATCAGGACGTCCGGCGGCTCGAGCCCGACGGACAGGCGCACGAGGGCCGGCGGAATGCCCTGCGCCGCGAGCGCCGCAGCGTTGCCGCCGCGGTTCGGCGTGAGAACCAAGCTCTCGACACCCCCCCAGCTCACCCCGATGCGGAAGCGCCGCAGGCGATCGACGAAGCGCGCCAGGTCGTCCCAGCTCGCCGTCCCGAGATCGAAGCTCAAGAGCCCCGAAAAGCCCGTGAGCGAGCCGGGCGCCGCGGCCTCGAGCGCCGGGTGGAACACCCGCCGCACCCGCGGGTGGGCGGCGAGAAAGCGCGCCACCGCCAGGCCGCTCTCGTGGTGGCGCCGCATGCGGACGGGCAGCGTGCGCAGCCCGCGGTTGAGGAGCCAGGCGTCGAACGGGGAGAGCACGCCGCCGTCGAGCAGCAGCGCGTCGTGGAAGAGCCGCTCGAGCCGGGCCGCCGAGCCCACGACCGCGCCGGCCACGACGTCGCTGTGACCGCCGAGGTACTTGGTCGCCGAATGGACGACGAGATCGACTCCCCGGGTCAGCGGCTTCTGGAAGAGCGGCGTCGCCCAGCTGTTGTCGAGCACCGTGACGATGCCGCGCGCCCGCGCCAGCGCGGAAAGCGCCGCGACGTCCACGGTTCGAAACAGCATCGTGCCGGGGCTCTCGAGCCACAGCAGCTTCGTCTCCTTCTCGAGAGCCGCGGCGACGGCCGCGGGATCGAGCTCGAGCGTCACGTCGTGGCGCACCCCGAGACGCTCCAGCCGGCGCAGCAGCTCGAGCGTGGGACCGTAGACCTGATTCACCACGAGGACGTGGTCACCGGCCACGAGCAGGCTCGACAGAACGGCGCTGACGGCCGCCATGCCGGACGCCAGGCAGCGGCACGCCTCGCCGCGCTCGAGCCGCGCCAGCTTCGCCTCGACGGCCCCGACCGTCGGGTTGTTGCCCCGCGAGTAGAGCCGGTGGTCGTGCTCGCTCGCCAGTCCCGCCGCGAGCCGGCCGAGCGAGGGCTGCGCGAAGAGCGCGCTCTGGAAGATCGGCGGGGTCAGCGCCCCTCCGTTCTCCTCGCCGTGCCCGAGGCAGACGAGCTCGTCCTCCTCGTCGATCCGCGCCGGCATCGGCTCGAAGCTCACCGTGGCAGCCTCGGAATCGTCATGACGTCCTCCTTGCCCTTCCCCGGCGCCCCTTTGGGCACCTCTCTCGACGGGATAGCCTCGGATGACGATACCCGATGCGACTCCAGCCATTCCGCGGCCGGCTCCCAGAGCGCCTCCCGATGGCGCTCGCGGAAGAAGCCGAAATGCCCGACCGACGCGAGGCCCAGGTCGCGGGGCGCCAGGTGGCGGTGCTCCACCCGCGCCCGCGAGTAGAGCGCCAGGATCGCCGCCATCGACCGGCGCGGCGCGTAGATGTCGTCGGTGAAGCTCAGGCCGCGAATCGGCAGCTCGAGGGTCTCGTAGCCCGCCCGCCAGGAGGGGATCCGGTCACGCATCAGGTACTCGTGATGCCGCCCCCACCGCGCCCACTGGCGGGCCACGCCGGCAGGCAGATCCTCGCCGAGCCCCAGGAGGCGGGCCGGGAAGTAGCCGAGCACGGCGGTAACGAGCGGGATGATGACGAACCACAGCGCCAGTACCCGCGGCCGCTGCAGCCGCGGCCAGTGGCCCCAGTAGCCGTTCTGCGTCGCCACCAGAAGCGCGGCGTCGAGCCGCCGCGCGGCAGGGATGAGACCGAGAGCCTGGCCCCCGAAGCTGTGCCCCACCAGGCACAGCGGCGCGCGGGTGCCTCCGGCGTGGGCCGGGACCGCAGCCTCGTCGACCATCCAACGCAGCACACCCTCGGAATCGCGCTCGGCCCAGTCCTGCATCCGGGCCTCGAAGCCCCGTAGGCTCTCCGGCCGCGAGCCCCCCACCCCCCGGTTGTCGAAGGTGACGACGCGCCAGCCGCGAGACGCCAGGAACTCGGCGAACGGTCGGTAGTAGCCCTTGCGGACCCCGGTGGCGGGGTTCACCAGTATCGCGCCGCGGGCCGCGGCCGACTCGCCGAACACTCGAGCGCTCAGCGCGAAGCCGTCCGTGGCGGCGATGGTGAGGTCTCGCGCGGGCATGGGCCGGCCGATCCTACGCCCGCTCGGGATTGCGGCGGCCGACACCAGCCCGCCGCTCCCGAGTACGACGGCTTCGACGGCTGCTAACGCATCGCCAGTGGCTCTTCACTCCTACTTTGGTCCAGCTGATTCGAGAAGAATGGGCTCGCTCCCCACGCGCTTCCTCGTCGGTTCTGAGCGCCCAAGGCGATCGCCCTACGGCACGGTGTTGGACCAGGCCGAGGTATCGCCGAGCTCGTCCAGATACTCGCAGGTTCCCGGCGCGGCGCAGTCCGCGTCGTCGGCGCAGCTGACGACGGGATCGTTCGAGCAGGTGCCGAGGCCGCTCTGCACGCAGCCGTCGGTCTGCACCCCGAGGCCGACGAGGGTGAACGTGACGTCGTTGGCCGTGCAGTTGACGCCGCCCGGCGACACGTCCTCGAGGCAGCCCCCGGTCACGACCTGCTGGGCGCCACTCGCCGCAGCCAAGCCCAGGACGGCCGACAGGACGACGGCACCACGGAGAAACGGAACGAGCTGGTTTGTGCTCATGAGCACCTCCCCGTGGCTCCCCATGCCCCCGGCGCCGGCCTAGCCGGCGTCGGATCTCCAGGGCAGCGCGGACAGCGAGAGCGGCCGCCAGATCTCGCCTTCGAGCAGCGTCGTCGCGTCGCGCGACCGCGGCAGCTCCGCCAGCTCCTCGCGGTGGCGGTACATCTCGAGCGCCGAGACGAGAGCGTCGAAGGCGTCGTCGCTCGCCACCGCCGCCCGCCGCACCGCGGGGTCGAGCTCCGGGTACCAGGCCGCCAGGTAGTCGGCGCGCTCGTCGGCCTTCGACTTGCGGACCTCCCCTATGAAGAGCCGCGGCCAGATCTCGACGACCGACGGCAGGGTCGCCGCGTCGAAAGGCCACACCGAGAACCCGGCGCCGCGCAGCCGCCGCAGCCCCGGCATGCCCCGGATGGAGCCAACTCCGACCGCCCCGGCGCCGCCGATCTGGAGCACCGAGAACGGCGCGAAGCCGGTCTCCCGGGCCACGGCCAGCTCGGTCGCCCGGTAGAGCGTCTCGCCGAGAGGCGGCTTCTTCCTGCCCGGTTTGCCCCAGAAGGGGAACGGGCAGTGCTCGAGCCATCCTTCGCCCAGCATCTCGGTCTCGTGCCAGACGGTGGCGATCGTCCGGTGGGCGCGCTTGCGCAGCAGCTCGGCCGGAAACGAGAACGCGAAGTCGAGGCCGACGGTCAGGTGCAGCTCACGCGCCGCCTCCGCGATCAGGTGCTCGACGAGCTCCTCGCGCGACCGGCCGCTCTCGAGCCGCCGCACGCCCGAGGCGTCGACCTCGCAGAGCCAGATCCGCTTGCGGGCGGCGGTCACGTCGCCCGACCAGTCGACGGCGAGAACGCGGCGCGGGATGTTCACCGGGATCTACTGTAGCGCTTCGCAGGAACCTGTGCTGGCATCGCAACGGCGCCTGGCAGCCGCGCAATCTCGCCAGCCCCTCGCGAACTTGCACTGCCCAGGACCCCTTGGCAGACTATCTGCCAGCACGATGTCGATTCCCGGAGAGAAGGCGACCGACGGGCGCCGATCGACCTGGTTTGCCTGGGGTCCGCGTTCCGCGATCGCCGGCTGGTTGGCTACATTCGCCCTGTTCGCAGCGGTGATGTACGTCCTTGGAAGGCCGATCCGCTGGGTCGAGCTCGCTTGGGCGTCACTCATCTCGTGCTGGCCTGCATTCTTCTTCGAGTGGGGAGTCCGGCGTTCGCCACAGGAGATCGTCGGCGACCTGCGAAGGCTCTATTCGGTTGCCACCGAGCCGGAGATCCCGGCCGTGGTGGAGATCATCGGCGCTACCGGACGGCTGCCGGCTTTCGAGAAGCACCGAGACCTCGTCAGCTACTACGCGCGAGGCCTGATGAGCGAAGCAGCCTTCCATCGGGAGGTGCGCGATCTCGTGCTCGCCACCGACTCCGGCTTTTCCAACGCACAGATGCAGCCCCGCTAGCCGAGTTCTTCAAGGTCCTCTGGGACCATGCGGTCGGAATGAGAAGGCTCCCTCCCGGTGCGCTGACGGCATTTCAACCGGCTGCGAACTCCTCCGGGCTCACCGCCGTCTCCGGGAACTGGCGAAGCAGCGCCCGATCGAACGTCACCAGATCGACCTCGAGGAGCTGCGCCAGGGCGACGAACTCGCAGTCGTAGGCCGAGCAACCGCTCGCAACGGCGAGGCGCAGGACCTGTTGCGACATCACGTCCTGTTGGAGCGACGCGAGCAGCTCGACCGCCAGCTCCATGCCGGACTCGGCGGCGGCGAGCGTCAAGGCGCGCGCCCGAACCTGTTGGACGAGAACGCTTCGCAGCTCGCTGCGCCACAGCGGTGGCACCGCCCACTCGGGATCGCGAAGATGGATTCGCTCGGCCGTCGGCGTCGCTTCCGTGTCGAGCAGAAGCGCCGCCACGAGGTTGGTGTCGACGACGATCAAGCGCGGCCGGCTCGCTTGGCCTCGTCGATCTCGGCCAGGGTCAGCGGCGGCCCCTCCCAGCCGGCGCGCAGCTCGGCGGCACGCTGTCGAATCTCCCGCGCCGAGAGCGAACGAACGCCCAGGGCGCGCTCGATGCAGACGATGAGCTCGCTGTTGAGGCTTCGCCGGTGGGCCTTGGCCGAGCCCTTGAGGCGTTCGTAGGTCTCCTGGGGCAGGTTCTTCACGGTCAACGTCGGCATGGTTCACTCCATTTCGGTACCTTAATGGTACCATACGAGCCACGCCGTGCCACCCCCATAGAGGCCAAGCCCACCGGCAACCTTGCAGCGGCGGATGCCCGGAGCCGGGCTCGACGGCGCCGCGCCGACCGCGGGTCCGGCCCTGCAGCGGGTCCAGGCCCACCCCAAGACCGTTCGCGCGGCGACCCGACTCTCTAGCGCTCGGCGCGCGGCGGAAGCCCGCGGGCGGCGCGCAGCGCCTCGTTGAC
>JAOTWP010000069.1 GCA_029862975.1 Acidobacteriota bacterium
TCGCGCAAGCGGTCGAGGGAACCTACGACTTCGAGTGGGTGGTGCCCGACCGGGTCCTCGTCGGCCGCTCGGAGATCCCCGAGCTCGGCCGCTCCGCCGGCATTCTCTTCTTCTACTCGGAAGGCGACGGCACGATCACCATGACCTCGGTGGGCGGCGACGGCCAGCTCTGGGTCATGAGCGGTCCGGCCGACTCGGAGGTTCGCACGACCCCGCCGACGCCCCAGGCCGACGGCTCCACCCTCGAGCTTCGCTTCACCCGCTACAACGTCGAGCCCGACCGATTCGAATCCAAGATGGAGTACTCGACGGACGGCGGCACGACCTGGACCCAAGGCAATCGCCAGCTCTTTCGGCGGCGCGCCCCGGGGGGCTCATGAGCGGGCGGGCCCATCCCCCGTCCCCGTCGGCTGGATGGGCCGCGCTCTCGATCTCGCCGCGGCGACCGGCGCTTCCTATTCGATGATGTCGACGAGCGCCCAGGCCACCGATTCGTACAGATGGTCGGCTTCGGCGCTCGTGATCTGGGGCGCCTCGAGCTTGCCGAAACCCTGGAAGCGGCTGACCAGCGCGTACTCGTAACCTCGCTCCTGGCCGACCGGCAAGCGCCTGGCGAAGAGCGCCCAGTTGACGACCTCGTCCGCGTCGGCCCGGGCTTGCAGCCGGGGCATGACCTCGCTCCGCATCTTCGCCAGAAAGGCCTCCGCGCCATCCGGCCCCGCCGTCAAGAAGTCGACGGTCACGTGCGTGTACTCGACCTTGCCGTAGTAGTCCTCGGAGCGGATGCCGGCCACCCCCTGGAAGACCTCCGAGTGGTGGACCCAGGCGGCATGGGGCGCGGACACAGCGGGATCCTCCAGGCTGGAGAAATCGGTGAAGACGGTGACGAGGACGTCGGTGTAGTCACTCGCCTTGCCCATTGGGAAGCGCGCCGAGTAGTGGTACCAGGCGAAGATCTCGCCCCGCTCGAGCCGCGCTTCGTTGAGACTCCGCACAGGCCCGGCGGCGGCCGACGCGAACCGCGCGGCGTCCGCCGGCGGTACGGCGAGATACTCCACGAAGACTGCGACTCCGGCAGGCGCCGGCGGCGCGAGACCCGCCAACAGGACGACGGCGAGCACCATGAGGACGGTGCGCCTCACGTGGCCTCCGTCCACTGGCCGTCCGGCTCCGATTCCAGAGTCGCCGGGAGCTTCGCCAGGCAGCCGGCCCAGCCCTTGTCGTGGGCCTCTCGCGTCTCCTGGTCGGGAAACCCCTCGTGCGTGAGGGTCAGCTCGGTCTGGTCCGCACCCGAGGCCCGCAGCTCCACGGTGACCCGGGTGACGAGCTCGGAACCGGCCCACTTCCAGGAGAAGACGAGCTTCTCGTTCGGGACGATCTCCTCGTAGACGCCGCCGGGCGAGTGGGGCTCCCCCTCCGGGCTCATCATCACGATGCGGTAGCTGCCGCCGACCCGAACGTCGAGGCTCGCCTCGTCGATTCTCATCGGGCCCGGGCTGAACCAGCGCCGGACCAGCTCCGGCCGCGTCCAGGCCGCGAACACCCTGTCGGGGGTCGCGGGCAGGGTGCGCCTGATCACCAGGGTGGTCTCGGATCCCGGGGAGGTGGTCTCCCGGGAGGTCATTCCCCGTGCGCCGTTCATGGAGTCGTTCCTTTCATGCGCTTGCTTCCTTTCCGTTGGGTCGTTTCAGACCGTTGTTGCGATGACTTGTCGGACTCTTCGAGGAAGCTCTCGAGCTCGTCGAGCCGGGCCTCCCAGAAGTCGCGGTGGTAGCTGAGCCAATCCTGCGCTGCCTCGAGAGCCCGCGGATCGAGCGTGCAGTGGTGCCTTCGGCCCTCGACACGGCGTCTGATCAGGCCGGCGCCCTCCAGGATCTTCATGTGCTTGGAGATCGCCGGCGCGCTGATCGAGAACGGCTGGGCGAGCTCGCCCACCGTGCTCGGCCGCCCCGCCAGGCGACCCACGATCGCCCGCCGGGTGGGGTCGGAAAGGGCGAAGAAGATCCGGTCGAGTCTCGGGTCGGGTTCGGCCATGACCCATAGTTAACCCGTTGGTTAACTAAAAGTCAAGCGCTCGAGAGCCGCTCGCTAGCAGAGCTCGACCTGCGTGTGCGCGCCGACGGCCCGCGCCAGGGCCTCGTCGGCGGTGGCCAGCCGCGCCGCGAGCCATTCGCTCAGCGCCACGTAGGTGGCGTCGTAGGCCGAGAAGTTGCGGCGCAGTCCGACCATTCGCCCGAGCAGATATGCGTGGCCGTGCCGCGCCAGGGGCAGGTCGAGGTAATCCTCGAGGGCGTCGTAGGCGCGCTCGATGCCGAGACGCCGGCCGAGCAGGGCGCGGCGGAGCACCGCCGCCACCTCGACGTCGCACAGGGCCGGCACGTGGAGGTCGGTGGCCGGCTCCCGGAGGAGCGACTCGAGCCTCGCCCCCCGCGGGGTGCGCAGGAGGTACTCGACGACGATCGAGGCATCGACGACGATCGCACTCACGCCAGGCGCCGCTCGTCCCGCAGCAGCTCGGCCGCGCTCTTGCCGAGATCGACCGGAGTGCGCGCGGCGACCCGCTCGACGACCTCATCGGCCGGCGGCCGGGAGACCTCGCGCTCGAGGATCTCCTGGAGGTAGCTGGTCAGCGTCTGCCGGCGCGCTTTGGCGCGGCGCACCAGCTCGCGGTGCAGGGGATCGGGGACGTTTCGAATCTGGATCATTCGCGGCATCCTCCGGACGGTATCACATGCGTATCGCATGCGTTGTCGGGCTCGTCTCGCCTGGCCGGAAGGGGGACGGATTCCGACGCCGCCAGCTCGCACCAAGCTGGCTGGCCGTCAGAAGCAGGGAGGAAACAGGCACTCGGCCAGGCCGAGACGCTCCGCGGTGACCTTGGCGAGGAGCACGAGCACGGTCATCGCGGCGACGATGAAGACCGCGGAGAAGAGGCCGCTCACCAGGTCTCGCGTCGTGCTCTGCTCGCGCTCGATGCCGAAGCCGGCGGGATCGAGCGTGCCGGCCTGCTCCAGAGCGAGGACCTTGCGAGTGAAGGCCCGGACCCAGGGCGGCACCTGCTCGCGGAACATGTAGGGAACGAAGTGCCGCTCGATCGCGCGCTCGTCGGTGGCGACGCCGTACCAGTGCGTGTAGGCCAGCTCGAACACCCGGAACTCGCTCACCCCCAGCAGTCCCGAGGTCCTGAGGACGTCCAGGACGTCGGGCGGGGTGTGGGCGCGGCGCAAGAGCACGATGGGCCGATCTTCTCCTGAGCTCCCGTGCCACGGAAGCCCGGTCGACGTTGGGTCTAGGCTCTGCCGGCTCGGCGCTGGAGGTCTTCGAGGTGCGCGAGCCTCTTGGCCAGCAGGCTCTTCTCCATCGCCAGCCCGGCATGGATCATCACGACCTCCAGCTCGTCCACCGGGCCGATCGGTTCGTTCTCCGGCAGATTGTCGCCGTAGAACGTGAGCAGAATCCGCCCGGCGACGATGAGCGGCGCCGCGACGACGGAGTCCGGCCACCCCCCGCCGAGCTGGCGCAGGAAGAGCCGGTTGGCCGCCGTCTTCTCGAGCGGGCCCACGAACACGCTCTTGCGAGCGATCACTTCCGCGACGATCGACCGTTGCCCGGAGGGGAGCACCAGCTGGCGGATGAAGTCCGGGGAAGCGCCCGGCGGAGGCTCGACGCCGAACTGACCCAGGCCCCGGCTCCCCGTGCCGCTCATCGCCAGGAGCACTCCCCGGCGCACCAGTCGCTGCGCGTAGTCGAGGATCATGAGCGTGCTCTCGCCGGTGAATGCCGGCGAGTGAAACTCGACCATGATGGAGCGCAGAGAGTCGAAGCGTCCCGGTCCGGGAGCGTCGGCCGCGGCGCCCGCGACCGCGGGTGGCTCCGGGGCTCCCTCTCCGGCCTCCGGCTCCGGCCCCGCTTCCGTCTGACCGGTGCTCCTCGAATCCAGCCGGTGCGCGAGCTCGAGCAGCACCTGGTCCGGCGGCAGTCCTTCGCTCAGGAGCATGCTGCCGGAACGCCCGTGGAGCAGGCGCGCATCGACCTCGACCTCACCGCGGTCCGGAAGCTCGAACTCCTCGAACCGAAAGAACCCGCTGTGCCAGTCGAGGAACTCCGCGATCACCTTCTCGATCTGCGCGGCGATCACCTGCTCGAGCGCCTCCTGGCGAAGGAAGCCCATCTCCACGAGGATCGCTCCCAGGCGACGCTCTTCGTCGGAGCCTCTCTGGGCCGCCAGACCCTCCTTCAACTGCTCCTCGCCGATCAGCCCCTTGCACAGCAGCATGTTGCCCAGCGTCTCCCGCGGAGAGCTCGACGCGGCGTAGATGATCTTGCCCTGCCGCAAGACGATGACCCCCTGGCCGCCGTACTCGGTGAGCGTCAGCTTGCCGCTCTTGCCCGTCGACGCGAGCATCTGCAGCAGATCGGCAAAGTCGTACCGGTCGAGTTTTCCTGCCAGCTCCATGATCTGGAATCCGCCTGCGCCCGGACCACAGCCCGCTTCGCTGGAGAGAGGGGCAGAGCCTGCCGCGCCCCGGCGCGACGCCCATTGTAGTGTCGGGACCAGCCGTCCGGCCAGGAAGGGGAGCGCCGGGCATGCTATTCTCATAGATCAACCAACCTGAGGGAGGTCCAGGAATGCGCACAGCTCGTGTCGTTCTCGTGGGGGTTCTCGTGCTCGGTCTCGCGCCGGTCGTGGCGGCCGAGGAGAGCGCTCTGATGGCGGAAGTGAAAGCGCTCGGCGACGCCTTGTCCGAGGCGATGATGGCGGACGACGTCGATTTCATGCTCGGCATGTATGCCGAAGGCGCCATCTCGCTGCCGAACTACGGCCCCAGGATGGACGGGGTCGAGGCGTTCCGGCAGCATCACGAGCAGATGGCGGCCGCCGGCATGAAGATCAACTCCTTTACCAGCGATCCCACCGACGTCTGGGAGGCCGGGGATCAGGTGATCGAGATCGGCACCTTCGAGATCTCGCTCGACATGCCGGGCATGCCCGGGATCCAGGACAAGGGCAAGTACCTCACGGTCTACGTCCGGGACGCGGACGGCAACCTCAAGGTCAAGGCCGAGACCTGGAACACCGACATGAACCCCATGGAGATGGGGGCGATGGAGGAGCACGGCCACGACGCGATGCCGAGGGAGGAGATGCCGATGAAGGACGAGATGCCGAAGGAACAGGCTCCCTAGGCCCAGAGGTCCTGCGGGTAGCGTCCCGCGGCGATCAGGGCGCCGATGACCGACCGGACTCGCTGCCGGTCGCGGCGGAAGGTGAGGCCGCACCACTCGCCGCTTGCCGGCAGCACGTCGACCCGGAAGCGGCCCTGGCGGATCATCGACTGGATCACCTCCGGGAGCAGGAACTCGGCCTCGGCGAGGTCTCGGGCCCGAGCCAGGAACTCGGCGAAGCGGCGCCGGAACTCCGGAATCACGTCCGGCGTCAGCCCCCACATGTTCATGGACACGCGCTCGTCGCCACGCAGCGCCCGCTCGCGGCCCCCCGCATCGCGGTGGAGGATGCGGCCGCCTTCGCTGCGGACCTCGAAGAGCTCGACGATCTCGCGCAGCTCGCCTCCGTCGCCGACGTCGAGCAGGGCTCGGGACACCGGCCCGGAGGTGCTCAGGGTCGCGGCCACGGGAAAGCCGAGCACCGCCAGCCGCCGCCCGTCCCGGGCCGCCGTCAGGAAGCTCGCGAGCACGGCGTAGGCCTCGGCGCCGTAGTAATCGTCGGCATTCACCAGCCCGAACGGCCCCTCGACCGCCGCGCCCGCCGCGAGGACGGCATGCCCCGTGCCCCAGGGCTTGACCCGCTGCGGCGACGGCTCGCCGCCCAGCGGAGCATCGACCCGCTGGTGGACGTAGGACACCGGGACCCGCCGCGCCATGCCCCCGTCCAGCCGCCGGCGGAACTCCGGCTCGGTCTCCGGGCGGACCACCAGCACGACGCGCTCGCATCCCGCGCGCAGAGCGTCGAAGACCGAGTACTCGAGGAGCGCCTCGCCGGACGGCCCGACCGGGACCAGCTGCTTCAGGCCCCCGTAACGGGAGCCGGCACCGGCTGCCAGGACGGCCAGAGGCCAGCGGGGCCGTTCGTGGGGGTCCGCCATGATCACCGCATCCCGTGCGGCGATCCTACTCGACATTCGCCGCCTGCTCGGCGCGCCGGAGACGGCTCGCCCCGGCTCGTGGCAGCCGCCCGTCTCGAGCGGCTGGACCCTCCGGCGCTCCGACCCGCGGCGCGGCGCGAGCGCGGCACGAGGACAGGGGATTCCGGATTCGGGCCTCTTACGGCGCCACCCCGGTCGCCGCCGCCGCCGACGCCTCCACCGCGGGCCGGTAGTCGAACACGATCCGCGCCTTGTAGCGCTCTCCCTGCTCGTCCCAGACGTTCGAGAGGCCCCGGAACTCGAGCAAGCGCCCATCGAGACCGTACACGAGGTCGATTGGGTCGACCGCCAGGCGCAGCAGCCGGCTGGCCGGCACCATCTTGACCCGCAGCGCCGGCTGGCCCTGGTATTCGAAGCGATCCTCGGGCACCAGCCGGAACTTGAAGAAGCGCCGGAGGGCGGGCACGGCGAAGTCGAACTCCAGGCTCCGGCCGGCGGCGATCTGCGCGAAGTTCTCGCGCATGAAGGCGTCGAAACCGGCGTCGACGACCGCGAGCTCGGGCCGCTTCAAGCTCCGCCTGCGATCGGGCTCCGCGGCCGGACCCGAGAACAGTACGATCTCCCCGGAGCCCACTTCGGCGCCCTCCCGCAGACCGACCCGGAAATCGGTCATCGCGAACGACGGGGCCAGCGGGGATTCGCCGTAGCGCACCAGCTTCTCGGCAATCAGGCGACCGCGAGGATCCTCGTAGCGCACCGAGCGCTCGGCCAATCGACCCTCGCGCCGGGTCTCGACGTGTCTCTCGACGTAGAGCAGCTCGTCTCCGTCCAACGCGAAGGCCGCCGCCGAGTAGCTCACACGGCCGTCGGTCGCCGCCACCATCGAAGCGGTCGCCAGGAAGAGAGTGCTGAATGCGAGCCCGGGGTTCATGTCATCGCTCCTTAAAAACGTCCAAATCGTTCACCAAGGACGATACACAACGGATGAGGATCTGTCAAGACCTTTGTCGAAAGGGCATCACCTGCTAAGCTATGGACGATTTAGACGTTTTGGAGGCGCCATGCCGACCCGCATCTTCGAGAGCACGATCCCCACCTCCCCAGCGCAGCTCTTCGCCTGGCACGCCAGGGCCGGCGCCTTCGAGCGGTTGCGGCCGCCGTGGCAGAGAATCGAGATCGAGCAGCCGGCGCCGGTCGAGGACGGCAGCCGGGTCCGGCTTCGCCTGAAGAAGGGCCCTTTCCGGTTCTCCTGGCTGGCGGAGCATCGGGACGTCGTCGCGGACCGCGGCTTCACCGACGAACAGGTCTCGGGGCCGTTTGCGCGCTGGGTCCACCGGCACGAGTTCGAGGCGACCGCGACCGGCGGCTCCATCCTCCGCGACCGCATCGACTACGCGCTCCCGGGCGGCGCCCTCGGCCGCCTCGTCGCGGGCCGATCGGTGGATCGGGATCTCGAGTCGACTTTCGCCTACCGGCACGCCACCACGGCGCGCGACCTGGCCCGCCATGGTCGCTTCGGCGAGCGCCGGCCCTTGCGGGTCGCCGTCACGGGCGCGAGCGGTCTCGTCGGAAGCAGTCTCCTCCCCTTCCTGACCACCGGAGGCCACACCGCGGTGCCGCTCGCCCGCGAAGGTTCCGGCGCGGCGGATCCCCGCCAGCCGCGCTGGAGCCCGGAGGCAGGTCTTCGCGAGCCCGAGACCCTCGAGCCCTTCGATGCCGTCGTTCACCTGGCGGGAGAGGGCATCGCCTCGGGACGGTGGTCCCCAGAGCGCAAGGCCGGCATTCGCGACAGCCGGGTCCGAGGCACCCGCAATCTCGTGCACACGCTCGGCAGGCTCCGGCGGCCGCCTCGCACCCTCGTCTGCGCCTCGGCCGTCGGCTTCTACGGCTCCCGCGGCGACCAGGTGCTCGCCGAGACGAGTGCGGCCGGCGAGGGTTTCCTGGCCGCGACCTGCCAGGACTGGGAAGCGGCCGCCCTCGAGGCGCAGGGGCTGGGGATCCGCGTCGTCCTGCTTCGCTTCGGCGTCATCCTGACGCCGGCGGGCGGAGCGCTCGCCAAGATGCTCCTTCCGTTCCGTCTCGGAGGCGGCGGCGTGCTCGGAAGCGGTCGTCAGTACATGAGCTGGATCACGATCGACGATGCGCTCGGAGCGGTCCATCAGGCCCTGATGGACGAGCGTCTCGCCGGGGCGGTCAACGCCACGACTCCGGAACCGGTCACCAACCGCGACTTCACCAAGACCCTGGGCAGGGTGCTGGGGCGGCCGACGGTCCTGCCGCTGCCGGCCCCGGCCGCCCGGCTTCTCCTGGGCGAGATGGCCGACGAGATGCTGCTCGCGAGCTGCCGCGCGGCTCCGGCGGAGCTGACGAAGGCAGGCTTCGTCTTCGACGATCCGACCCTCGAGCCCGCTCTCGCGCGCTTGCTGGGCAAGGCTCGACCGTCGTGAGCCCGTCGAGCTCGTACTCCCACGTCTTCTCTCTGCCCGCGGGCGTCGAGGACGTCTTCCGGCTGTTCTCGGATCCCGGCCTGCTCGACGCGCTGACCCCGAGCTGGTTCGAGCTCGAGCCCGCTCCCGGTTTCCCGCGACCTCTCGCGCCGGGCTCCGAGATCACCTACCGGCTGCGCTGGCGCGGCCTGCCCCTGCGCTGGACCAGCCGGATCGTCGACTGGGAGCCGCCCCATCTGCTGACCTATGAGCAGGTGCGGGGGCCCTACCGCGCCTTTCGCCACGAGCATCGTTTCGAGGCAGAGACGGGTGGGACTCGAGTCACCGACCGGGTCGTCTTCCGCGCGCCGGGCGGCCGGCTGATCGAGCGCCTCCTCGTCCGGGCCGATCTCGAACGGATCTTCCGGCATCGCGAGCGCGCGGCGCGGCGCATCCTCGGCACCCGGGCTCCCGGGTCTCGAGTCGGACGCTCCGCCGGCCCGCCGCCCGGAGCCCGCGGAGCACCGGGAACACTCGGAGCAGAAGCCTGCGATCCTCAGGCAGACGCGGCTCGCGGCGCGAGCCTCATGCCCTTGACCAGGGCCTCGAGCTCGGCCATCGAGCCGCCGACGTAGAGGAGATCGCTCTTCGGCAGCCTCAGCTTCCGGGACTGGGCGCCGCCGACCACCAGGGGCGTGCCGCGCTCGGCCAGGACCGAGAGCAGGCCGAGCGTGTCCTCTCGCAGGCGATCGGGAGTCGCCACGAAGCTCACGCTCAGCCAGGCCAGCTGTGCATCGTGCTCCCTGACCCCCAAGGCCAGGGTCGCGGTGGGGGTCTCGGCGCCCAGATTGACCGCCCTCACGCCCTCTCCCTCGAGCACGGCGCCGACCGCCATGGACGGCAGGACGTAGCGATCCCCCGCGGGCGCCCCGCCGACGGCGACCGGCGCGTCCGCGGGGACCTTCAGCAGAAGGCGCAGCCGGGCCAGCGCCTGCATCGCGATCTGCGTGGCTCGATGCTCCCAGAAGATGCCGGAGGGCTCTCGGGTCCAGAGCTCTCCGATCCGGGCCAGGGCGGCACGGAGAGGTCCGTCGACGATCTCGGCGACGCTCCGGCCCTCCAGGTACTGCGAGAGGATCAGCCCCCGCGCCTCGGGCTCGGCGCCGCGGCGCAGGTAGTCGAAGAAGCAGGCTGCCGGGTCGTCCGCCTCGGAATCACCGCCGCCGTAGGCCGCGAGGTCCGCGAGGCCGAGAACATCCGGACGCACCAGCGGTATCGACCGCTCGCGGAGATAGCGCCCGGCTTCCTGGATGGAGATACGGCGATGGCCGCCCGCCGTGCGCGCGGCCTCGATGTCGCCATGGTCCACCCAGCGCTTGACCGAGGACTCGCTGACGCCGATCGCCTCGGCGAGCTGGCGCGGGGTCACGACCGATCTCAACCGACGGGCTCCTTTCGTGGGTTCCTCTTGTGGGATTGTGTGACCGTTTTGAACGGCGACAGTCTACGAGTCTCGAGCCGAAGAGTCAATCCCTTTCCTCCGGTGCTCTGGCTTCCCACCTCCCTCAAGGCCACGACAGAGGAGCTTGACATCTCACCACTTGACGTGCATGCTATGCACGATTTGAATGATTCAGACAGACGCCGAGAACGCTCCCATGCGCAACCCGCCTCCACTCCTTCGCACTGACCGCACGACGACGAACCGCGGCACCATCCTGGTGACCGGGGCTACCGGCTACATCGGCGGCCGGCTGGTGCCTCGTCTTCTAGAGGCGGGCTACCGCGTCCGCTGCATGGTGCGGAGCCCGAAGAAGCTCCAGGCCCGTTCCTGGGCCGGCCATCCGGAAGTCGACATCGTCGCGGGCGACCTCGACGACCTCGGCTCGGCCGAGCGGGCGCTCGATGGCTGCGAGGCGGCGTACTACCTGGTGCACTCGATGCTCGCTACCGGGTCCGACTATGCCGAGCACGATCGCCGGCTCGCGAGGAACTTCGCCCGCGCCGCCGCGGCGACGCCGACCATGAAGCGGATCGTCTACCTCGGCGGCCTGGGCGAGACCGGAGCCGGCTTGAGCGAGCACCTGTCGTCACGGCGCGAGGTCGAGCGCGAGCTCGCCGGCGGCTCCGTGCCGGTGACGACGCTGCGGGCGGCCATGATCATCGGCTCCGGCTCGGCCTCCTTCGAGATCCTCCGCTACCTGGTCGAGCGACTGCCCGTGATGGTGACTCCGCGCTGGGTGCAGACGGAGTCTCAGCCGATCGCCGTCTCCAACGTCCTCGAGTACCTGGTGAGGGTCCTCGAGGTCGAAGAGACCACCGGCCGCGTTCTCGACATCGGGGGACCCGAGGTCTTCTCCTATCGCGAGCTGATGCGGATCATGACCCAGGCCCTCGGGCTGCCTCGCAGATGGATCGTACCGGTGCCGGTGCTGACGCCCAGATTGAGCTCGTTGTGGATCCACCTGGTGACGCCGCTGAGTCATCGCATCGCCCGCCCGCTGGCCGAAGGGCTGCGCAACCGCGTCGTCTGCGAATCACGGCTCGCCCGGGACCTGATGCCGCAGACGCTCCTGACCGTCCGCGAGGCGATCGACGCGGCGATCGGCCAGGTCGAGGCCGACTCGGTCGAGACCTCGTGGACCGACGCCGGGCCGATTCCGGGCGATCCCGATTGGGCGGGCGGCAAGACCTTCGTCGACCGCCGGGTCGCCGCCATCGACGCCGCGCCGGACGACGTCTTCCGAGCCGTCTGCCGCATCGGTGGAGGCAACGGCTGGTATGCAGCCGACCTGTTGTGGCGCATCCGGGGCTGGATCGACCGCCTCTTCGGCGGACCGGGGCTGCGTCGCGGACGCCGCGATTCCGCGAAGCTCGCCTTCGGCGACGCGCTCGACTTCTGGCGGGTCACCGGCATCGAGGCCGGCCGGCGACTCGTGCTCCGCGCCGAGATGAAGCTCCCCGGCGAGGCTCTGCTCGAATTCGAGATCGCCGGCGACGAGCGGCGATCGGTGCTGACTCAGACCGCGCGCTTCAAGCCTCACGGCCTGGCGGGGCTGCTCTACTGGGCCGCGGTCCTTCCCTTCCACGGGTTCGTCTTCCGCGGCATGATCCGGGGCATCCGCCGCGTCGCCGAGACGCTGCCGCCGGCGGCGGTGCAAGACGAGCCGGCTCCGGCGAAGACGCCATGAAGATCGCCGTCGTCGGCACCGGCATCTCGGGGCTCACTGCCGCGTACCTGCTCCATCCCGAGCACGAGATCACGGTCTTCGAGGCCCAGGATCGCATCGGCGGCCACACGATCACCTCCGAGATCGCAAGCAACGGCGGCACCCTGGCCGTCGATGCCGGCTTCATCGTCCACAACCCGGCCAACTACCCCAACTTCATCGAGCTCCTCTCCCGCCTCGGCGTCGAGACTCAGCCCACCAGCATGAGCTTCAGCGTTCGCTGCGACCGGACCGGGCTGGAGTACGCCGGCACGAACCTGAACTCGCTCTTCGCGCAGCGCTCGAACCTGTTCCGGCCGGGGTTCTACGGACTCCTGCGCGAGATCCTCCGGTTCAACAAGGCCGCCGCCGAGGCCGCTGGCAACGGCCTGTCCGGAACCCTGGGCGACTTCCTCGGGACCCACCAGCTCTCTGACCGGCTGGCCGAGCACTACCTGATTCCGATGACCGCCGCCATCTGGTCCACCGAGCCGGGCAAGATCCTCGACACGCCGGCGAAGTTCATCCTCCGCTTCCTCGACAATCACGACCTGCTGAGCACCCGTGGCTTCGAGTGGCGCGTGATCAAGGGCGGCTCGCAGCGCTACGTCGACAAGCTGACCGCGCCTTTCCGCGACCGCATCCGCCTGTCGTCGCCGGTGCGCCGACTGGACCGCATGCCCGACGGCGTCGCGGTCTCGACGGACGCGGGCACCGAGCGGTTCGACGAGGTCGTCGTCGCCGCTCACGCCGATCAGGCGCTGGCGATGCTCGCAAGACCGTCGCGCGCCGAGCGCGAGGTGCTCGGCGCGACCCGCTACCAGTCGAATCCGGCCATCCTTCACACCGACGCGTCCGTACTGCCCAGAAAGAAGGCGGCCTGGGCGAGCTGGAACTACCGTGCGCCTCGCGAGCCGGGGACCCCCGTCGCCGTCACCTACAACATGACCAGGCTGCAGAGCCTGGCCACCGATGCCGCCTACTGCGTTTCCCTGAACATGCGCGCCGACATCGCGGAAGAGCGCAAGCTCGAGAGCTTCGACTTCGAGCACCCCCTGTTCTCGGAAGAGGCCGTAGCGGCCCAACAGCGCCATCACGAGATCAGCGGAGTCGACCGCATCCACTATTGCGGCGCGTACTGGCGCCACGGCTTCCATGAGGACGGGGTCGTGAGCGCGCTCGAAGTGACCCGCAGGTTCGGAGTGTCGCTGTGACCCTCGCCAGCGCGATCTACGCCGGTCGCGTCCGGCACCGCCGGTTCGAGCCGACCGGGCACACCTTTCGTTACCCGCTCTTCTTGATGTATCTCGACCTCTCGGAGCTGGACTCGGTGTTCCGGAAGCGCTGGCTGTGGTCGACCCGGCGACCCGCCGTGGCGCGATTCGACCGGCGGGACCACCTGGGCGACCCCCTGCAGCCCCTCGACGCGGCGGTGCGCGACCTCGTCGAGAGCGAGACCGGTCGCCGTCCGACCGGGCCGATCCGCCTCCTCACCCACCTGCGCTACTTCGGCCACTGCTTCAATCCGGTCAGCTTCTACTATTGCTTCGACGACACCGGGACGGAGCTCGACACCCTGGTCGCCGAGGTCAACAACACGCCCTGGGGCGAGCGGTACTGCTACGTGCTCGCCGAAAGCACGGAGCACGCGGACGGCTCGGTCAAGAGCTTCCGTGCCGCCAAGAAGTTCCACGTCTCCCCCTTCATGGACATGAACGTCGAATACGATTGGCGAACCAGCGTTCCGGCCCAGACCCTCCTCGTGCACATCGACAACACCCGGGACGGGAAGAAGTTCTTCGACGCGACCATGAGACTCGAGCGCCGCGAGACCACCGGGCCGCAGCTGGCCTGGGCCCTCGCCCGGTTTCCTCTCATGACCCTGCGTGTGGTCCTCTGGATCCACTGGGAGGCCTTCAAGCTATGGCTCAAGAAGACGCCCTTCTATCCCCACCCCAAGCACGGCGCGACCTAGCTTCGCGGCCGGCGACGCCGGCGGCGGCGCTGCGCCCGGCGGCCAGGCGGCGGCAGTCCTGGCTGCTCCGTCAGGCCAAGGGCCTGGTCCGCGGCCGTCTCGAGAAGCTCGTCGAGGGGCGGCTCGCGATCCGAGAGGACGGCGAGGTCCGGCGCTTTGGCAGTCTCGACGCCTTCCCGCTCGAGGGCACCATCACGATCCACGACCCGGGTTTCTGGGAGCGCGTGGCCTGGGGCGGCTCGATCGGCGCCGCGGAGGCATTTTGCGACGGCCTGTGGTCGACTCCGGATCTCACCGCGGTGGCTCGCATCTTCGCCCGCAACCAGGACGCCCTCCAGGGGCTGGACTCCGGTCTCGGCTCGCTGGCGGCCCCGGTCCGGCGCCTCCTCCACCGCATGCGCGGCAACACCAAGGCGGGCAGCATCCGCAACATCGCGGCCCACTACGACACCGGCAACGAGTTCTTCTCCAAGTTCCTCGACTCCACCCTCACCTACTCCTGCGCGATCTTTCCCGACGCCCTCTCCACTCTCGAGACGGCACAGGAGTGGAAGCTCGACACGATCTGCAAGAAGCTGGAGCTCGGAGGCGGGGATCATCTGCTCGAGATCGGCACCGGCTGGGGAGGTCTCGCCATCCACGCCGCTCGCCGGTACGGCTGCCGGGTCACGACCACCACGATCTCGCGGCGGCAGTTCGAGTACGCGTCCAAGGCGGTGGCGGCCGCGGGGCTCGAGGATCGCATCACCCTTCTCCGGTCGGATTACCGCGACCTGCCGGCGGCGCTGGACGATCGCTTCGACAAGCTGGTCTCGATCGAGATGATCGAGGCCGTGGGGCATGACTACCTTCCGCTCTACTTCGAGGTCATCAGCCGGTCGTTGAAGCCGGACGGTCTTGCCCTCGTCCAGGCGATCACCATCCCCGACCAGAAGTACGACGCCTACAGGAGGTCGGTCGACTTCATCCAGCAGTACATCTTCCCGGGCGCTCTGCTGCCCTCGATCGGGCGCATCCTGGAGTGCGTGCGAGCGCGAACCGATCTCAGGCTCCTCGACGTCGAGGACCTGACGCCGCACTACGCGCGCACGCTCGAGTCCTGGAGCGACCGCTTCGAAGCTCGCGAGGATGAGATCGCGGCCCTCGGTCTCTCCGCAGCCGAGCGCAGAAAGTGGAAGTACTACTTCGGCTACTGCGAAGGGGGCTTTCTGGAGCGGGCCATCGGAGACGTCCAGATCCTGTTCGGCAAGCCCATGAACCGCAGGGACGTCAGACCCGGCAGCTTCGCCTAGAGAGGAGCTTGGAGACGCCATGCAGTGGACACTGAACCTGGCCGAGAACGGCTGGCTGCCCGATCCGGCGGTCAAGGCCGGCATCCGGCGCTTGCTTCGCGGACGCATCTCTTCGATCCGATCGGATCCGCACGGGATCGCGGAGCTGACGCGCCAGATGCGCGCGAGCCCCATCGCGCTCGCAACCGACGCCGCCAACGACCAGCACTACGAGCTCCCGCCGCGCTTCTTCGAGCTGGCTCTCGGCCGCCACCTCAAGTACAGCGGCTGCTATTGGCCCGCGGGCACCGAGTCGCTCGATGCCGCCGAGGCGGCCGCACTCGAACAGACCTGCCGGCGTGCCGGCATCCGCGACGGCATGCGGATCCTGGACCTCGGCTGCGGCTGGGGGTCGCTCAGTCTCTGGATCGGCGAGCGCTATCCGAATTGCCGGATCACGTCGGTCTCCAACTCGGCAGGGCAGGGCGACTTCATCCGCGAACGGGCACTCGAGCGCGGAATCCGGAACCTGGAAGTCCTCACCGCCGACATGAACGCGTTCCAGGCCGCCCGCACCTTCGACCGTATCGTGTCGGTGGAGATGTTCGAGCACATGCGTAATTATGAAGTACTGCTCGCGCGCCTGGCCGGCTGGCTCGAGCCCGACGGCAGGCTCTTCGTCCACGTGTTCTGCCATCGCGAGCACCCCTACTTCTTCGAGGACGAGGGCGCCGGCGACTGGATGGCTCGGCACTTCTTCACCGGCGGCTTGATGCCCTCGGAGCGGTTGATGGAGGAGTTCTCCGGCCCGCTTCGCCTCGCAGAGCGCTGGCGAGTCAACGGCAGGCACTACCGGAAGACGGCGCTGGCCTGGCTCGGCAACATCGACCGGAACCGCGAAGAGATCCTCGCGATCTTCACCGCGACCTACGGCCCGGCCGACGCCACGCGGTGGTTTCATCGCTGGCGCATGTTCTTTCTCGCCTGCGCCGAGCTCTTCGGCTTCAACGACGGCGAGGAGTGGTTCGTCTCGCACTCTCTCTGGTCTCCGGCGGAGTCGACCCGCAATGTCCACTGAGCGAGTGCCGGCGATGGTCCGCGGGCTCAAGGTCGTCTTCTGGCTCGTGCTCCTGTCGATGCTGGCGGTCACGACGATCGCCAGTCTCGACCGCGGGGTCTTCGAGGCGGGTGCCGATCTCTGGAGCGACCCCTGGTTTCGCGCCACCCTGGCCGACGCCTACTTCGGCTTCCTGGCCGTGTACCTGTGGATCGCCTACAAGGAGCCGACCTGGGGCCGGAGGATCCTCTGGTTCGTCCTGCTCATGCTGCTCGGCAACATCGCGATCGCCGTCTACGTGCTGATCCAGCTCTTCCGCCTGCCCGCGAACGCATCGGTGGAAGACCTGCTGCTGCGCAAGGCCGCCTGACGTGCTCGCAGCGATCACCGAGCTCGCGCTGCCGGGCCTCGTCGCCGCGCTCGGGCTCACCACGTTGATCTGGCTCGGCAGTCTCCTCAAGCGCGACGCCTCGATCGTCGACGTCTTCTGGAGCCTGGGCTTCGTCATGCTGGCCTGGCTGTATCGCAGCCGGGTGCCTGTCGAGTCGTTCCGTCAGACCCTGGTTCCGGTGCTGGTCACGATCTGGGGTCTGCGGCTGTCGCTCTACATCCTCTGGCGCAACTGGGGCCACGGCGAGGACCCTCGCTACGCGGCAATGCGCGAAAAGTACGGCCGGAGCTTCCCACTGCTGTCTCTGGTCATCGTCTTCTGGCTCCAGGGAGCCCTCTTCTGGCTCGTCGCCATGCCCTTGCTGCAGGTGCAGGCCTCCACGGCGCCCGCGAGCTGGACGTGGCTCGACGTCCTCGGTCTGGCGCTCTTTGCCATCGGTTTCTTCTTCGAATCGGTAGGCGATCTCCAGCTCGCCCGCTTCAAGGCCGATCCGGCCAACAAGGGCAAGGTCATGGACCGGGGGCTGTGGCGCTACACGCGTCACCCCAACTATTTCGGCGACGCCACGCTCTGGTGGGGCTTCGGCTGCTTCGCCCTGGCGACCTCCGCGTCGCTGTGGACTCTCGTCGGCCCGGTCCTGATGACCTTCCTGATCATCAAGGTCTCCGGAGTGGCACTCCTCGAGAAGGGGCTCGGCGCCACCAAGCCGAAGTACCGCGACTACGTTCGTCGAACCAGCGCCTTCTTTCCCTGGCCGCCTCGCGGGTAGAGCCTCCCGTAGCTGCCGGAGGATTCTCGAGTTGAACTGGTCCTCGTCCCACATTCCCGACCAGACGGACCGCACAGCCGTGGTGACCGGCGCCAACAGCGGCATCGGCTTCGAGACGGCTCGCGCGTTGGCCGGGAAGGGGGCGCACGTCGTCCTCGCCTGCCGCAGCGCGACCAGGGGAGCCCGGGCGCTCGAGCGAATCCTGGACGAGACACCCGCCGCGAGTGCCGAGCTCCTCGAGCTCGATCTGTCGAGCCTGGACTCGGTCCGGGCATGCGCCGCCGAGCTCGAGGCGCGCCGCGACAGGCTCGATCTGCTGATCAACAACGCCGGGGTCATGATGCCGCCGGAGCGTTCCCGGACGGCCGACGGCTACGAGCTCCAGCTCGGCACCAACCACCTGGGGCATTTCGCCCTGACCGGCCTGCTGCTGGGGCGTCTTCTCCGCACCGAGGGCTCGCGGGTCGTCACCGTGAGCAGCGCCGCGCACCGCCAGGGAGAGATCGACTTCGACGATCTGCAGTGGGAGCGCCGGCCGTACCGGCGGATGGCCTCGTACGGGCAGAGCAAGCTCGCCAATCTGCTCTTCACGTTCGAGCTCCAGCGCCGCCTCGAGGCTGCGGGCGCCTCGACCGCGGCGCTCGCCGCGCATCCGGGCTGGACCGGCACCAACCTGCAGCGAGACGCCCCTCTCTTCCGAGCGTTCAACCCGCTCTTTGCCATGAGGCCGTGGCAGGGAGCCCTCCCCACCCTCCGCGCGGCCACGGCCCCGGACGCCCGGGGCGGCGAGTACTACGGCCCCGGCGGGTGGCTGGAGATGCGGGGCTACCCGCGGCGGGTCGGCACGGCCGAGCAGGCTCGCAGCACCGAGGACGCGGCCCGGCTGTGGCAGGTCAGCGAAGAGCTGACCGGCGTGAGATTCGAGCTCACAACCGCTTTGAGGTTGCCCGGTTCCAATCGGAAATCTGCACCACTCTCGGAGGCTTGAGCTGCCAATGCACGCAACCCCATCCATCGCCATCCTGGGCGCAACGGGCGGACTTGGACGCGCTCTCTCGAGACGCCTGAGAGCAGACGGCGCTCGACTCTTCCTGGGCGCTCGCGACGAAGCCGCCGTCTCCGAGCTCGCGAAAGAGCTCGAATCGAGCTACTTCGCGGTCGACGGCGCCGACTTCTCCCGCATGGACGAGTTTCTCGACTGGGCGTCCGCCGATGCAAGCCTTCAAGGCGTCGTCAACTGCGCCGGCTCCCTCCTGCTCAAGCCGGCGCACCGAACGACGTTCGAGGACTATCAGACCACGATCGCCGCGAATCTGACCACGGCCTTCGCCACGGTGCGCTCCGCAACGCGGGTCATGAGCAGAAGTGGCGGCTCGATCGTGCTGGTTTCCTCTGCAGCTGCATCGATAGGACTCCAAAACCACGAGGCCATCGCGGCGGCCAAGGCCGGCGTCGCCGCGCTTGCCCGCACGGCTGCTGCGAGCTACTCCGCGCGTGGCATCCGGGTCAATGCGATCGCGCCCGGCATGGTCGAGACCCCGCTCACGGCTTCGATTCTGAGCAACCCCTCGTCGCGGGACGCCTCTCTTGCGCTTCACCCGAGCGGCAGGCCAGGACAGCCCGAAGAGCTGGCCGGCCTGATCGCTTGGCTTCTGAGTCCCGAGTCCACCTGGGTTACGGGACAGGTCTGGGGCATCGACGGCGGCCTCGGCTCGATCAAGCTCCGCCCGGTCACCAAGCTCGGACCCGGCTGAGACGCCGACCTCAGGCGCCCTCGGACCGCTCGACCACCATGAAGGTCAGGTCGTCGTCCAGAAGGCTCGTGGCCTGGTGCTCTCTGACGGCCAGGTAGATCGCGCGTGTCAGCTCCATCGGTGAGCCACTCCAACCCCGCCTGACGTCAACCAACCGATCCGTACCAAACTCTTCCTCGTCCGGGCTTCTTGCCTCGACCAGTCCATCGGTGAACAGGCAAAGAGCATCTCCCTCGACGAGCTCGAACTGGCGTTCTTCGAAGGTCCGTCGGGCAATGAGCCCCAGGGGGATTCCGGTGGATCCCAGGTACTCGACCTCGCCCCCGGACCGGAGCAAGACTATCGGATGGTGGCCCGCGGAAGCATAGGTGACCCGCCCCCCGGCCTCGGCTCGGAGCCAGATCCCGGTGGCGAACAGAGCGCCGGGGTCCTCGGGGTTCCTCGCCGCCAGCACTCCTTCGTTGATTCGTTTCGAAAACCGGGCCGGGGACAGACCTTTCTCGATGCTGTTGATCAGGAAGTAAAGCGTCGCAGCCGCCAGACCCGCGCGCACTCCGTGGCCAGAAACGTCGACAATCCACAAGAACAGCTCGTCGCTCTCGAGCCGCCAGCCCAGCAGATCGCCGCTCAGGTGACAGTACGACTCCAGCACGGCCGCGATCCGCAGCGGGCTCTCCTCCGGCAGATGCCGCGGAAGAAGGTCGAACTGCAGCCGATGCCCCAGGCGCAGTGCCGGGTCCATGTCCGGAAACAAATGGGGACGATAATAGAAGTCGAGCGCCCCCGACTCCTGTTTCGCCAGCTGAGTGAGCGCCCCGTCGGTGCCCCACTCGGGCTTCTCCCCGAGCTCCAGCGACCGGATCCGATCCTCGACCGCCGCGCCCAGGGTGCGATCTCCGAGCGCCGTCGAGAGATCGAACGCTCTGCCCAACTCGGTCATCAGCTCGCGGACGAGATCGTCAGAGGGGTTCTTCCCTGGGCCGGAGCCGGCCGGCTTCGCTGCCATGCCCGGATTCTACGCGAGCCGCGGATCCGTCCGGAGACTCCTTCAGGCGAGCCTCATGACCCTCGAACGCGCGCTCGATCGCCGCGACCATCTCCGCCGGCGAGGGGCTGCGCGATCATCAAGAGTAGTATTTCCCGTTGTCGACTACGACGTCGAGAAACTCGACGGTGCCCTTGTCGATGGCCTCGCCGCTGTCTTCGGCATGGCCTGGTCACGCGAGCCCGCGATCTAGAGGAGGGCGAGAGCGCACAAGTCGCCGCTCATCAACAACATCAGGAACGCCGGTAGCGACTTGATGGCCGGGTCCTTGACCTTGACGTGCATCACGAGGGCACCGACCATGAGCACGGCGACCACCGCCGCCGCAGGAAGCACCAGTGCCGGGAACCAAATCCCCGCGATCAGCGCCGCCGCTGAAAGAACTTTGAGCGCCCCAACCACGTAGAAGGCGCCATCCGGCAGCCCGTAGGCGGCGAACTCCTCCTTGAGCGTCTTGGAGCCGCCACCCCGATAGGACGTCGCTCTTCCCCTTCGCAACAGCCAGACATTCAGCAGCCCCAGAGCCACCACCAGTTGCAGCACGGTCGAAATCGAGACTCCCGGCATATCTCCTCCGCGTATAGCCGCGAAGGATACCATCCGTCTCGAACCGAAGTCGTCGCAGCTCGCAGTCCCGAGAGGCTCCCGAGAGGCCCCTCGGCCGAGAGGCCCCCACGAGAGGCCCCATGCGTTTCGGCCCCCGAGAGGCGGCCCCGAGAGGCCCCATGCGTTTCGGGCTCCCGAGAGGCCTCCCGAGAGGCAGGCCCGAGAGGCCCCATGCGTTTCGGGCAAGAAACCCGTCCCGTTTCGCGTCTTTACTGGGTGCATGGGCAACGATCCCCGCTGGGTACCCCCAGGAGCGCTCGTCGAGGTCACGCAGAAGGCCATTCACGGCCGTCCCCTGCTGCGTCCCTCCCGAGATCTCGGCGACGTCTTCATCGGAGCCCTCATCCGCGCCGCCCAGCGCTATCCCGTCAAGGTCTGTGCCTTCGTCGCCCTCTCCAACCACACCCACCTGCTCCTCATCCCCCGGGACTGCGAGGCTCTCTCGGCCTTCATGACCTACTTCGGCGGCAACGTCGCCAAGGAGATCGGGCGGCTCCACGACTGGCGGCAGAAGGTCTTCGGCCGACGCTTCGCGCACGTCGTCCTGAGCGACGAGCCCGAAGAGCAGGAGTCTCGCCTGCGCTACCTTCTGAGCAATGGCTGCAAGGAGGGTCTGGTCAAGCGGCCCGAGGACTGGCCCGGGCCGTCGTCCACCGAGGCGCTTCTCACGGGCACCAAGGTGCGGGGCGTGTGGTTCGATCGCTCCGCGGAGTACGAAGCGCGGCGGCGCCACCGCCCCGTCGGCAAGTACGAGTTCGCCGAGGCCAACGACCTCGAGCTGGCGCCGATCCCGGCCTGGGAGCCG
>JAOTWP010000070.1 GCA_029862975.1 Acidobacteriota bacterium
GCTCCTGGCTAACGCCAAGGCCGACGCCACGTCAGCACCCCTCCCGGTCGACCAGCGCCGCCAGGCCCAGGCCGCCCGAGACGCAGAGGGTGGCGATCCCCAGCCGGCCGCCGCGCCGCCGCATCCCGTGCAGCAGCGTCGTGAGGATCCGGGCGCCCGTGCAGCCGATGGGATGCCCGAGCGCGATCGCCCCGCCGTCGGGGTTGACCCGCGACGGCTCGAAGGGCAGCTGGTCGAGGCAGGCGACGACCTGGGTGGCGAAGGCCTCGTTGAGCTCGATCTCGTCGATGGCGTCGCCGGCCAGCCCGCGGCGCGCCAGGAGGCCGCGCACGGCGGGAACCGGGCCGATGCCCATGATGCGCGGCTCGACGCCGACCACCTCCCAGTCGACGAGCCGCGCCATGGGCACGAGCCCGAGGCGCTCCGCGGCCTCCTCGCCGGCCACGACGAGGGCGGCGGCGCCGTCGGTGATCCCCGACGCGTTGCCGGCCGTGACCGTGCCGCCCTCGCGGAAGACGGGCCGGAGCTTGGCCAGCGCGGCCGCGTCGACGCCGTCCCGGGGGTGCTCGTCGCGATCCACCAGGGTCTCGCCCTTGCGCCCGGGCACCGCCACCGCCACGATCTCGGGGGCGAAGCGGCCGCCGGCCCGGGCCGCCGCGCAACGTTGCTGGCTTTGGACCGCCCAGGCGTCGGCGCGCGCGCGGTCGATGCCGAGGTCGCCGGCCAGCTCTTCCGCCGTCTCGCCCATCACCATGCCGGAGAGCGGGTCATTGAAGCCGTCGCGGTACATGCCGTCGGTGAGCTCGGCGTGCCCCAGCCGGTAGCCCCAGCGGGCGCGCGGCAGCAGGTAGGGCGTGTTCGACATGCTCTCCGTGCCCCCGGCGAGCACGACCTCGGCCTCGCCGAGCCGGATGGCGCGGGCGGCGCAGAAGACGGCCTGCAGCCCGGAGCCGCAGGCCTGGTTGATGGTGAAGGCCGGGCTGGCGACCGGCACCCCGGCCCGCGCGGCCACCTGCCGCGCCGTGTTCGGCCCGCCGCCGGCCTGGCGGGCGTGACCCACGATCACCTGGTCGACGGCCGCTGGATCGAGCCCGGCCCGCTCGAGGCAGGCCGTCGCCGCGGCGGCTCCGAGGTCGGCCGCCGAGAGCGGCGCCAGCGCTCCTCCGAACTTGCCGATCGGCGTCCGCACGGCCGCGGCGAGGACGACGGGAGCGCTCACTTGCCGACGAAGACCGTCTTGGTCTCGGTGTAGTAGTCGAGCGCCTGGCGGCCCAGCTCGCGGCCGTAGCCGCTCTGCTTGTAGCCGCCGAACGGGGCGCCGGCGTCGTACCAGTTGTACTGGTTGATCCACACGGTGCCGGCCTGGAGCCGGGCCGCCACGTGGTGCGCCTTGCCGACGTCGCGGGTCCACACCCCGGCCGCCAGACCGTAGACCGAGGCGTTGGCGAGAGCGACCGCCTCCTCGGCGTCGTCGAACGGGATCGTGACGAGCACGGGGCCGAAGATCTCCTCCCGCGCCACCGTCATCGCGTTGTCGACGCCGGTGAGCACGGTCGGCTGCATGAAGTAGCCCTTGCCGTCCACCGCCGCCGCGGCCCCGCCCGTCGCCACCTCCGCGCCCTCGCGCCGCCCCTTCTCCACGTAGCCGAGCACGCTGTCGCGCTGCTCCTTCGAGACCAGCGCGCCGAGGCGGGTCTTGGGGTGGAGCGGGTCCGCCGGCTGCAGGCGCTCCGTGCGCGCCACCAGCTTCTCGAGCAGCTCGTCGTGGGCCGTCCGCTCGACGAGGAGCCGCGAGCCCGCGGCGCAGACCTCGCCCTTGCCGTAGAAGATGCCGTTGAAGGCACCCTTGGCCGCGGCGTCGAGGTCGCTGTCGGCGAAGACGATGTTGGCCGACTTGCCGCCGAGCTCGAGGCCGAGGCGCTTCACCGTGTCGGCGGCCTGCTTGGCGATTCCGATGCCGACCGCCGTCGAGCCGGTGAAGGCGATCTTGTCGATGCCGGGATGGCCGACCATGGTGCCGCCGACCTCGGAGCCGCCGCCGGGCAGGACGTTGAGCACTCCGGCGGGGAAGCCCACCTCGGCGGCCAGCGCCCCGAGCATCAAGGCGGTCAGCGAGGTGAGCGAGGCGGGCTTGTGGATGACGACGTTGCCGCAGGCCAGCGCCGGAGCGATCTTCCACGCGGCGAGCAGCAGCGGGAAGTTCCAGGGAGTGATCGCCCCCACCGCCCCGACCGGCTCGCGCAGCGTGTAGGTGAGCCCGATCGGCCCCGACGATGCGAGCGTCTCGCCCGCGACCTTGTCCGCCCAGCCGGCGTAGTAGCGCAGGCAGTCGACGACGGACGGCATGTCGACGTAGCGCGATTCGAAGATCGGCTTGCCGTTGTCGAGGGTCTCGACGACGGCGAAGTCCTGGATCCGCTCCTCGAGCGCGTCGGCCAGCCGCCACAGCAGCTTGCCGCGCTCGCGGGCGGACGTGGCGCCCCACTCCCCGGCGAGGGCGCCGCGCGCCGCCGCCACGGCCCGGTCGACGTCGGCGGCCGAGGCGGACGCGACCTCGCAGAGGACCTCCTCGGTGGCGGGGTTCTCGCTCGTGAAGGTGCGGCCGCCCTCGGGCTCCACCCACTCGCCGCCCAGCCACAGCCGGGCGGGGGGCAGCTCGGGCCGGAGCGCGGCGGCGTTAGCGGCGTCGGTCATCGCTCAGGTCCCGGAGAGCTCAGTTCCCGGAGAACTGGGGCTTGCGCTTCTCGACGTAGGCGTTGAGCCCCTCTTTGGCGTCCTGGCTGGTGAAGAGCAGCTGCTGGAGCTCGCGCTCGATCGCCAGACCGCTCTCGAAGGGCAGGTCGCAGCCCGACTGGACGGAGCGCTTGATGCGCCCCGCCGCCTTGGCGGCCTTGTTGGGCAGGCAGAACTGCCGGGCGTACTCGTGGACCTGGCCCGCGAAGTCCTCGTCCTCGAAGATCTTGTTGACGAGGCCGAGCTTCTCGCCCTCCTCGAAGGACATGAGCTCGCCGGTGACCATGAGCTCGATCGACTTGCTCTTGCCGAGCATCCGCGCCAGCCGCTGCGTGCCGCCGGTGCCGGGGAGCACGCCCAGGGTGATCTCGGGCAGCCCCACCTTGCCGGCCCCGCGCCGCGCGATCCGCAGATCCGCCGCCATGGCGATCTCGAGCCCGCCGCCCACGGTGTGCCCGTTGAGCGCCGCGATGACCAGCTTCGGGGTGTGCTCGAGCCGGTTCAGGGTCTCGTTGGCGTGCAGGCAGAAGTAGTACTTGAACGTCGGGTCCGACTCCTGGAGCATCTTGATGTTGGCCCCGGCGCAGAAGAACTTCTCGCCGTCGCCGGTGATCACGATCACGTGCACGTCGTTGTCGAAGCGCGCCTCGAGGATCCCGGCGTCGAGGTCCCGCATCATCTCGTGGGTGTAGGTGTTCGCCGGCGGGTCGGTGAGCGTGAGATACGCGACGTGGTCGCGAACCTCGTACGTGACTAGGGTGCGGTCAGACATGCAAAGCCTCCAGGAAAGGGGGTTCTCCGGTCGGAATCTCCGGTCTCGATGCGGGATGGCGGCGCGAGGATCGCGGAACTCCGGTCCGCGCCGACGCAGAGTGTCTCACGGCTGGTGGGGCCCGCGCTAGCCGCCGATCTCCATGAAGCTCGCCAGGTTGCCGTAGTCGCCCTGGGCGAGCATGTGCTCGGCGGGCTTTTCGGCGAGGACGCGGAGGACCTCGCGCTCGAGGGCGGGGCGGTCGTGGAGGAGGTGGCGCAGGGGGTAGGTGCGGTCGGCGAAGAGGCAGAGGCGCAGCTCGCCGCGGGCGGTGACGCGCAGGCGGTTGCAGTCGTGGCAGAAGGTGTGGGAGAGGGGGGTGATGAAGCCGATGGTGCCCGCCGCCCCCGGCACCCGGAAGCTCCTGGCCGGGCCGGTGCGCACGGCCGGGTCGGCCGGCTCGAGGGCGCCGTGGCGGGCCTCGACGCGGCTCCGGACCCAGTCGCAGGAGCGGAACCGGCCGGGCTGCAGGTGCTGGTTCGTGGCGGTCGGCATCATCTCGATGAAGCGGACCGCGAGCGGCCGTTCGAGGGTGAGGTCGACGAGGCGGTCGACGTCGCCGGGCTGGTGGTCCGCCAGGAGCACGGAGTTGAGCTTCACGGGATCGAAGCCGGCCGCCAGCGCCGCCTCGACGCCCTGCCAGACCCGCTCCAGCTCGTCGCGGCGGGTGAGCTGGTGGAAGCGCTCGCCGTCGAGGGTGTCGACGCTGACGTTGACGCGGTCGATGCCGGCGTCGCGCAGCGGCCCGGCCAGCCGCGCCAGCTCGGTGCCGTTCGTCGACAGGGCGAGCTCCTCGAGGCCGGGCAGCGCCCGCAGCCGGCGGACGACCTCGAGGATGTCCTTGCGGACCAGCGGCTCGCCGCCCGTCACCCGGACCTGCCGGATGCCGAGCCCGACGAGCGTCCCGACGAGCCTCTCGATCCGCTCCGGGTCCAGGAAGTCACGGTCGTTGGCGGGCAGCGCGGCGCCTTCGGGCAGGCAGTAGAGGCAGCGCAGGTTGCAGCGGTCGGTGACCGAGACCCGCAGGTAGGTCAGCCGGCGGCCGAAGGCGTCGACCAGCAGCGAGGAGCCGCCGGCGGTGGGCGGCGGGATGTCGCGCGCCGGGCGCGCGCTGCCGATCTGGACCAGGTGGGACATGTGCGCGCATTGTATCCGGCGGCGGGCCGGACATAAAATTGTCCGATTACGCGCCAGGAATTCGTGGACGGCGCGCGAGAGCCGGTGATGATCACGGGATTCAACAACGACGTCCAGCACGCCGGCTGCGTCTATCACGTCCAGACCGAGGACAAAGGCGAGGCCAGCGCCTGGATCGAGAGCCTGATCTACGTCGGCGGCCGGATCCTGGCCCGCAAGCGGGTCACCTACAAGCAGCTGCTCGAGAACGGCGCCGACAAGCCGGCCATCGCCAAGCTGATGGAGCGCCAGCACCGCCTGATGATCCAGCAGGTGCGCGACGGACGCTTCGACGAGGACGCGCCCGCCGCGGCGAAGCCGCCGGGCGAGGCGATGCCGCCGGAGAGGGACTCGGGCATCGCCACCGCCCGGATGCAGCAGCAGGCGAGGGCGCTCTTCGGGGCGGACCGCGCCGCCGCGGCGAGCGCCGGCGGGGCCCCCGGGGCTCCGGCGGCGGCGGATCTCGCGGAAGCGCCCGGCACCCCGCCGGCGCCGCCGGCCGCCGCCACGGGGGCCGCGGAGCGGACCGGCGAGGGCCGCCTGACGCCCGCGTCCGGCGCGCCGACCCTCGATCAGGTGATCTTCGACTACCTCTCGACGGTCGCGCGGGAGGAGAGCCTGGTGCTCCTCATGGACGAGAGCCCGGCGCTGGCCAGCGCCACGACCACGAGGATGGACCTCGGGACGCACGCCTCCCGATCGGGCAAGCCCGTGGCCAACGCCGAGATCGCCGTGCGGATGATCTCCAAGATCGGCCGGCCGGTGACCCTCGCCGAGGGCAGGACGGCGGAGGACGGGACGCTGAGCCTCACGGTCGCCGTGCCTTCCGTGCCGGAAGACTCGGCCGCCTTGATCATCAGCGCCACGAGCCACATCGGCAGCGCCGAGATCAAGCACCTGCTCTGAGCGGCCGCGGGGGGCGCCCGCGGCGCGTCGCCGGCGGTCCGGGGCGTGGCGGCCGCCGGGGAGTCGGGCGGCTCCGGCGCCGGGCTCCGGCGGCGAGGTTCGAGGGGCGGGGGTTGAGGGGCGGGGCCGCGCGCCGGTATAGTCTCGGGCTCGGAGGGGCTGGCCCCTCCTGGGCCGCTAGCTCAACTGGCAGAGCAGCAGACTCTTAATCTGCGGGTTCGGGGTTCGAGTCCCTGGCGGCTCACCATGGTTTTCGAGAAACTCGTTTTCGAGAAGCTCGTTTTCGAGAGAGATCGTTTTCTGGAAGCTCCTGGTGGCGGGATCCTCGCCCCGTGCGGCGTCGGCTTCGCGCGGCGATCGGACGGCGCCCCCGGTTTCGGGTTTCCCGGCGAAAGTGGCGGAATTGGCAGACGCGCTAGACTTAGGATCTAGTCCCGTGATCGGGGTGGGGGTTCGAGTCCCCCCTTTCGCACCAGCCGTCTAGCTCCCGACCCCATCCGGGGCGGAGCGCCATCCGAGAAGAGCCCAAAGCATGAGCGTCGTTCTTTCGGTCGAAGAGACCGGTCCCTGCGAGAAACAGCTGAAGATCGAGGTGCCGGCCGCCACCGTCGACGCCGAGACCGCCCGGATCACGGCCGAGTTCCGCCAGCGGGTCAAGGTTCCGGGCTTCCGGCCGGGCAAGGTGCCCGCGGAGATCGTTCGCAAGCGCTTCGGGGACGAGATCGAGAAGGAAGTGGTCGACCGGCTGCTGCCGCGCTACTGGCGCCAGGCCGAGGCGGAGGCGCGGCTCGAGGCGCTGCGGCCGCCCGCCGTGGAAGACGTCGTCGCCAGGCCCGGCGAGCCCCTGGTCTTCACCGCCACGGTCGAGGTGAGGCCGGAGTTCGGCCTCGCCGATCTCGAGAACTTCGAGCTGCCCGCGCCGCCGACCGACGTCGAAGACCTCGAGGTGGAGCGGACGCTCGAAGACCTGCGGCGCGACCTCGCTCCGTGGATCGAGGTCGAGCGGCCGGCCGGGCGCGGCGACCTCGTCGAGGCCCTGCTGGCCGAGGTCGGCGCGGGGACGGCCGCCGGAGAGACGGCGGCCGGAGACGCGAGCTCCGGACAGGCGAGCACCGGAGAAGAGAGCGCCGGCGAGGCGGGGGGAGCGGACGCGGGCGCGCCGCAGGCGGTCGCGTTCGAGGTCGGCGACGCGAACGTCTGGGAGGAGCTGTCGCTCGAGGTCGCGGGCAAGAGCCTGGGGCAGTCGGGCACCTTCACCCGTCGCCCGGAGTCCGGGGACGAGGCCGGGGCGCAGACCTACCGGATCGAGATCACGGCCGTCAAGGAGCGCGATCTCCCGCCGCTCGACGACGCGCTGGCCGCCAGGATCGGCAAGTTCTCGACGCTCGGAGAGCTGCGGGCCGATCTGGCGGGCCGGATCGGGGGGGCGAAGGCCCGGCAGCGGCGGCAGCTGCGCGAGCGCGCCCTGCTCGACCAGCTACGGAAGCGCAACCCGGCCACGCTGCCGCGGCGGGTGCTCGAGGACGAGGTCCGCAGCATGCTGACCGACTACGCGGCCAACCTGGGGTCGCGGGGCGTCGATCCGCAGAGCGCGGGCGTCGACTGGGAGCGGCTCGGCGAGCAGATCCGGCCGCAGGCCGAGGAGCGGGTCCACGCCCGGCTGCTGCTCGACGCGGTGGCGGAACGCCTGGAGATCGAGGTCCCGGAAGAGGTCTTCGAAGCCACGCTGGCCGCCCTGGCCCGCTCCCAGGGGGCCTCGGCGGCGCAGCTGCGCCGCCGGCTCGACGCCGACGGGAGACTGGGCGCGCTGCGCGCGCAGCTGCGCCGGGAGCGGGCCCTGGACCGCCTGCTCGGAGAAGAGTCCACGGACGCGAAGGATTCCATTGAGCCGCCCGGCGGGGGCGCGGCGGAAGAGGAGTAGGGCATGTTGATCCCCATGGTGGTAGAGCAGACGAATCGCGGCGAGCGGGCCTACGACATCTACAGCCGGCTCCTCAAGGACAACATCATCTTCCTCGGGCGGCCCATCGACGACGACGTCTCGAACCTGATCATCGCCCAGATGCTCTTCCTCGAGGCCGAGAATCCCGAACGGGATATCTCCCTCTACGTGAACTCGCCGGGCGGCTCGATCACCGCCGGCCTCGCCATCTACGACACGATGCAGTACATCAAGCCCGACATCGCCACGCTCTGCGTGGGGCAGGCGGCCTCGATGGCCGCGGTCCTGCTGGCCGGCGGCACGAAGAACAAGCGCGCCGTGCTGCCCAACAGCAGGGTGCTCATCCACCAGCCCCTGCTCTACGGGCTCCAGGGGCAGCAGACCGACATCGACATCCACGCCAAGGACCTGATGCGGATGCGCAACCGGATGGACGAGATCCTGGCCGACCACACGGGCAAGTCGAAGGACGAGATCCACGGCGACACCGAGCGCGACAAGATCCTCACGGCCGTCGAGGCCGTCGAATACGGGATCGTCGACCGCGTGATGGATCGCCGGGTGCCCACGGACACCGCCTGAGCCGTGGCGGGGGCGGCGAGAGCAATCTCCTGAAATCAAGCCGTTTGCTATACTTCGCCCCGGTCCCTGACCGCCCAGGAATAGAGCGCCGCGGCGGGGCCGTTTCACGGTACGCGGGCAAGAAGAACGACGCATCCAGGACCGGCCGAAGCGGTCGGGCCTCTCTCCCGCCCTCTGATTCGAGGTAGACGAAATGCCAAAAAAAGAGACCGGCGACGACGCGCTGCGCTGCTCGTTCTGCAACAAGAGCCAGCGCGAGGTCAAGAAGCTCATCGCGGGGCCGACGGTCTTCATCTGCGACGAGTGCGTCGACATCTGCCTCGACATCATCGCCGAGGACAAGCTGCTGGAGCAGCAGCACGACACCTCGCTGCCCAAGCCGCGCGAGATCGACGAGTTCCTCGCCCAGTACGTGATCGGCCAGGAGCGGGCCAAGAAGAAGCTCGCCGTCGCCGTCTACAACCACTACCGGCGGATCGAGTACTCGGAGAAGGCCCGCACCGACGTCGAGCTGCAGAAGTCGAACATCCTCCTCATCGGGCCCACCGGCACGGGCAAGACGCTGCTGGCCCAGACGCTCGCCCGGCTGCTGCACGTGCCGTTCACGATCGCCGACGCGACCACGCTCACCGAGGCGGGCTACGTGGGCGAGGACGTCGAGAACATCATCCTCAAGCTCTATCAGGCCTCCGGCAACGACAAGGAGAAGACCCAGCGCGGCATCGTCTACATCGACGAGATCGACAAGATCGCCCGCAAGGGCGACAACCCCTCGATCACCCGCGACGTCTCGGGCGAGGGCGTGCAGCAGGCGCTGCTCAAGATCCTCGAGGGGACGATGTGCAACGTGCCGCCCCAGGGCGGCCGCAAGCACCCCCATCAGGAGTTCCTGCAGATCGACACGACCAACATCCTGTTTCTCTGCGGCGGCGCCTTCGTCGGCCTCGAGGAGGCCATCGATCGCCGCCTGAACGAGAAGACCCTCGGCTTCGGCGCCGACATCAAGGAGCGTCGCTCGCAGCGCAACTCCGCCACGCTGCGGGAGTGCAGCCCGGAGGACCTCATCAAGTTCGGGCTCATCCCCGAGTTCGTGGGCCGGCTGCCCGTCGTGGCGACGCTCGAGCAGCTCGACGTCGCGTCGCTCGTGCGGATCCTCAAGGAGCCCAAGAACAGCCTCGTGCGCCAGTACCAGACCATGTTCGAGCTCGAAGACGTCGGGCTGCGCTTCACGGACGGCGCCCTCGAGTGCATCGCCGCCGAGGCGAACAAGCGCAACGTCGGAGCCCGCGGGCTGCGCATCATCCTCGAGGAGCTGATGCTCGACCTGATGTACGAGGTGCCTTCGCAGGAGGACGTCGGGGACGTGGTCATCACCAAGGACATGGTCCTCAACCGCAGCCGCTCGACGCCGCTCAAGCGCGCGGTCTGACAGGGAGCCAGGCCGGATGCCCGTACAGGAGACCTTCATCGCGAAACAGCGCGAGACCCTGCCCGTCGTGCCGTTGCGCGACATGGTGGTCTTCCCGCACATGATGGCTCCGTTCCTCGTGGGTCGCCGCAGCTCCGTCAAGGCGCTCGAGGCGGCGCTCGAGCGCCCCGGCAAACGGCTCTTCCTGGTCACCCAGACCGATCCCAAGGTCGACGAGCCGCAGCAGGACGACATGCACGAGCTCGGGGTCGTGGCGAAGGTGGTCCAGAACCTCCAGCTGCCCAACGGCAACGTCAGGGTGCTGGTGGAGGGCATCGAGCGCGCCCGGACCCTCGAGCTGCGCGAGGAGGACGGCACGCTCACGGCGGACGTCGAGACCTACACCGTCGACTACCCGATGGACGACCGGCTCGAGGAGTACGTGGCCAAGGTGCTCGGCGTCTTCGAGCAGTACGCGAAGCTGTCCCACCACCTGGCGTTCGAGGGCCTGGTGTCGACGATCAAGACCGACGACGTCGACCGTTTCGCCGATCAGCTGGCGGCGCACCTGATGGTGGGCACGGTGGAGAAGCAGTCGCTGCTCGAGCTCGTCAATCCCTACGAGCGGCTGCAGCGCCTGCACGACCTGCTCGACGTCGAGGTCGAGAAGGTCAACATCGACAAGCGCATCAACGTGCAAGTCAAGAAGCAGATGGAGAAGGCCCAGAAGGAGTACTACCTCAACGAGAAGATCAAGGCCATCCATCAGGAGCTCGGGCGCAAGGACGACCGCGCGGACGAGGTCGAGGAGCTCCGCGAGAAGATCGAGAAGGCCGGCCTGCCCGCGGCCGTCCGCGAGAAGGCCGACCAGGAGCTGAAGCGGCTGGAGGCCATGCCGCCGGTGTCGGCGGAAGCCACGGTGTCGCGCAACTACATCGACTGGCTCGTCGGCGTGCCCTGGAAGAAGAAGAGCCGCGAGAGCAAGGATCTCAAGAAGGCGCAGCGGATCCTCGACGAGGACCATCACGGGCTCGACGAGATCAAGGAGCGGATCCTCGAGTTCCTCGCCGTGCGCCAGCTGACGGACCAGACCCAGAGCTCGATTCTCTGCTTCGTGGGCCCGCCCGGCGTCGGCAAGTCGTCGCTCGCCAAGTCGATCGCCCGCGCCATGGGACGCAAGTTCGTGCGCCTGTCGCTGGGCGGGGTCCGCGACGAGGCGGAGATCCGCGGGCATCGGCGGACCTACATCGGCGCCTTCCCCGGCCAGATCATCCAGATGATGAAGAAGGCGGGCACCGTCAACCCGCTCTTCCTGCTCGACGAGATCGACAAGATGGCGATGGACTTCCGCGGCGACCCCTCGGCGGCGCTGCTGGAGGTGCTCGACCCCGAGCAGAACAACTCCTTCGTCGATCACTACATGGACGTCGAGTACGACCTCTCGCGGGTCATGTTCATCGCCACGGCCAACGTCTCCCACACCATCCCTCCGGCGCTCCACGACCGCATGGAGACGATCCAGCTCACCGGCTACACGCTCTCCGAGAAGCTCGCCATCGCCAACGGCTTCCTGATTCCCAAGCAGCTCGTGCAGCACGGCCTGAAGAAGAAGTCCGTCCGCTTCGAGGAGGAGGCGATCAAGAGCCTGATCGAGGGCTACACCCGGGAGGCGGGGGTGCGCAATCTCGAGCGCGAGATCGCCAAGATCTGCCGCAAGGTGGCGCGCAAGATCGTCGAGGCGGACGAGGTCGGCAAGATCGCGATCGCCCCCGAGAGCCTCGACGAGTACCTGGGCAAGGTACGCCACCGCCAGCGCCGCAAGAGCCAGGAGGCCGAGGTCGGCGTGGCGACGGGGCTGGCCTGGACCCAGGTCGGCGGCGAGCTGCTGGAGACCGAGGTCGGCCTCATGAAGGGCCGGGGCAAGCTCAGCCTCACGGGCAAGCTCGGCGAGGTGATGCAGGAATCGGCGCGCGCCGCCGTGTCGTACCTGCGCAGCCGCTCCGATCTGCTCAGCATCGACCCCAACTTCAGCGAGAAGCACGACCTCCACATCCACGTGCCGGAAGGCGCGATTCCCAAGGACGGGCCGTCCGCCGGGATCACGATGGCGACCGCCCTGGTCTCCGCCGTGACGAAGATCCCGGTGCGCAAGGAAGTGGCGATGACGGGAGAGGTCACGCTGCGCGGCAAGGTGCTCCCGATCGGAGGCTTGAAGCACAAGGTCCTGGCCGCCTACCGCGCCGGGATCAGCGAGGTCGTCATCCCCACCGAGAACGAGAAGGACCTCGAGGAGCTCCCGGAGGAGGTCCGGGAGGCCCTGCAGTTCCACCTCGTCGATTCGATGGACGAGGTGCTGAGGATCGCGCTCGCGAGCGACCTGACCGCCGTCCTCGGTCCCGGCACCGAGCTGGGAGAGGCGTCTCCCCAGCCGCCGCTGGGTACCGTTCAGTAGCCGCTTGGGCTACAATCGAGTTCCTGTCCCGAGCTCCTCGGGAGCTTTCCCACCACAACTACACACCCCTCGCGCTGCGCAGCGCGAGGAGCATCGGAAGACAAGCCTTGAAAATCGAGACGGGTCGGTTCATTCGATCGGCAGTATCGGAGGCGGACTTCGTCGTCGACGGACTGCCGCAGGTGGCGTTCGTGGGCCGCTCCAACGTCGGCAAGTCCAGTCTCTTGAACCGCCTGCTGGGACGGCGCTCGCTGGCGAGGATCAGCTCGACGCCCGGGCGCACCCGGGCCATCAACTATTTTCTCGTCAACTCCGGGTTCTACTTCGTCGACCTCCCCGGCTACGGCTATGCCAAGGTCGGCAAGCAGATCCGCAGGGAATGGGCGCGGCTCATGGAAGCCTACTTCCGGGAGGCCCCGCGGGCGTTGCGCGTCGTCCAGCTCGTCGACGCGAAGGTCGGCGCGACCCCCCTCGACCGCGACGCGGCGGACTACTTCGCCGGCCTCGAGATCGCGACGACGGTCGTCGCCACGAAGATCGACAAGGTCTCGCGCGGCCGGCAGGCGAAGCAGCTCCGGGAGATCCGCAGCGCCTTGCAGCTCGACGACGACACGACCCTGGTCCCGTTCTCCGCCGTCAAGGGAGACGGGGTCGGCGAGCTGTGGCGCGAGATCGAGACCTTTCTTCGAGATTCACCCCCTTCTCATCAAACCGCACGGGGAACCTCATGACCAAATCCTCCGAGATCCGCCAGGAAGTCGACGCCGTCGAGCAGCTGGAAGCTGCCGAGCCGCAGGCCGACGAGACCCCCACGGCGCCCAGCGCAGTCACCGCTCAAGGCGACGGCGACGGGCGGCGGCCCAAGGGCGGAGCCGCCCGCCGGGACGGCGCCGGCCAGCCCGGCTCCAGCGACCTGCTCGACATTCGCGCCCTCAAGGAGATGACGATCTCGCAGCTGGCGGGCGTCGCCAAGAGCTTCGAGATCGAGGGGGCGAAGAACCTGCGCAAACAGGAGCTGATCTTCAAGATCCTGCAGGCCCAGACGGAGAAGAGCGGCCTGATCTTCGCCGAGGGGGTGCTCGAGTGCCTGCCGGACGGCTTCGGCTTTCTCCGCGCTCCGGAGTACAACTACCTTCCGGGGCCGGACGACATCTACGTCTCGCCGTCCCAGATCCGGCGCTTCGACCTGCGCACCGGCGACACGGTGTCGGGGCAGGTCCGGCAGCCCAAGGACGGCGAGCGCTACTTCGCGCTGATCAAGGTCGAAGCGGTCAACTTCGAGCATCCCGAGATCTCCCGCGAGAAGATCTTCTTCGACAATCTGACGCCGCTCTATCCGATGGAGCGCCTGGTCATGGAGAACGGCGACGACCTGTCGTCGCGGGTCCTGGACCTCGTCACCCCCATGGGCAAGGGCCAGCGCGCCCTCATCGTCGCCGCGCCGCGCACGGGCAAGACCATGCTGCTGCAGTCGATCGCCCACTCGGTGGCGGCCAACAACCCGGAGGCCGTGCTGATCGTGCTCCTGATCGACGAGCGGCCCGAGGAGGTGACGGACATGCAGCGCTCCGTCCAGGGCGAGGTCGTCTCCTCGACCTTCGACGAGCCGGCCACCCGCCACGTCCAGGTCGCCGACATGGTGATCGAGAAGGCCAAGCGCCTCGTCGAGCACAAGAAGGACGTCGTCATCCTGCTCGATTCGGTCACCCGCCTGGCGCGGGCCTACAACACCGTCCAGCCGCCCTCGGGCAAGGTGCTCTCCGGCGGCATCGACGCCAACGCCCTGCACCGTCCCAAGCGCTTCTTCGGCGCCGCCCGCAACATCGAGGAGGGGGGCTCGCTGACGATCATCGCGACCGCCCTGGTCGACACGGGCAGCCGCATGGACGACGTGATCTTCGAGGAGTTCAAGGGCACGGGCAACAGCGAGATCCACCTCGACCGCAAGCTGATGGACAAGCGCGTCTTCCCGGCGATCGACATCAACAAGTCGGGCACCCGCAAGGAAGAGCTCCTGATGCCGGGCGACGAGCTGCGCCGCCTCTGGGTGCTGCGCAAGGTCTTGAACCCCCTGTCGACCGTCGAGAGCATGGAGCTTCTGATCGACAAGCTGCGCAAGACGGCCAGCAACCAGGAGTTCCTGGCCGCGATGTCCAAGTAGCGCGGGGCGACGTCCCGGCTGCGGAACCGGCGCAGTACAATGCGCGCGTCCATGCCCCCCTCTCGGAAGCTGCGCGCCGGCATCGTCGACTACTTGAACGCCTGGCCCCTGGCGTGGGGCTTTCTCGCGGGCGCGCTTCAGGAGACCTACGATCCGGTCTATCTGCCGCCGGCAGGCGTCGCCAGGGAGCTGAGCGCCGGACGTCTCGACGTCGGCCTGGTGCCGTCGATCGAGGTCCAGCGCCAGCCCGATCTGCTGGTGATCCCGGGCCTCTGCGTCGCGGCCACCCACGAGGTACGGAGCGTGATTCTGGTCTCGCGGCGGCCGATCGAGAGCATCCGGCGCGTCGCTCTCGACCACAACAGCCGCACGTCGGCGGTCCTCGTGCAGATCTTGCTGGGCGCCCTCCACGGCATCGCGGTCGAGGTCGAAGAGGCGTCTCCGGACGTCGAGGAGATGCTGGCGCGGGCGGATGCCGCGCTCCTCATCGGCGACCCCGCGCTGCGGGTCGATCGTCGCGGGCTCGAGATCTGGGATCTGGCCGGGCTCTGGCGAGAGCTTACGGGCCTGCCCTTCGTGTTCGCGGTCTGGGCCTTGCATCCGCGGGCCGGGACGGACGCGCCGCGAATCGTCGGTGACCTCCACCGCTCCCTCGAGCTCGGCCTGGCCGAGCTCGACCGCCTCGTGGCGCGAGCGACGGAGGAGCTCGGCCTCCAGGCCGAAGAGGTGCGGACCTATCTGACCCGCAACCTGAGCTACCGGCTCGACTCCGAGGCGCTGGCCGGGCTGCACGCGTTCCACCAGCGGGCGGAGGAGCTCGGCTTCATCGCGGAGTCGCGCGCCATCGCGTTCACGGGCCCCGCGATCGACCCGCCGAGCGTTGCCGCCGAGGGCGGTTCGACGGTCTCCCGGTAGCGTCCGGGACCTCTGCTATCGTCCCGTTCCATGAACGCCCCCGCGCGGCGGACCGGCAGGCACGTGGCCCTCCTTTGGATCCTGTTCGCGTTCGGGATCGTCCTCGCCTTCAAGGTGGTCGGCGACCGCTACTTCGGCGCCTTCACTCTCGACCTCGGGAGCGGCCGGATGACGGCTCCAGAGCACACGGCCTTCCTGGCCCTGTGGGGCTTCTTCGGACTCTGGGCCGCCGTGGCCCTGACCTACGGAGTGCTGCTCCTCCTGCCGTCGGCGGCACCTGCCGGACGGCGGCAGTGGCTGCTCGCCGGAGAATCCGATCGCCTGTGGATCGCAGGCGCGATGATCCTGGCGCTCGTTCTCGCGCTCGCCATCCGCTCTCTCGTGCTGCTGGGCGAGCCGGTGACCGACGACGAGAGCTCCTACCGGTTCTCCGCCCAGCTCCTGGCCCAGGGCCGTCTGGTCGGCGACTCGCCGCCGCAGAAGATCTTCTTCGACCGTTCGTTCATGATCAACGACGGGCGCTTCTACAGCCAGTACTTCCTTGGCTGGCCGGCGCTCATGCTGCCCTTCCTCCTGCTCGGGGCGTCCGGAGTGGCCAACGCGTTCTTCTCCGCCCTGACCGCGCCGGCCGTGTTCCTCGTCGCGCGGCGGGTGACCGGCGGCGTGGGCGCGCGCCTGGCGCTCGTGGTCTATCTGAGCTCGCCGTTCTTGATGATCGCCGCCGCCACCGAGCTCTCCCACACCTCTTGTCTGGCCGCGCTCGTATGGATGACCTGGGCGGTGCTGCGCGCTCGCGATCCCGACGCGCGCGGCCTGCACCACGGCCTGGTGGCGCTGCTGTTCTGCGTGGCCTTCTTCGTTCGCCCGTTGGCGGCGATCGGACTGGGTCTCCCCTGGCTGGGCTGGTGGCTGCTCGGGGTGGCGCAGAAGGAGCCGCGAGAGCGGCTCCGCGCCGTCCTGGCGTTCGCCGTGCCGTCCCTCCTCCTGGGCGCGCTGTTCCTGTGGATCAATGCGGCGCAGAACGGCTCGATCTTCAAGAGCGCCTACAGCGCGGCGCTCGACTACGCGCGGGCGAACGGGTTCCGGTTCACGCACTGGACCGAGCGGACGACGCTGTCGGTCTCGCTCTCCCCGGCTCGTTTCGTGAGCGGCCTCGCCAACACGGCGGTGGCGCTCTTCCGGCTGAACGGCGCGGCGTTCGGCTGGCCCGCGTCGCTGGCGCTGCTGCCCCTGGCCTGGGGCGCCCGCGGAGCGGCGCCCTGGTGGGCGAGCCTGGCGAGCTTCCTCTTGTTCCACTGGACCCTGCTCAACGTGGGCATCGACTCTTTCGGCCCCGTCCATTACCTGGAGGCCACGTGGCCGGTCCTCCTGCTCTCGGTCCTCGGCGTCGTGCGCGTCACCCGCATCCTGGAGGGCGTCGGGCCGGGGCGGGGCGGCGTGCGATGGAGCAGGGCGCCCGCGGTCCTGCTGCTGGCGTTCGTCGCGCTCGGCATGTTCGGCTACCTGCCGCCCCGCCTGCGCGCGCTCCACGCGATGAGCGAGGTCGTCCACGAGGCGATGACCACCCCCGAGCGCGAGGGCTTGCGCAACGCCGTCGTGTTCGCTCCGCGCTGGATCACGCGCAACTGCGACCGGCCCGTCCCGGCGACCTTCGTCCACTGGCGGCCGAACCCGGATCCCGCCTTCGAGGACCCCGTGATCTGGGCCAACCACATCACGATCGCGGAGGATCGGCGCTTGATGGAGAGCTTTCCCGATCGCAAGGGCTACGTGTTCGGCTGGGCGCGCGGCTGCAAGGGGGCTCTCGTCCCGCTCGACGACCCGCGGGCGGACGGCATCCCCTCCGGCTCGACCTAGGAGCTCGCGGTCCCGGCCGCGGATCCCGGCCGCGGATCCCGGCCGGGCGGGCTCCGTTCGCCGGCGGGTCGCGATGGTAGACTCCGCGATCTATGTCGACGGTACTCGTGACGGGCGGTGCCGGTTACGTCGGCTGCGTCCTGGTTCCCAAGCTGCTCGCCGGCGATCACCGGGTGGTCGCGCTGGATTCGCTCTGGTTCGGCGACGAGGGCTTGCGCGGCGCCGCCTCTTCCGACCTGCTCGAGATCGTTCCCGGCGACATTCGGGACGGGGATCTGGTGGCGGAGGTCCTGCGGCTCTCGGCGCCCGACGTGGTGATCCATCTCGCGGCGGTATCGAACGATCCATGCTCCGACATCGACCCGGCCCTGACCAAGAGCATCAACCTCGACGCGACCTCCGAGCTGATGCGGGCCGCGAAGCGGCACGGCGTCGCCCGCTTCCTCAACGCTTCGTCGGCGAGCGTCTATGGAATCAAGGAGGAGGCCGAGGTGACGGAGGATCTGCCGCTCGAGCCGTTGACTCTCTACGCGCGGTACAAGGCCGAGACGGAAGAGGTGCTCAACGGGCTGGTCGACGACTCCTTCTGCGGGTTCTCCTTGCGCGCGGCCACGGTCTGCGGCTATTCCCCCAGGCTGCGACTCGACCTTACGATCAACATCCTGACCTACCACGCCGTCACCAAAGGCCGCATCCGGGTCTTCGGCGGCGCGCAGCAACGCCCCAACGTGCACATCCAGGACCTGACCGACCTCTATGCCCGTCTGGTCGCCATCGAGCCGGAGGCGATCAACGGCAAGGCCCTCAACGTCGCGACCAGCAACTCGAGCGTCCTGGACCTCGCCTACATGATTCGCGACGAGATCTCGCCGGCCCTGCCGATCGACATCGTGCCCACCGAGGACGAGCGCTCCTACCGGCTGTCGGCCGAGCGGGCGCGACGGGAGGTCGGCTTCGTGCCGCGCCACGAGCTCGCGGAAGCCGTGCGCGAGCTCGCGGAGCGCTTCCGGGACGGGACCATCGCCGATCCCGACGACTACCGCTATCGCAACATCGAGGTGATGAAGCGCCATCCCGAGATCCTCGAGACTCCCTGTCGTCGCGCCGGATGAGCGTTCCGTATCTAGATCTCCCGGCGCAACATCACCCGCTTCGCGACCGCCTCCACGAGGCGCTCGACCGGGTGCTGGATCACGGCCATTTCATCCTCGGTCCAGAGGTCGGCCTGCTCGAAGAGCGGCTCGCCGAGTACCTGGGCGTCGAGCACGTCGTGACCTGCAACTCGGGCACCGACGCGCTGCTGCTGGCGCTCATGGCCCGCTGCATCGGGCCGGGGCACGAGGTCATCACGGTCGCACATTCCTTCGTGGCGACGGCGAACGCGATCTCCCTGGTCGGTGCCAGGCCGGTCTTCGTCGACCTCGACGCCGACACCATGTGCCTCGCGGCGGAGGGGGTCGCCAGGGCGATCACGCCCCGCACGCGAGCGGTGGTCCCCGTCCACCTCAACGGCTTCCCCTGCGAGCTCACGGGGGTCGAGGCCCTCTGCCGCGAGCACGGCCTGGCCCTGATCGAGGATTGCGCTCAGGCGATCGGCGCCTCGCGCCGGGGCGTGCCGGTGGGCTCGCTCGACCTCGGCTGCTTCTCGCTTCACCCCCTCAAGGCGCTGTCGGCGGTCGGCGACGGGGGCTTCGTGACCCTGCGCTCGGGAGAGGAGGCCGCGCGGCTGCGGAGGCTGCGCAACCATGGCCTCGTCGATCGCGACACCTGTGGCGCGGTAGGCCTCAACAGCCGGCTCGACACGCTCCAGGCGGCGTTCCTCCTGGTCAAGCTCGACGCCCTCGACGAGGCGCTCGCGCGGCGGCGGGAGAACGCCGCCCTGTATCTGCGGGAGCTCGCCGGCGCGGTCACCCTGCCGGTCGACGAAGAGGACGTCGTCCAGACCTGGAGCGCCTTCGTCGTCCGGCACGCGCGCCGCGACCGGCTCGTCGCGGCGCTCGCCGAGCGCGGGATCGACGCGAAGATCCACTATCCGGTCGCCATCCACCGCCAGCCGGCCTATCAGCCGCAGCCGGCGCTGGCCGTGACGGAACGGGTCACGGCGGAGATCCTGAGCCTGCCGGTGGCGGCGGAGGTCAGTCTCGAGCAGGCGGAGGAGGTGGCGAGCGCCGTGCGGGCGATCGTCGCCGAGATCGATGGCTGAGGCGCCATCGAAGATCGTCTCGGTCGACGAGCTGGTCGCCATTCGGGCGCGGCTGCGGGCCGCCGGCAAGACCGTGGTCCAGTGCCACGGCTGCTTCGACATCGTGCATCCCGGCCACATCCGCTACCTCAAGTTCGCCAAGAGCCTGGGCGACGTGCTGGTCGTCAGCGTGAGCTCGGATCGCGTCGTCGACAAGGGCGAGGAGCGGCCCTACATCACGGAGGAGCTGCGGCTCGAGAACCTGGCGGTGCTGGAGTTCGTGGACCACGTGTGCCTCGACGACAACGACTGGGCGGGGCCGATCCTCGAGCGCGTCCAGCCCGACGTCTACGTCAAGGGCAAGGAGTACGAGACCAAGGGCCACCCGCAGTTCGCCCGCGAGCGCGAGCTGGTCGAGGCCTACGGCGGCCGCGTGGTCTTCAGCTCGGGCGACGTCATCTACTCGTCGACCTTCATTCTCAGCCAGTTCCGCGAGAGCTTCCGGCTCGAGAGGGAGCGACTCGCGTTCTTCTGCCGGAGCAAGGAGATCGATTCCGCGAGCCTCGACGCCCTGATCCGGTCGTTTCGCGGCCGGCGGGTCCTGGTCCTCGGGGACCCGGTGCTCGACGAGTACATCCACTGCGAAGCCCTGGGGATCGCCTCGGAGGCGCCGGTGCTGAGCGTGACGCCGATTCGCAAGGACTGGTACGCGGGCGCCGCGGCTCTGATCGCGGCGCAGATCGTCGAGCTCGGCGGGCGGGCGAGCATGCTCGTCAATCTCAGCCCCGGACCGTCGACGGACCGCTTCCGGTCGATCGCGGCCCAGACCGGCATCGAGCTGATCGACTCGGAGGACGCCGAGCGCCCGGTGGCGACGAAGACCCGCTACGTCGTCGAGGATCGCAAGGTCTTCAAGGTGGACAACGTCCGCCCGTTGCCGTCCTCGGCCGGCGCCTCGCGGACGATCGCCGGCGAGCTCCGGACGATCCTGGGCGACTACGACGGGCTGATCGTCACCGACTTCGGCTACGGCTTCTTCACGCAGCCGCTGATCGACGTCATCGAGGACGTCGCCTCGGCGACCGGGAAGCCCTACTATCTCGACGTCAGCCATACCCGCCGGGCGAACATCCTGCGGTTTCGCGGCGCCCGCATCGCGACGCCCACCGAGCACGAGCTCCGATTCGCCTTTGCCGACAACGAGGCCGGCCTGTCGCACCTCGCGTCACGGTTCTTCCGGCAGACCGGTGCGGAGCACCTGCTGCTCACGATGGGACCCCGCGGCGTGCTGCTCTGCCGCCGGCCGAGCAGTCCCGAGAAGCGCGTCGCCACCGACTTCCTGCCCGCGCTCGAGTCGACGGCGGTCGATCCGGTCGGCGCCGGCGACGTCTTTCTGGCCGGCGTCTCCCTGACCGATCTCGCCGGGGGCAGTTGTGAGATGGGTGCCTATCTGGGCAGCGCGCTGGCGGCGCTGCACGTCTCGACGCTCGGCAACCGGGCCGTCGACGAGCGGGTGCTGCTCGAGTACCTCGAGCATCGTCCCGAGCTTCAGCGATGACCCGGATGCGGCGCGCCCTCGTGGTGGCGGCCGGCCTGGGGGTCGCCGCCCTGCTGCTGTATCTCAGCCTGGCTCAGGTCGAATTGCGGCAGGTCGGCGCGGAGGTGGCGCGGACGAGCGTCCCCTGGCTCGTCGTGTCGGTCGTGGTCCGGCTCTCCGCACTGGCGATCGCGGCGGCTCGCTCGCGCGTTCTCTTCGCCCCGCTCGGCGCGGTGTCCTCCTACCGGCTCTACAAGTCGCTCGTGCTCGGTTTCATCGTCCAGAACGTCATTCCGTTTCGTGCCGGAGAGCTCGCGCGCGTGAGCTATCTCGCCCGCTTCAACCAGCTTCCGGCGAGCACCTGCCTCGCCGTCGTCGCCACCGAGCGCCTGCTCGACGTCTTCGCGCTTCTGACGCTCTTTCTGGCGGTGCTTCCCGCGGCCTCCGTCGAGCTGCCGATCGGCGGAGCTCTCTACGTCAGCGGCGCCGTCGCCGCCCTGGCCGTGAGCGCGGCCGTGCTGGTGAGCAGGCATCCGCTCCGCTTCGTGTCGATCTGCGCGGCCCTGGGCGGCCTGCTGGGCGACTCGGTCGGCGAGTTCGTCGAGGCGCGGTCGGGGGCGTTCGCCCGCGGCTTCTCGGCTCTCGGGTCCGCGCGCTCGGTGCTCGGAGTGCTGCTCCTCTCCTGGCTGTTCTGGATCGGCTCCGCCACCACCATCA
>JAOTWP010000071.1 GCA_029862975.1 Acidobacteriota bacterium
TCAACCGCTCCGAGGGCAACCCGGCCCTCTGGTCGCGGGCGAGCAGTACCCTGTCCGGGACCGAGCGCGAGCGCCTGCTCGAGGAGATCCATCGCCCCCACTGGCAGCGGGTGGAGAGCGAGATCCGGCGCCTTCTCGAGCAGGGCTCCGAGCCCCGGCCGGTGGTCCACGTGGCCGTGCACAGCTTCGCCCCGGTCCTCGACGGCCGCGTCCGCCGCTTCGACGTCGGCCTGCTCTACGACCCGCGGCGCGCGCCCGAGGCCGGCCTGGCCGCGCGCTGGCAGCGCAGCCTCCGGCGCGCGCTGCCGCACCTCGCCGTCTGGCGCAACCACCCCTATCGGGGCTGGACCGACGGCCTCCCCACCCGGATGCGCGAGCGCTTCGCGCCGGATCTCTACCTGGGCATCGAGCTCGAGGTGAGCCAGCGCCGGCTCGGCCTCGACGGCTCGCTGCCGGTCGGGCTCGCCCCGGTGTTTGCCGATTCCCTCGAGCAGGCGGACGCCTCGCTTCCGGCTCCTGGAATCTCCCATTGCGTGGCCCGAGGAACAGGCGTACAGTTTCGTGGCGGCGGGAATCGTCCCGGCCGGAGGAGTCCCCCGACGTGAGCGTCGAACCACTGTCTCGCAACGAGTGCCCGGCGGTGGCCGTCGGCACTTCCGACCTCCCCGAGGAAGCCGACGAACCTCCGAATCCCGGCGCGGGGCTCGCGACGCCCCCCAGCCCTCCGATCATTCCCCTCGCCGACGTTGCGGGGCCGGCCCGCCGGCGCGACGTTCGGCGCGCGCGGCCGGGCGCGAGGACGACCCTGCGCCAGGTCCTCTTCCCCGCGGCCTCGCAGCGCGAGTGGAACGACTGGCGCTGGCAGTCCCGCCACCGGATCACGACCCTGGCCGGGCTCGAGCGCTGGCTGGTCCTGTCGCCCGAGGAGCGCGACGCGCTCGTTCGCGGCGGCTCGCTGCTGCCGATCGGGGTGACGCCCTACTACCTGGGGCTCGTCTCGCGCGCGGACCCGGCCGACCCGTTGCGGCGCACGATCGTTCCGGTCGCGGCCGAGCTCGAGCGGCGGCCCGGCGAGGCCGACGATCCGCTCGGCGAGGAAGCCCACATGGCCGCCCCCGGAGTCGTGCATCGCTACCCCGACCGGGTGCTCTTCCTGGTGCTCGACTTCTGCTCGACCTACTGCCGCTACTGCACGCGGTCGCGGGTGGTCGGCCACGGTGAGATCACGCCTTCGACCTCGCGGCTCGAGGCGGGCCTCGACTACATCCGAAGCCATCCCGAGATCCGCGACGTGCTCCTCTCCGGCGGCGACCCTTTGGCGCTCAGCGACGACCGGCTCGACTGGATCCTCACCCGTCTGCGGCAGATCCCGCACGTCGAGTTCGTGCGCATCGGCACCAAGATGCCGGCGGTGCTGCCGCAGCGCGTGACGCCGGCGCTCGTCCGGATGCTGAGACGCCATCACCCGCTGTGGATGAGCCTGCACTTCATGCATCCCGACGAGTGCACGCCGGAGGCCTACCGCGCCTGCGCCCGCCTGGCCGACGCCGGGATCCCGCTGGGGGCGCAGATCGTGCTCGCCCGCGGCGTCAACGACGACGTTGAGGTGATGAAGCATCTCGTCCATCACCTGCTGCGGATGCGGGTCCGGCCCTACTACCTCTACCAGTGCGACCCCATCTCCGGCTCGGCCCACTTCCGCACCTCGGTGCGCAAGGGACTCGAGATCATCGCCGGCCTGCGCGGCTTCACCTCGGGCTACGCGGTGCCTACCTATGTCGTCGACGCGCCCGGCGGCGGCGGCAAGACCCCCCTGCAGCCGGACTACGTGGTGGGCTGGGAGGACGGTGAGCTCATTCTGCGCAACTTCGAGGGACGGGTCTTCCGCTATCCGGACCCCGACGGCGCGTGGCCGGACGCCAGCGCCTCGCCGCCCATCGACAGCTTCCCGAACCGAGCCATCGCCGCAGTACCCCGCGGACTGCTCCACGTGCCTGGAGAACACACGACATGACAGTGCACCCCCTGGGCCGTCCCCGGTCGCTTGCCAACCTCGGCGGCGGCCTCGAGATCGGCCTCACCTACGACCTGCGGATCGAGTACCTCGCTCGCGGCATGGGCGAGGAGGAGACCGCCGAGTTCGATCAGCCGGGCACGGTCGATGCCCTCGAGGGGAGCCTGCGCCGGCTCGGCTTCCGCACGGATCGGATCGGCCACGCCGACGCGCTGTGCGAGCGGTTGGCTCGCGGCGACCGCTGGGACCTGGTCTTCAACATCGCCGAAGGGCTCTTCGGCATGGGCCGCGAGTCGCTGGTGCCGGCGATCCTCGACCACCACCGGATCCCCTACACGTTCTCCGACCCCCTGACCATGGCCGTCACCCTGCACAAGGGGATGGCCAAGCGCGTCGTCCGCTCGGCCGGCGTGCCGACCCCCGATTTCGCGGTCGTGGAGTCGCGCAGCGAGATCGCCTCCGTCGCGCTGCCGTTTCCGCTCTTCGCCAAGCCGGTGGCCGAGGGCACCGGCAAGGGCGTGACGACGGCGTCGATCGTCCGGAACGCCGGAGAGCTCGAGGCGCAGTGCGAGCGGTTGCTGACTCGCTACCGGCAACCGGTGCTGGTCGAGACTCTCCTGCCAGGACGCGAGCTCACGGTGGGCATCGTGGGCACCAGCGGGCAGGCCGCGGCCATCGGCACCCTGGAGATCGTGCTGCGCGAGGCGGCGGAGGAAGGCGTCTACTCCTACGTCAACAAGGAGAACTGCGAGGAGCTGGTCGACTACGTCGTCGTGTCGTCGGCGGCCGATCCGGTGATCGCCGAAGCGGAGCGCGTGGCGCTCGCCGCCTGGCGCGTCCTCGGGTGCCGCGACGGCGGCCGGGTCGACCTGCGCTGCGACGCGGCGGGCGCGCCCTCGTTCCTCGAGGTCAACCCGCTCGCCGGCCTGCACCCCGAGCACTCGGATCTGCCGATCCTGGCGACCGCGCGCGGGATCCCCTACGACCACCTGCTGGCCGCCATCATGCGCTCGGCTCTCACCCGCGTCGAGCGCCGCAGGCCCGGCAGGCGCAAGCTCGCGCTGGCCGGGAGCTGAGCCGTGCGGGTCGCGGTCCTGTTCAATTCCGTCGACGTCGACGGACCGGATCACGCCGACGTCCTGGCCCAGGTAGCGGCGGTGCGCTCGGCTCTCGCGCCCCGCGGCGACGAGATCGTCGAGATCGCCTGCGACCTCGACCTGGGGCGCCTCTGGCGGCGGCTCGAAGCCGAGGCGCCGGACGTCGTCTTCAACCTCGTGGAGAGCCTGGCCGGGCGCGACCGGTTCCTGCCCTTCGTGCCGGCCCTGCTCGAGGAGCGCGGCCTGCCCTTCACGGGCTCGGGGTCCGAGTCGGCGGCCGCCAGCGGCAGCAAGCTCGCGAGCAAGCGGCTCCTCGCCGCGGCCGGACTGCCGGTGCTGCCCTGCGCCGCGGTGTGGCCTCCGGCGCTCGCAGCCCGCATCTCCGACGGCCCGCAGGGCCTGGACGGCGAGTGCCAGCCGCCCTTCATGGTCAAATCGGTGTGGAGCCACGGATCGCCCGGCCTCGACGACACCGCGGTGGTGAGGAGCCGCGAGGAGCTGGGCCGGCGTCTCGAGGGGCTGGCGCGGAGTCTCGGCGGGGCCGCGGTGGCCGAGCCCTACGTCCACGGCCGGGAGCTCAACATGAGCCTCCTGGCCACCGCCGTCGGGGTCGAGGTGCTGCCGGCGGCGGAGATCGTCTTCGAGCGCTACCCCGCCGGCAAGCCGCACATCGTCGGCTACCGGGCCAAGTGGGAGCCCGGGTCCTTCGAGTACGAGCACACCGTTCGCCGCTTCGAGTTTCCGGCCGCGGACGCCGCACTCCTCGCGCGCCTGCGGGAGCTCTCCCTCGCCGCCTGGCGGGCTCTTGGAGTGACGGGCTACGCGCGCGTCGACTTCCGCGTCGACGCCCGCGGGGAGCCGTGGATCCTCGAGGTCAACGCCAACCCCTGCCTGTCCCCCGATGCCGGCTTCGCCAGCGCCGTCGAGCGCTCCGGCCGGACCCTCGACGAGGCCATCGGCGAGATCCTCGCCGACGCCCTCCGGCGCGGAGCGCCCGCCCTGGCGCCCGATCTCGCGCCCGACCTCGCGCCCACGGCCTGAGCAGGAGCCGGAGCCGCCCGTGGTCCGCATCCGCCGCATCTACGACGGCGTGCTGCCGGTCAACAACGCGGCACTGGAGCAGGTGCGGCAGATCCTCGCGGCGCAGTTCACCGATCTCGCGCCGGTGGAGATCCAGAACGTGGCCGGCCAGCTCCGCGACCCCTTCGACCTCGGCCTGCGCCCGATCCTCTTCGTCGCCGAGGACAGCCGGCGCCAGGTTCTCGGTTTCGCCATCATCCTGCACGAGCCCAAGCAGCAGTTCGCGTTCCTCAACTACATCGCCGCCGGGCCGCGACTCACCGGCCGCGGCGTGGGCGGCGCCCTCTACGAGCGAGTGCGCGACGAGTGCCACGATCTGGGCTGCCACGCCCTGTTCTTCGAGTGCGCCCCGGACGACCTGCCGCCCGGAACGGCGCCGGCGATCGCGCGGGCGAACGCCGCCCGCCTGAGGTTCTACGAGCGCTACGGCGCCCGCCCGGTCGTCAACACGGACTACCAGAAGCCGCTGCGCGAGGGCGACGCCGACCCGATGCCCTACCTGGTCGCCGACCTCCTCGGCCGCACCAAGCCGATCCGCCGGGCCTGGGCGCGCCGAGCGGTGGGAACCATCCTCGAGCGCCGCTACGCCCGCCTGTGCCCGCCGGAGTACGTCGAGGCCGTGGTGCAGTCCATCCGCGATCCTCTGCTCCAGCTGCGCGCTCATCGCTATGTCGAGCCCGAGCAGGCGGAGGCCAGTCCGCCCGGTCCTGAGCCCATCGCCCTGGTGGTCAACGACCGCCACGACATCCATCACGTGGGCGACCGGGGCTACGTCGAGTCCCCGGTCCGGATCCCGCGGATCCTCGCGGCACTCGAGCCCACGGGCCGCTTCGAGCTTCTGGCGGTGCGGAAGTTCTCCGCCTCGTCCATCGAGGCGGTGCACGACCCCTCTCTGGTGCGCTACATCCGCCGTGCCTGCCGCGAGGTAGGAGAGGGCGTCTCGCTCTACCCCTACGTCTTCCCCCTGCGCAACAAAGCCCGGCGGCCGCGGGAGCGCTCGGTGCTGGCGGGGTACTTCTGCATCGACACCTTCACTCCCATCCATCGCAACGCCTACCTCGCGGCCAAGCGGGCGGTCGACTGCACCCTGACCTGCGCCGAGGAGGTCCTCGCGGGGCGGCGGCTCGCCTACAGCCTCGTGCGTCCCCCCGGGCACCACGCCGAGAGATCCAGCTTCGGCGGCTTTTGCTACTTCAACAACGCCGCCGTGGCCGCGCACCGGCTGAGTCGCCACGGCAAGGTGGCCGTGCTCGACGTCGACTATCACCACGGCAACGGCCAGCAGGACATCTTCTACGAGCGCGCGGACGTCCTGACCGTGTCGATCCACGGCCACCCCGGCTACGCCTATCCGTACTTCAGCGGCTTCGCGGACGAGGCCGGCGCCGGCCAGGGCGAAGGCTTCAACCTCAACCTGCCGCTGCCCGAGCGGCTCGACGGCGCCGGCTATCGCACGGCCCTGCGCCGCGCACTGGCGGCGGTCGAGGCCTTTGCCCCGGCCTTTCTCGTCGTGTCGCTCGGTCTCGACACGGCCAAGGGGGACCCGACCGGGACCTGGAGCCTGACGGCTCACGACCTGCGCCGCAACGGCGAGCTCATCGGCCGCCTCGACGTGCCCATTCTCGTGGTGCAGGAGGGCGGCTACCGCACGCGAACGCTGGGCGCCAACGCCCGTGCCTTCCTTCTCGGCCTGCAGGCGACCCATGACCGGTAGGGACTCCGCCGCCACGGCGATCCTCCGCTTCGGGGCGCGGGCCTCCGACGCCGCGGCGGTCCGCCGCCTCGTGGCCGCCACGGGCTTCTTCCACCCTCCCGAGATCGAGATCGCCGTCGAGCTGGTGGTCGAGACGCTCGCCGATCCCGAGGGCGGCGACTACCGGTTCCTCTTCGCCGACGACTCCCGCGGCGAGGTCGTCGGCTACTCCTGCTTCGGCCCCATCCCCCTGACCGCGGGGAGCTGGGACCTCTACTGGATCGCCGTCGACCCGGCGTGGCAGGGAGCCGGCCTGGGCCGGCGGCTGCTGGCCGAGAGCGAGGAGCGCGCCCGGTCGGCCGGCGCGCTGCAGCTCTTCGTCGACACCTCGGGGCGGCCGCAGTACGCGCCGACGCGGGGGTTCTACGAACGCTGCGGCTACGGCGTCGCCGCCGTCCTCGACGACTTCTACGCTCCCGGCGACCCCAAGGTGATCTACCGCCGGCGCCTCGCCCCGCCGTCTCTTCTCGACTAGAGTCAGCGCAGCCGAGACCCGGCTGACGGACCTCGCCGCCTCCGGTGTGCGGGGCCGGTGGAGGTGTCCATGCGGGCTGTTCTGGCGATCTGCTTCTTGGTGGCGGCGGCTCCGGCGAGCGCGCAGGGGCCGTTCGCAATCACGCTGCTCGGGACCGGCAACCCGCGGCCGTCGATGGAGCGGTTCGGGCCGTCGATCCTCGTCGAGGCGGGGGAGACCGACATCTTGATCGACGTCGGCCGCGGCGCCCTGCAGCGCCTGTTCCAGATCGGCGCCGCCGAGCAGATCGGCGCCGTCGATCTCGTGCTCTTCACCCACCTCCACTCGGACCACGTCGTGGGGTTCCCCGACCTCTGGCTCACCGGCTGGGTGTTCGGCCGCGACCGGCCGCTGCCCGTCCTGGGTCCACCGGGCACGCAATCGATGTGCGACCATCTCGAGGAGGCGTTCGCCTTCGACCGGAAGGTCCGCGGCCGCGACGGCCGGTACTCGGCCGCGGGGGTGACGATCGCGGTGACGGACGTCGATCCGGGGGTCGTCTGGGAGGCCGGCGGCGTCAAGGTCACGGCGTTCGAGGTCGATCACGGCGACGGCATCGCGCCGGCCTACGGGTACCGCGTCGACTACGGCGCCTACTCGGCCGCGTTCTCGGGCGACATGCGCTACGACGAGCGCATCGTCGAGCACGCGAAGGGCGTCGACGTGCTCGTCATGGAGGTGGTGAGCGCCGAGCTCGAGATGCGCAAGGCCGCGGTGAAGGACGAGGCGACGATCGCGAAGATCATCGCCCATCACATCGGCGAAGAGCAGGCCGGCAGCCTGTTCGCGCGGATCCGGCCGCGGCTCGCGGTGTACACGCACGTCGTGCCGTCGCCGGCCGTCGCCGAGGACCTGATCCCGCCCACGCGACGCACCTACGGCGGCCCGCTCGCCGTCGGCTACGACCTGATGCAGATCACGATCGGCGACGCCGTCGAGGTCCATCCGCGCCGGGCTCTGCCCGATTCGTAGGACCCCCGCCGCGCCGCCGCCGGCCGGGCCGAGGCGGCCCTCCTCAGGGCACGACCTGGAGCTCGTCCAGCAGCCGGTCGGCGCCGTAGACGGCGCGCAGGGCTTCGAGCATGGCGGCCACGTGCACGGAGACCGTGCGGTTCTTCGTCTCGTCGAACCAGTAGGCGCCGGCGATGGAGTGGATGTTGCCGTCGAAGGCCACGCCGACCAGCCGCCCCTCGGCGTCGACGACCGGGCTGCCCGAGTTGCCGCCGATGATGTCGTTGTCGGAGGCGAAGTTGAAGCGGGTGTCGAGGTCGAGCGCGTCGCGGGCCGCGAGCCAGCTGGCGGGCAGGCGGAAGGGGTCCTTCCCCGTCGCCCGCTCGAAGGCCCGGCCGAAGTGGGTGAACGGATGGACCTCTTCTCCCCTTTCGGACCAGCCCCTGACCGCGCCGTAGCTGACCCGCAGCGTGAAGGTCGCGTCCGGGTAGGTGCCCTTGCCGTAGACGGCGAAGCGGGCCTTGGCGATCTTCTCCGAGGCCTGCGCCAGCGGCGCCTCGACCTCGTCGTCGAAGCGCTTGCGCAGCGCGAGGGCGACCGGCTCGACCTCGCGGGCCAGCGCGATCAGGGGATCGCCCGAGGCTTCGACCGCCTCCACCCCGCCCTCCCAGAGCTCCCGTCGAAACGCCGGGTCGGCGAGCCGGGTTCCGGCAAGCAGCTCGGCGGTCAGCTCCTCGGGGCTCTGCCTGCCGAGGACCGACTGGACGACGGGATCGTCGGGGCCGAGCCACTCCCGCAGCTTGTCCAGGGAGAACGCGAGTCGCAGCGTCTCGTAGCCGACGTGGACCGGGCTCGCCGCGAGCAACCGCTGCTCGACCCTGGGCAGCGCCGTCTCGCGGAACTCGCGCAGCCGCTCCTCGTTGGGCTTCTCCCGCTCCCGGGTGCCGCGCACCAGGGTCCAGGCCCAGTCGGTGAGCGTCCCCTGGAACCCGAGACCGTCTTCGATGAAGCGGTAGCGCTCCGCCATCGTCGCCCACACCGCGAGCGCCGCCTCGACGTCGGACCAGGCCGAGCCGTACGCCGCCGCGAGCTGCGGATCCGCTGCCAACGTGGCGCGCAGCGCGCGCTCGGCGGCCTCTTTGCGGGCCATCTGCTCGGGGTCCATGAGGCTCGCCAGCCGGTTCTTCCAGACCTTGATGCCGTTCTCGACGCCGAGGATCCGCTGCTGGACCTGGCGCGCCGCCTCGTCGCTCGTCGCCGCCCACTGCAGCATCCGGCCGCGCAGCTCGGAGTAGACGATGAGCCGCTGCGGCAGGTAGCTCGCGCGCAGCTCCTCGAGCTGCGCCACGGTGAGCAGGCGATCCGTCGATCCGGGATGGCCGACGACGAAGGTCGCTTCCCCGATCTCGGCGCCGGCTGCCTTCCAGGGCAAGAAGTCGGGGGTCGCCGCGGGCTTGCCGTCCTCGTAGACGCGCAGGAAGGACATGTCGAGATCCCAGCGCGGGAAGTTGAAGTTGTCGGGATCGCCGCCGAAGGCCGCGATGGGGAGCTCCGGCGCGAAGACCAGGCGCACGTCGTCGTAGCGGCGGTACTTGTAGAGGTAGTACTGGCCGCCGTGGTAGAGGTCCACGGACTCGCAGGACAGCTCTCCCGCCTCCTCGCACTCGGACTCGAGGCGCGACAGCGCGGCCTTCCGGGCCTCGTTGGCCGCCGCGTCGCTCTTGCCTGCCGTCGCCCCGCGGATCGCCTCGGTGATCTCCTCCATCTCCTCGAGGACCGAGACCCGCGCTCCCGGACAGACCGCCTCGTCTTCGAAGGACGGCGCAAAGAAGCCCTCCTCGGACAAGTTCCTCTCGTCGGTCGAGAGATCCCGGATGCAGCCCCACGTGCAGTGGTTGTTGGTCAGCACGAGCCCCTGCGGGGAGGCGAACGAGCCCGTGCAGCCACCGTCGAGCCGCACCGTGGCGCGCTGCACCCGGTCGAGCCAGGCCGCGCCGATGTCGGCCCCCACGGCCTCCTTCACCGCGGCCGCCGGGAAGTCGTGGAGCGTCCACATCCCCTCGGCCGCGCGGGCGGCGCTCGGCAGGACCAGGGCGAGGGCGACGAGGACGGGGGCGAGCTTTCTGGTGGGTAGCGTTCCACGGGAAGCGATCGTTGGCATCTGTCTCCGGCTCCTTTCGTGAGGCCTCTGGAGCCAGTCTACCTGCCCGTCGCGGCCCGCAGCCGACGGGCGCGGGCTCTTCATTGCGCGCCAGGCACGTGAGGCGCGACGAGGCGCACGGTGAGCCGCGCTCCGTCGCGGGCTCGCGAGGCGTCCTTCTCGGTGTAGAAGCCGGAAGGGGTCAGGTCCTCGGCGCCGTAGAAGGCGAGCTCGCGGTCGCGGCGCAGGTCGCGGGAGATCTCGCTCAGAGAGTCGAGGCGGTCGCGCAGCTCCGCGGGCAGGCGCTCGCTCTCGGCCCGCAGCACGTCCGAGACGTCGTGCAGCCGCGGCGGGTCGACGCCGCACGAGCGCAGGAGCCCCTTGAGCGTCAGCTCGACGATCTCCTGGGACTCGCGCACCACGTCCGCCCAGCTGGCCGCGCCGTAGAGCACCTCGAGGGCCTCGAGGCGGACCGCGGCGCGGCGCACGTAGTCGGCGGCGAGGTCGAGGTTGCGCATCGTCAGGCCACCTCCTTCCAGTACGGCTGGCCGTGCAGCGAGCGGCGCACGAGACGGCCGTCGGCGATGTCCCGCCGCACCCGCGCCAGCCTTGCGGACAGCGCCAGGCCGCGATCGAAGAGCACGATGCCGTCGAGCGCCACCTCGGCCCACAGCCCGGCGACGCGCTCCTCGGCCCCCGGCAGATGCACGAAGTGCTGCTCCACCCGGCGGCCCGCCCAGGCGAGCGGCGCGCGATCCCAGACACGGTAGAGCTCCCGGGTCAGAGGGATCCGCGCGTCGACGACGACCAGCAGATCGACGTCGGAAGCGGCCGTCAGCTCGTCGCGGGCCCAGGAGCCGAACGCGGCGAGGCCGACGAGCCCCTCCCCGAACTGGTCGGCGGCGCGACGGACGGCCTCGACTGCCGGCTCGAGATCGGCCAGGCTCCCCAAGGGGGCGGCGAGCTTGCGGGCGCAGTACTCGTTGAGCGAGACGCCGGCCACCGCCGCCGCGCGGCGCAGCAGCGCGTGGAGCGAGGGAGCGATACGCAGCAGGAAGCGGCCGGAAGGCTGGTCCTCTCGCGCGTTGGCGGTCATAGTATCTCCCAACAGCGGCTATGATACTGAACCGAGCGCCGGCCGGCAACCGAGGCTCGGCTCCGGGCTGCCGCCGCCGCTCCCGGGCTCGCGTCGCTAGCCGCCGCTCGCGAGCCCTGCGAGCTCCTCGACGAGGGTCCGCAGCACCTCGCGCTGGGCCGCCGTCGGCGCCGCGTCGACGCTCTCGAGGTCCTCGGCCAGGGAGGCGAGGCGGCCGGCGAGGCGCTCCGCGCCCGCCACGTCGTCACCGGCCAGGGCGACGGCGCGGGAGAGAGCCGCGACGACCTCGGTCTGGAAGGCGAGGAGGGCGACGAGCTCGTCGCGGCTCGTCCCGACCCGCGGGTCCATGACGACCTCGAGCGGGCGCTCGACGACCCGGCCGCCGGCCGTCAGGCGAACGGTGTAGGCGCCCGGCAGCACGAAGGCGCCCTCGGGCTGGATCGGGGTCGGCCGCCCCGGGGTGGCGGCGATCGAGTAGGAGCCGCGGACGACGGGCGGCGGCGGCAGCCGCAGGTCCCACACGAAGCGGTGGTGGCCGCCGCCGGAGGCCGGGCTCGGCGGGCCGCCGCGCCAGATGTCGGCGAAGTACACCTTCTGCGCCGGCCGCTCGGGCTCCGGCTCGTCGCTGGCGAAGGAGCGCACGACGGCGCCGCCGGGGTCGACGATCTCGAGGCGGAGGGCACCGGTCCCCGCCGGCAGCCAGTAGTCGAGCACCGCTCCCACCGGCGGGTTCTCACCGGTCGGCTCGCCGGGCGGCAGCGGCGTGTCGCGGTTCTGGTTGAAGCGCAGGCGCACCGCCGTCGCCGGCGGCGCCAGCTCGGGCCCGGCGGCAACGCCGGAGCGCGCCAGGTGGCGCAGCGGCGTCACGTCGTCGAGCGCCCAGAGCGCGCGCCCCTGGGTGGCGACGACGAGGTCGTCCTCGTGCACCAGCAGATCGTTGATCCCGCTGCGCGGCAGATCGAGCTGCAGCGACTGCCAGCTCGCGCCGTCGTCGAACGAGACGTGGACCCCCTTCTGGGTGCCGGCGTACAGCAGGCCCGGCACCAGCGGGTCCTGGCGCACGACCCCGACCCACTCACCGGCCGGCAGCGCCGCGCCCAGCTGCGTCCAGGTCGCGCCGCCATCGTGGGTGCGGTAGATGATGGCGGTCAGGTCGTCGACGCGGTGGCGGTCGGCCGCCACGTACGCCGTCAGCGGGTCGGTCGGCGACGGATCGATGGAGTTGACCTTGCTCCAGTCGGGCAGGCCGGGCGGGGTGACGTCGCTCCAGGTGGCGCCGCCGTCGCGGGTGACCTGCACCCGGCCGTTCGTCGTCCCCACCCACACCAGGCCGTCGGCCGCGGCCGACGGGGCGATGGCGAAGATGACCCCGAAGCCGCAGGCGGTGGCGCGCGCGATGGGCACGTCGCCGTCGCACCCCTCGGCGCCCGGCTCGGCGCCCGTCAGATCGGGGCTCACCGTCTCCCAGCTCTCGCCCCGGTCGACGGAGCGGAAGAGCACCTGGGCGCCGGCCCACAGCGCGTAGGGCGGGCGCCGCGACACCGCCAGCGGCGTGATCCAGTCGTAGCGGTAGGTGGTCGTGCCCGGCCGCGCGGCGTAGCTGCCGATCGGCCACGGCGAGACGTTCTTCACCTGGGACGTGCGCCGGTCCCACCTCGAGATGCGGCCGCCGAGCCCGGCGCCGTAGACGACGTCCGGATCCCGCGGATCGGGGACGTCGCCGTCGCGCTCGTCGCCGCCCACCGGGCTCCAGTCGCGAAAGCTGATGCGGCCGAAGTCGCTGCGGCTGGCGATGCCCACCGTGCCGCTGTCCTGCTGGCCGCTGTAGATCCGGTAGGGGAAGCCGTCGTCCGCCGCCAGCCGGTAGAACTGCCCCGTCGGCTGGTTGTACCAGGTGGACCAGCTCGCGCCGTCGTTCAAGCTCACGACGACCCCCTGGTCGGCGCCGACGAGGAGATGGCCGGGATCGGCCGGGTCGATCCACAGGGCGTGGTAGTCGTCGCCGCCCGGCGAGCTGCGGACGATCGTGAACGTGGCGCCGCCGTCGCGGGAGCGCCGCAGGGGCTGGCCGCCCGCCCACACCGTGTCGGGGTCCGTGGGATGGGCGCCGACCCACCCCATGTAGCTGCCGGCGAGGCTCTCGTCGTCGTTGACCAGGCTCCAGCTGGCGCCCGCGTCCTCGCTGCGCCAGAGTCCCCCCGAGTCCGCGGTCTCGACGGCGGCCCACACCCGCCGCGCCCCGGTGCCCCGCGCCACCGCCACCTCGATGCGCCCGAGCGGCCCCTCCGGCAGCCCCTCGCCGGCCACCCGCGCCCACGTCCGCCCGCCGTCGGCGGAGCGGTAGATCCAGCTGCCCGCCCCCACCGTCGGCTGGAAGTAGTCGAGCCAGGGGTGGCGGCGCACCTGCCACGAGGTGGCGTAGAGGACGTCGGGCAGCGCCGGGTCGCCGTCGAGGTCGGCGGCGCCGGTGTCGGGGTCGACGTAGAGCACCTTCTGCCAGGTGGCGCCGCCGTCGTCGGTGCGGAAGAGACCGCGCTCCTCGTTCGGTCCGAAGACGTGGCCGAGCGCCGCCACGACCACCGTGCCGGCGTCCCGCGGATCGACCCAGAGGTCGCCGATGTACCGGGTCTCCGCAAGGCCCCGGTGGGTCCAGCTCGCGCCGCCGTCGGTGGAGCGGTAGACGCCGTCGCCGGCGACGATGTCCCAGCGCTGCTGGATCTGCCCAGTCCCGGCCCAGAGCACCGACGGGTCGCTGGGCGCCACCGCCAGCGCCCCGATCGACGAGCTCCCCAGCCCCTCCGAGATCGGCTCCCAGCTCAACCCGGCATCCGTGGAGCGCCACACCCCGCCGTCGGCCGTTCCCGCGTAGTGCAGCGCCGGGTCTCCCGGCACCCCCGCCACGGAGATCACCCAGCCGCCCCGATGCGGGCCCACCAGGCGCCAGTGGAGGTCGGAGAACTCCGCCGACGACGCCTGCGCCCGGGCCGCGGCCCCGGCGGCGACCACGGCCGCGACCGCGGCCACCGCGAGCCACGAGAGCCGAATCGAGTTTCTGTTCACCGGACGTCCCTCCCCAAGACCGGGATGATACTCCCCCGGCCGCGGCCCTCGGGCGGCCGCTCGCCCGGGGCTGGGCCACGGACTGCTAGCGGCCCGCCCGGATCGTCTTGACCCGGCGACCGGCGGGCAGCGGCGCGTCGACGTCGACCTGGTTCAAGAGCGCGAGGACGGCGGGCTCCTCCTGGGGCGAGTAACGCCGAGCGATCTCGCCCACGGTCATCGATCGGTCGAGAGTCACGATCGCCAGCCGGTCCGGCGCGGCCGCTCGATGCTGCGGGTCGGCGATGCGGCCGATGCTGCGCACCGAGCGCTCGAGCTCGAGCTGATTGCGCGACCAGGAGTCGCTGGCGCTCACGCCGAGGACGGAGACGACGCGCGCCGGCGTGCGGACGAAGGCCGCGAGACCCCGGACCTCCTCGCCGTCGAGGCCGCCGTCGAAGCGGACGAGCCGGGCCGCCAGACCTCCGAGGTTCTCGTCCCACGATTCTCCGGCGCGCACCCCGTCCTCCGCGGCGAACGCCGCAGCCGCTTCGCGCTCGGTTGCCGCGAGCCGCGGCAGGAGAACCACCTGGCCGTTCTGCTCGGCATTCCCGGCAGCGACCATCTGCCCCTGACGCTCGACCTCCCAGCCGGCGGGAAGCGTCCACTGGAAGCGGTCGCGCAGATGCACGTAGACGTTTCCCCGGATGACGCCGTGGCGCGGATCGGGACCGTAGACGAGCCCGTCGAGCCGGTCGAGGAAGGCGTCCACCTCCGGCTGCACGGCGCCGGGCCGCGGGGCCGGATCGAGGCCGGTCTCCGCCGCCAGGCGCTGCCAGCGCCCTTCGGGGTCGGGATGGGTGGAAAGCCAGACTGGAAACCAACCGTCGCCCTGCGCTCGGCTCACCTGTTCGAGCACCCGCAGGACGTCGACCACTCCCCACGGATCCAGGCCGGCGCGCTCGGCGTAACGCACACCGAGCTCGTCGGCCTGGCGCTCCTGGTTGCGCCCGAACTTCAGGAACAGGAGCCCGAGGCCGAGAGCGGCGATCGCCTGGGCGTCGTCGTCGACGTCGAAAAGGGCGAGCCCGGCCAGGACCCCGGCCGTGATCGCCAGCTCGCGGCTGAGGCCGTTGACCGCGTGCCGGGCGCTCACGTGTCCGATCTCGTGGCCCAGGACCCCGGCCAGCTCCGCTTCCCGGTTGAGGTGGGCGAGGAGACCGCGAGTCACGTAGATCCGGCCACCGGGCAGCGCGAAGGCGTTGACGATCTCGTCGTCCGCCAGGCGGAACGTCCACGGCAGATCGGGCCTCTCCGACACCGCCGCCAGCCGCCCACCGAGCTCGGCCACGTAGCGGTGCAGACCCGCGTCCTCGTACTCCCTGGAGGTGGTCAGGAACTCCCGGTCCACCTCGGCGCCGAGCTCGATCTCGTAGGACTCGCTGAAGAACGACAGCTGCTTGCGGCCGGTGGCCGGGTTGAGGGCGCAAGCGACGAGCGCGATCGAGACGAAGGCCAGAAGGCCGCGCCCCATCGCCGCTGCGCTCGAGGTCCATCGTGGAGTTCCCATGGCGAGCTCGGCCCTCCCCTCTCGAGGCATCCGCGCCTGACTCTCGCGGGCCTGGCGATTCTCGCTCGGACTTCCTCCCCTTTTCAACGCCGGCCGGCTCGCCATAGAGTCTCCCGAGATTCGCGCCAGCGGTCGGCGCCTGCCGGCGGCGAGGTCGCGCGGAGGAGGGTCCGGTCATGAGTCGTCGGGAGATGGCAGCGGCGCAGCGCGGACGCGGCCGGGAGGGGGGTGGGACGGAGCGAGGCTCGCTGCCGCCCGCCGGTTCCACGATTGCGACGCTCGTCTTCATCCTGTTGTCGTCGGCGCCGATGGCGGCCCCGGAGGCGGGCGCCGCGACGCCGGCGGACGCCCACGAGCCTGCGCCCTGGCTCGACGTGCCCGCGGGCTGGTCGCGAACCCTCCAGGGCGAGGTCGTGGCCGTGGTGCCGGACGATCTCCCGCCGGGGGGGTCCTTCCTCCTGCTGGTCGAGCCGCCGCGGGCCTCGACGGCCTCCCTGGCAGCCGACTACGAGGCCGCGCTGACCGACCTGGGACCGTGGACCCCCGTGGGAGCGCCGATCGAGAGCCCGATGGAGAGCGGCTGGGTCTTCCGCCTCGGGGTCGGCGTCACCCGCCTCGACGGCGCGACCTACACCGCGCAGGTCGCCGTCGGCCGCCACGGCGACACGCGGGCCCGCTTCTGGGCCCTGGCCGACAGCGATGACACCTTCAACCGCTACAAGTCCGCCCTCGCCAACGCCATCGTCAGCGTGCAGGATCTCGGCGCCGCGCCGCCGGCCGGGGCGGAGCCGAGCGCCCTCGCCGCCGTGCCGCCCGCCGCAGGCTCGCGCCTCGACCCCGGGTTCGGCCAGGGACTCTCCGGCGTCTACGTCGGGCTCGAGCGCGGCTTGAGCGCCGGCGCCGGCGGCGGCGGCCAGGAGATGACCCTCGACCCGGTGACCGGCCAGCTCGGCTCCCGGACCTCGGCCGGGGCGCCGGCGACCCAGGTTTCGATCTCCGACTTCCTCGAGGTCGACGTCTTCTTCCCGGACGGCACCTACCGGCGGCGGCTGCCGATCCGCGGCCTGGGCGCGGATCTCGACTGGGAGCGCCGGCAGCAGCCGGTGCTCTGGGGGCGGTGGACGCGGCAGGGCGACCAGGTCGTCGTCCAGCGCGGCTCCTACACCACGACCTACACCGTGCGGGGCGAGGAGCTCGTGTCGGATCGCGACCGCCCCTGGCGCAAGGTGCCGCCGCCCCGCAACGTCCGCCTCGAGGGCTCGTTCGCCCGCGACGACTACCGCGACGCCACGGCACCGCGGCTCGTCCTCCACGCCGACGGCAGCTACGAGGACCGCGGCGGCTTCCTGCGCATGGTCGGCTCGGCCTGGAACCTCGTCGTGCCGGACGGCGACGCCATGCTCGGTCACTGGACCCAGGCCCAGATCGACCGCGCCATGGCGGCGGGCAGCGGAACCTACACCTTCGACGCGTTCACCCTGGCCCTCAGCGACCGCGACGGCCGGGTCTGGCAGATCAACGCCTACCTGCCGCCGGGCGAGAGCCTGTCGCGCCCCCAGCGGCTGGTGATCAACGGCCGGGCGCTGGTGCGGGATTGACCGCGACGACAGGCCCCGTCCCGGCGCCCGAGGACGGCACCGCGCGCCCCACACCCAGCACCCCGCACGTGACGCCCGTCCGCCCGGCGACGCCGGAGGCGCTGATCGCCGCCTACCGCCGCGGCGAGTTCGCCATGGCGGACGGCGAGACCGGCGAGCTCGAGTGGAGAGACCCCGATCCACGCGCCATCCTGCCGCTCGACGGCATCCGGGTCGCGCGGCGCCTGGCGCGCGTCGAGCGCGCGGGCCGCTTCGCGATTCGCGTCGACACCGACTTCGCGGCGGTTCTGCGCGCCTGCGCCAAGCCGCGCCCCGGCAGCGAAGAGGTCTGGATCGACACGCGCCTGGCCCGGGCCTTCACCCGGCTCCACGAGCTGGGGGTGGCCCACAGCGTCGAGGCCTGGCGCGACGGGGCGCTGGTGGGCGGCCTCTTCGGGGTCCGCCTCGGCGCCGCCTTCTTCGGCGAGAGCATGTTCCACCGCGCCGAGCTCGGCGGCCGCGACGCCTCCAAGGTCTGCCTCGTCCGGCTCGTCGAGGGTCTCGTCGCGGGCGGCTTCGAGCTGCTCGACGTGCAGTACCTGACCCCCCATCTGGCGAGCCTGGGCTGCGTGGAGATCCCCCGCCGCGACTACCTCGAGCGGCTCGGCCGCGCGCTGCGAGCCGCGGCGGACTGGCGGCTGGCCGCACACCACCTCGGGCGCCGCCGGCAGAGACCCTGACGGCCCCGCCAGCCGCTGCCGGCGAGCCGGTCCTCGACCCGCGCGGCCGCCACTACCCCAACGGGTGATGCGCCGGACCGACCCTTCTGGCGAGGATAACGCAGTGCAACGGGCTCTCCTTCTCTTCGCCGTGGCGTCGCTCGCCGGCCTGCCGGCCGCGGATGGAGACGACTGGCCGCAGTTTCGCGGCCCGGGCCGCGACGGCATCTCGCGCGAGACCGGCCTGCTGCGGTCCTGGCCCGCGGACGGACCGAAGGTCCTCTGGTCGCTCGCCGTGGGCCAGGGCTACTCCGCGGCCGCCATCCACGACGGCAGGGTCTTCTTCAACGACTACGACGAGTCCGAGGGGATCTGGCTGGTCCGCAGCGTCAGCCTCGACAAGGGCGAGGCGCTGTGGAGCTTCCGCGAGCCGCGCCTGATCCGCCCCAACCACGGCATCACCCGCACGGTGCCGGCCGTCGACGGCAAGCACGTCTTCTCCCTCGATCCCAAGGCGGTGCTCCACGCCCTCGACGCGGCGACCGGCGAGGAGGTCTGGCGCAAGAGCCTCGTGGAGGCCTACCAGGCGATGATCCCCCCCTGGTACAACGGCCAGTGCCCGCTGCTCGACGGGGGGCGGTTGATCGTCGCCCCCGGGGGCTCGGCGCTGCTGGTGGCGCTGGACCCGGCGACCGGCGAGGAGGTCTGGCGCACGCCCAACCCGCAAGGCTGGCCGATGTCGCACTCCTCGATCGTGGTGGCGACCCTCGACGGCGTCCGTCAGTACCTCTACACCAACCTCTTCGGCACGGTCGGGGTGGCCGCCGACGACGGCCGTCTCCTCTGGCACTTTCCCTTCAAGTTCAACGTGGCCGTGGCGCCGTCGCCGGTGCCGCTCGCCGACGGCCGGGTGCTGATCACCGCCGGCTACGATGCCGGCGGCTCGGTCTTCCGGGTGGCGAAGGCCGGGGACGGCTGGCGGGCCGACGAGGTCGTCCCCTTCCCGGCGAGCCTGTGGAGCTCCGAGATCCAGACGCCGATCTTCCACCAGGGCCATCTCTTCGGGGTCGGGCGGCACGACCGGGGTCTTTTCAGCTGCCTCGACGCCGACGGCGGGGTCGTCTGGACGAGCGCGGGCAAGGCCGCGTTCGAGATGGGGAGCTACCTGCTGGCCGACGGGATGTTCTTCGTCCTCGAAGGCAAGACCGGCGTGCTCCGGCTGGTGGAAGCGACGACCGACGAGTACCGGGAGCTGGCGCAGGCGCCCGTCCTGTCGGGGCACGACGTCTGGGCCCCGCCGGCTCTGTCCGACGGCCGGCTGGTCGTGCGCGACATGGGCCGGATGATCTGCCTCGACGTGAGAGGAGACAGCGGATGAAGTACCGCCGCGCGCGCCGGATCGGCCACTCGCGAGGCGGCGAGTGGGGCTTCCGAGACGCCCTGCGCGCCGTGGCCCGCGACGGCGAGGGGCGGTGGCTGCTCGTGGGCGACGAGCAGGTCGTGGTCTTCACGAGCGACGGCGAGCCGGTCCGGCGGTGGGCGACGGAACGGCCCGGCTGGGCGGCGGCGGTGGACGCGGAGGGCCGGATCTGGGTGGGAGAGGAGGGACGGATCGAGGTGTTCTCCCCCCGCGGCCGGCTCGAGGACGGCTGGCAGGACGAGCTCTTCGCCCGGGTCACGGCCCTCGCCGTGACCGGCGACGAGATCTTCGCGGCCGACGTGGGCAGCCGCTGGATCCACCGCTTCGATCGCGACCGCCGGTTGCTCAACCATCTCGGCGACCGCCATCGCAAGGGCGGTTTCCACCTCCCGAACGGCGTCCTCGACTTCGCGCTCGACGTGGACGGCACGGTGGTCGTCGCCAACCCCGGGATGCATCGCGTCGAGCGCTACGCGCCGGACGGCGACCTTCTCGACCGCTTCGGCGCCTTCGGCCAGCACGACCCGGCGGCCTTCCCCGGCTGCTGCAACCCGACGAACCTGGCGCTCGGCCCGGCGAGCGAGGTCGTCGTGAGCGAGAAGGCCGGGCCGCGGGTGAAGGTCTACGACCGCGCCGGAGGCCTGCTCGCGATCGTCGCGGCCGGCGCCGACTTCGACCCCGACTGCAAGAACATGGACCTCGCCGTCGACGCGAGCGGCTCGATCGGCGTCGTCGACACCGTGGGCCGGCAGGTGGTCGTCTTCGATCGGGTCGCCGGCCCCGAGCCGGCCGCGGCCCGCGGAGCGCCGGGATGAGCCGCGACTACACCCGGCGCGACGTTCTCGAGATCGGCGCCCGCGCCGTGGCGATGGCCGGACTCGGCGGCTTCGGGACGCTGCTCGCCGTCAAGGCCCACGCCGGCGACGCCTGGTGGATCGATCCCGACAAGTGCATCAACAGCCGCCTGGGCACGGCCGGAGCCGAGACCTGTCAGAGCTGCGCCACCGAGTGCGTGCTCACCCTGTCGGCCATCCGCGCCGTCAACGAGTTCTCGAAATGCGGCCGCTGCTACGTCTGCCCCGCCTACTTCGACATCCACAGCGCCGCCGGCCCCGACGGCCTGCCGAGCAAGAAGCTCTGTCCCCGGGACGCGATCGAGCGCCTGCCCATCGGCTGGATCGATCCCGAGGATCCGGCCAACAACTTCTACGAGTACGTCATCGACGAGGCCCTGTGCAACGGCTGCGGGCTGTGCGTCATGGGCTGCAAGGAGCCCGCCGGGCTGGGCTCCGTCCGGCTCGAGGTGAACCATGACGTCTGCCTCGACTGCAACCGCTGCTCGATCTCCACTGCCTGTCCGGAAGACGCCTACGCGCGGCTCTCCACCTGACGGGGACCGGCCGGGGAGGCAGCCGACCGTGTCCCGCGCCCTTCGCCCCGGCCCCGCGAGGCGGCTCGCGGCGCCGCTGGCGGCGGCGTGGCTGCTGCTGCTGGCGCTGCCGATTCCGGCGCTCGCGCAGATCCCGTACACGCGGCCGGTCGAGGTCGCGCCGAGCGAGGAGTCGATCGGCGAGGGCTACGAGACCCCGGCCGTCCAGCGGCCGCGGCCGCGCTCGGTGGCCTGGCAGCTCTTCGACCTGGCGCTCCTGGCGGCGGCCCTCGGGACCGCGGCCTGGATCGCGCTGGCCCGCCGCAGCCGCGGCGCGGCCCTCGCTCTCGCCGCCTTCTGCGTGGGCTACTTCGGCTTCTATCGCGAGGGCTGCGTCTGTCCGATCGGGTCGATCCAGAACGTCGCCACCGCGGTCGTCGATCCCGGCTACGCGGTGCCGGTCTACGTGATCGCCACCTTCGTGCTGCCGCTGGCCGCGGCGCTCCTCTTCGGGCGGGTCTTCTGCGGCGGCGTTTGCGCTCTGGGGGCGATCCAGGAGCTCGTGCTGCTCAAGCCGATCACCGTCCCGCGCCGGCTGGATCGCGCGCTCGGCGCCTTCCGGTGGGTCTACCTGGCGCTCGCCGTCGGCTTCGCGGTGCTGCCGGCGGCGGACCGCGACTTCGTCATCTGCCGCTTCGACCCGTTCGTCGGGCTCTTCCGCTTCACGGGCCCCTTCCACATGCTGCTGCTCGGCGCGCTCTTCGTGGGGGCCGGTCTCTTCATCGGCCGGCCCTACTGCCGCTATCTGTGCCCCTACGGCGCGCTGCTCTCGGCCTTCTCGCGGTACGCCTGGCGCAGCGTCTCGATCACTCCCGATCGGGAGCTCGACTGCGGCCTGTGCCGGCAGGCGTGTCCGTACGGCGCCATCGAGGAGATGCGCGCCGTCCGCACCTCGTGCCTGGCCTGCGCGCGCTGCTTCACGTCGTGTCCGGTCCAC
>JAOTWP010000072.1 GCA_029862975.1 Acidobacteriota bacterium
CCGTCTGGCCCGTGGGCGCCACGGAGGCCTCCTCGTCGGCCAGCGGCTCGATCACCACCCGCACGTCCACGCGCCCACGGGCCAGACGGTCGTCCAGCAGGCGCCGCAGCTCCCCTTCGAGCTCGCGGTGCTCGTCGGCAAGGCGGATCGCGAGATCGAGGAACCGGTGGTTGACGCTGCGGATCGAGACCGCGACGCGGCACTCCCCGTTCTCCCCCTCGGCCTGGCCGAAGCCGGTCATGCTCCTCACGGGCGTGAGCCCTCCCGCGCCAGTTCGCTCTCCACCGCCTCCGCCGCGCGGCGGCTCGCGCCGGGCGCGCCCAGGTGCTCGCGCAGTCTAGCCAAGTCCCGGGAGATTGTCTCCAGGCGGACCGGGTCGTCCAGGAGCTCGCCGGCCGTCCGGCAAATCTCGGCGCCGGTCGCCCGAGTCTGCAGCACCTCCGGGACGGCGGTGCGGCCGAGCACCAGGTTGACGAGGCTGATGTTCGGGAGGCGAAGCAGCGCCTTCCCCACCCACGAGGTCACCCGGCTCACCTTGTAGATCACGATCATGGGCGTCCCCAGGAGACCGACCTCGAGGGTCGCCGTGCCCGACGCGCAGAGGGCGAGGTCCGCGTCGGCGATGACCTCGAACCGCCCCTCCCTGACGAGCTCGAGCGGCAGGCCGGGAGGCAGGAGCGCCCGGTAGCGGTCCGGGTCGATGCCGTCGGCCAGGATCCAGCTCACGTCGAGGTCGCCGGCCGCGGCCAGCAGCCCGGCCGCCTCGGTCATCACCGGCAGGTGGGCCGCGATCTCGCTGGCCCGGGAGCCCGGCAGCAGGCAGAGCTGGCGGCGGCCGGAGGGGTGGGGGCCGCGACGACGCTCGAGGCGGGGCACCTGATCGACCACCGGATGCCCGACGTGCGTCACGTTGACGCCATGCTCGCGGTAGAGCTCCGCCTCGAAGTCGAAGAGCACCAGCATGCGATCCACGACCCGCGCGACCGTCTTGATCCGTCCCCGCCGCCAGGCCCAGACCTGCGGACTCACGTAGTAGACGACGCGGACGCCGCGCTGCTTGAGCCGGCGTGCGAGGCGCAGGTTGAAGTCGGGGAAGTCGACGAGCAGAGCCGTGCGCGTGCCGCGGCGATCGACCTCGGCGAGGAGCCGGCGGAAGATCTGCCGGGCGCGCGGCAGGATCTTCCAGACCTCCGTGACGCCGACGACGGAGATCTCGGAGCTCGCCGCCAGGCGGTCGAGACCCGCGGCGGCGAGGCCGTCGCCGCCGAGACCGAAGACCTCGAGCGCCGGCCGGCGGCGGAGGAGCTCGCGCACCAGCTCCGCGGCGTGGTTGTCTCCGGAAGCCTCGCCGGCGACGACGAGAAGCCCTGGCGCGCGCCCGCCGTCGCTCACGGAATCGGAGCGGGCGGGGCGGATGGGAGCATGTACATCAGCCAGGCGAGGACCAGGGCCCCGCCCATCATCCCCAGGAAGAGCTGCAGGAAGAGCTTGGCCTGTTCGCGACGATTGCGCTTCCACAAGATCGCGAAGAAGAGCGCCACGAGGAACGCGTAGGTCGCCATCAACCCGAAATGACTCATCGCGCGCTCAGCCCTTGCGCCCGCGTGCGATGTCGAGGGAGTCGAGGACGAGAAGGAAGTTGAGGATCCCGGCGGTGCGCAGGAACGTCGTCCCGTACTCGTAGCCGGCGGCGACGATGCTCCCCTCGTAGCCCGTGACGTACTTGAGCACGAGATGCACGACGCCGCTGCCCAGGGAGGCCAGGGTCGCGATCACGCTGAGCGGGTCGTTCGGCTGGATCGAGTCCAGCCGGCCCTGCAGCAGGCAGCCGATCGCGGCACAGGCGACGACGATCGCGCAGAACGCCAGGGCGCGCCCGCGCTTGCCCAGGACGAAGTGACCGGCGCCGGGCAAGAGCCAGGCCAGAGCAGCCGCCAGCGGCGCGCGCCAGGCGCCCGCGATCGCGTCGCCCGGCGTGCGGCTCTCGCTCGGGACGCCCGCGGTGGCCCGGTCTTCGGCTTCGCTCACGATGGGTGAACCTTGTCGACGCGCGGCGACGCCGGCTAGTCGCGGTCGTTGAGCAGCTCCCGGAGGTCCTTGCCCGGCTTGAAGTACGGGATCCTCTTGGGCGGAACCTCCACCTTGGCGCCCGTCTTCGGATTCCTGCCGATGCGGGGACCGCGATGCCGGATCCGGAAGCTCCCGAAGCCCCGCAGCTCGATCTTGTCCCCGCCCCTGAGCGACTCGACGATGCTGTCGAAGACCGTGTTGACCACGAGCTCCGCGTGCTTCTTCGTGAGCAAGGTGTCGCGAGCCACCCGCTCGACGAGCTCGGCCTTCGTCATCCCGCTCTTCGCCAAGGCAGATCCCCTCCGGCCCGCGCGACTACTCTTCCTCGCCCGACGCCGCCACGGCTGCCGCCGGAGCGCCGCCCGCGGCCGCCTCGTCGCTGCTGGCGTCGTCATCGCCCTTGGCGTCATCGCCCTTGGCCTGGTCGCCCTTGGCTTGGTCGCCCTTGGCCTGGTCGCCCTTGGCCTTGGCGCGCTTCTTGATCTCCGCGACCTCCTCGGCGCTCGGCTGCGCCACGCCGCGCATCGTCAGGCCGACCTTCTTGTCGTCCTCTTCGATCCGCAGCACCCGCGCGTTGACGAAGCTGCCGACCGGGAAGGAGTCTTCGAGGCTCGTCTCGACGTCGATCTCGCTGACGTGAGCCAGCCCCTCGAGGCCGTCGAAGATGTCGACGAAGATCCCGAAGTCGGTGACGTTGACGACCGGGCCCGAGACCACGTCGCCGACCTTGTGGGTCTGGGCGAACGTGCTCCATTCGTTGGGCAGGAACTCCTTGATCGAAAGCGAGACGCGCTGATTCTCGACGTCGATGTTGGTGATGCGAGCGGTCAGCTCGTCGCCCCGGTTGAGCACCTCCGAGGGGTGTTTCACCCTCTTGGTCCAGCTCATGTCCGAAACGTGCACCAGGCCGTCGATCTCCTCCGTGATCTGCACGAACGCCCCGAACTCGGTGAGGTTGCGGACCTTCCCCTGGACGACGGAGCCGATCGGATGCGAGACCAGCAGCTCCTCCCACGGGTTGCGATCGGCCTGGCGCAGCGACAGGCTGATCCGCCGCTGCCCGAGATCGAGCTCCGAGACGATCGCCTCGACCTCGTCGCCGGGGGCGAGGAGCTTCGAGGGGTTGACGACCTTCTTGGTCCACGACATCTCGCTGACGTGGACGAGCCCTTCGACGCCCTCCTCGAGCTCGACGAAGGCGCCGTACTCGACGAGCGAGACGACCCGGCCGCGCACCCGCGAGCCGAGCGGGTACTTCTTGTCGACGAGCACCCAGGGGTCCTCGGTGCGCTGCTTGAAGCCCAACGAGACCCGCTCCGTCTCGGGATCGAACTTGAGGATCACGACCTCGGTCTCGTCGCCGACGCTGAAGTGCTCGGAGGGATGGTTCACCCGGCCCCACGAGATGTCGGTGATGTGGAGCAGCCCGTCGATGCCGCCGAGGTCGATGAAGACGCCGTAGTCGGTGATGTTCTTGACGACGCCTTCCATGCGGATGCCTTCGCGCAGCTTGAGCAGCGTCTCCGCCTTCTTCGCCTTGAACTCGCGCTCGAGGATGGCCTTGCGCGAGAGCACGACGTTGTTGCGGCGCTTGTCCATGCTGATGACCTTGAACTCGAGCTCCTCGCCGCGCAGCGACTCGAGATGCTTGATCGGCCGGATGTCGACCAGCGACCCCGGGAGGAACGCGCGGATCCCGATGTCGACGGTCAAGCCGCCCTTGATGCGGTCGATGACCCGGCCCTTGATCGTCTCGCCGGCCTTGTAGCTCTTCTCGATCTCGGACCAGACCTGCATGCGCTCGGCCTTGCGCTTCGAGAGCAGCACGTGTCCTTCGACGTCCTCGGCCCGCTCCAGCAGGACCTCGACCTCGTCGCCGACCGCGACGCCCAGCTGCCCGTCGTAGGAGGTGAACTCCTGAATGGGGATCAAGCCCTCGGACTTGTAGCCGACGTCGATCACGACGTCGTTCGAGGTGATCTCGATGACCGTACCGGTCACGATCTCGCCTTCCGCGAGATGTCTCATGCTCTCGTCGTAGAGAGACACCATCTCGTCGTAGCTGAGCTCGGACTTGCTGTCGGCGGGGCTCTTCTCTGTGCTGCCCGCCGGACTGCCGAGCTGCTCTTCCGTGGACTCCATGGGGGGAAACCCTCCTCGTTTCGGGATTCGGGCGCACGGCCCGCGCTTCCAATCGCTGGAAGTGGTTCGAGTTCGATAAGTCGTTGTGAACCCGAAGGTTTCAGAGTATAGGGAGGCCCCTTGGGGGTGTCAAGAAAGCGCGGCGGGGCGTTGCGCGGCCGCCCGCGGCTCACGGATCGAACGCTTCGAGAGCTCGCTCCAGCTCCTCGCCGACCGCCGGATCGCCCTCCCCGGCCCTTGCTTCGCGGAGCGCCCGGCGGGCCTCCGCGCCTCCGATCCTGGCCAGAGCCCAGGCCGCGTGCGAGCGTATGACGGGATCGCCATCGGCCAGCGCCGCGGCGAGCGGCGCCACGTAGCGATCCTCGCCCCGGTTGCCCATCGCCACGGCGGCGTTGCGCCGCAGCCCGTCCCGCCGGCTGCGCTTCATCGGGCTGCCGCGGAAGGCCTCCTGATAGTCCTCCTCGGCGATCGCCAGGAGCGCGGCGAGGTCGAGCCGCGAGCGCTCCGCCGGCAGCTCGAAGGAGGTCTCGGCGGTCGCCGCCGGCGCTTCGTTGACAGGACACGCCTCCTGGCAGAGATCGCATCCGAACACCCAGTCCCCGAGCTCGGCGCGCATCGGTCGCGGGATCGGCCCCCGATGCTCGATCGTCCAGTAGCTGATGCAGCGCCGGCTGTCGAGACGGTAGGGAGCGGGCAGCGCCCCCGTGGGGCAGGCCTCGAGACAGCGACTGCAGGAGCCGCACAGGTCCGCCACGGGAGCGTCCGGCGCGAGGTCGAGCGACGTCAGGAGCTCGCCGAGCAGGAAGTACGAACCCGCCTCGGGATGGAGCAGGAGCGTGTTCTTGCCGACGGCCCCGAGCCCCGCCCGCGCCGCCAGGTCGCGCTCGAGAACCGGACCGGTGTCGACGTACGGCTTCGTGCGGCAGCCCGGGAAGGCCTCCCGGACGCGGCGCGCCAGGCGGCGCAGCCGCTTGGTCATCACGTTGTGGTAGTCGCGGCCGCGGGCGTAGCGGGCCACCCGCGGCCAGAGGTCGCCGGCCGGCGCCCCTTTCGCCACCGGGTGATACTGCAGGGCCACGCAGACGGCGCTGCGCGCGCCCTCGAAGGCCGAACGGGGATCGAGCCGCACCTCGACGCGGCTCTCCAGGTACGACATCCCCGCATGATCGCCGCGCTCGAGCCACTTCAGCAGCGCACCGCCCCGTGGAACCGGCCCCAGCCGCGCCACCCCCACGCGATCGAAGCCAGCCTCGAGCGCCCAGTTCCGCAACCGCTCCGCAGTCTCCGCCGCGTTCACGAGATCCTCGCCGCCCATTCTAGAAGGCACGGGGGGAACAGACACATCCCGGTGGTGACGGTCCCAAGACAATCAGGTAGAAAGAAAAGACACCAGGTAAGGAAAAGACTCCGGGTGGGGAAAAGACACCAGGTAGGGCAGGAGAACCGGCGGCGCCCCGGCCTGGAGGCAGCGTCTCCCGGGCGCCTGCCCCACCTGGAGTCTTTTCGACAGCGCTGGCAAGCCGGCGGCGCCCCGGCGTGGAGGCAGCGTCTCCCGGGCGCCTGCCCCACCTGGAGTCTTTTCGACAGCGCTGGCAAGCCGGCGGCTCCCGGGTGCCTGCCCTACGTGGAGCCTTTGCGACGGCGCCGAGAGCGCTTCATCGCCTCCCGGGCGCCGGACGCCGCTCGTCGATCGCCCGCAGCATCCGCTCGACGACCTCTTGCGGGCCGGCGAGGCCGGTGTCGATCACCACGTAGCTCGCGTCGCGGCGCAGCGGCGACTCCGCCCGGGTGGAGTCCCGGACGTCGCGCTCCCGGACCTGGCGCTCCACCTCGGGGAGCGTGACCGCCTGGGTGCCGGCCTCGCGGAGCTGCTGGAAACGGCGCGCGGCGCGGACCTCGGGGGCGGCCTCGAAGAAGAACTTGAAAGGCGTTTCGGGGAAGACCCGGGTGCCGATGTCGCGCCCCTCGACGACGGCGCCGCGGCGCCCCGCCCATCGCCTCTGCAGGTCGACCATGAAGTGGCGCACGGCCGGATGCACCGACACCCGCGACGTGGCACTCGCCACCTCGGGGCCGCGAATCAACGGCCGCACGTCCCGGCCGTCCAGGAGAACCAGGATCTCGCCGTCGTCCGTGAACGCCGCGTCGAGGTCGAGGCGCTCGAGGAGCTCCGCGATCGCGCCGGCATCGTCGGGATCGACGCCCCGCTCGAGCGCCTCGAGGCCGAGCGCCCGGTACATCGCGCCGGTCTCGAGGTAGGGCACCCGGAGCCGGGCCGCCAGCAGGCGCGCCGCCGTCGACTTGCCCACCCCGGAGGGCCCGTCGATGGCCACGATGAGGGCCTCGGTCACGACCGGCCGGCCTTGCGAGCAGCGCCCTTGGGGGGGGCGCCCCGGCTGCCGGGTCGCCGGCGAGCGCCCTGCGGGGGCTCGCCGGCCCCGGCCATCAGGGCCGCCACCTCCGCGGCCGTGAGCTCCCGCGTCTCGCCCGGCGGCAGGCGGGGGTCCTTCAGCGTGCCGATCGCCACCCGCCGCAGCTTCTGCACGGGATGGCCGATGCGAAAGAACATCTCCCGGATCTGCCGGGTCCGGCCCTCGGCGATCTCGACGGTCCACCAGGAATTGGCCGCGTCGCGAGCCCCCGGGGCCTTGAAGGGCCGGATCACCGCCGGCGACGTCCGCCGCCCTTCGATGACGACGCCGGCGCGCAGGTTACGGATCAGCTCGCGCGACGGCCGGCCCTTGACCTTGACGACGTAGGACTTGCGGCACCCGTAGCGCGGGTGGGCCACCCGCTGCGCGAGCTCGCCGTCGGTGGTGAGCAGCAGCAGCCCTTCCGTGTTGAAGTCGAGCCTGCCCACCGGCACCAGCCCGCGACGCCAGCTCGCGGGCACGAGGTCCATGACGGTGGGCCGCCCCTCCGGATCGCTCTTGCTCGTGATGTAGCCCTTGGGCTTGTTGAGCAGAACGTAGCGGTCGCCAGCCGGAAGCACGATCCGCTTGCCGTCGACCTTGATGGCATCGGTCGCCTCGGCACTCTCCCCGAGGGTCACCACCCGGCCGTTCACCGTGACCCGACCCGCGCGGATCAGCTCTTCGCAGGCGCGCCGCGACGCGACGCCGGCCCGGGCCAGGATCTTCTGCACGCGCTCGGCCATCACTCCTCCTCGCCGCTCGCACCGGCGCCGGGGTCGCCGGGTCCGAGCTCGACGCCCAGCATCTCCTCGAACTCCTCGAGCGGCGGCAGCTCGTCGACGCTGTCGAGGCCGAAATGGGCGAGAAACTCCTTCGTCGTCTTGTACAGGAAGGGCTTGCCGACGACCGGCTTGCGCCCCGCCAGCCGGACGAGGCGGTGCTCGAGGAGGGTCGAGAGGACGCCCTTGGAGTTGACCCCGCGCAGCTCCTGGACCTCGGGCGCGGTGACGGGCTGCCGGTAGGCCACGATCGCCAGGGTCTCGAGGGCCGCCATCGACAGCTTGTTGCGCCCGGTCACCTCGAAGATCCTGCGCAGATACGGGGAGAGATCGGGGCGGGTCGCGAGCCGCACGCCGCCGGCGACGCGCTCCGCGAAGACGCCGCGCTCGGGCGCGGCGCGATAGCGCTCCAGCACCGCCGCCAGCGCCTCCTCGGCCGCGGCGCGCTCCCGCTCGGCGAACACCTCGAGCAGCTTTCCCGGCGCGATCGGCTCCGAAGCCACGAAGAGGACGGCTTCGATCGCGGCCTCGAGCTCGGCGCGGTCCGTCATGCCCGGATGGCCTCCAGCTCGTGCCGCTGGAGCTCCTTGGGGGTCCTGTAGAGCAGGATGTCGCCGCCCGTCGCGTGGAGGCGGACGAGCCCGAGGCGGATCATCTCGAGCACCGCCAGGAAGGCGGAGACCACCTCGGCGCGACCGCCGCGCGACTTGAGGTCGGCGATCAGGTCGAGCGGCCGCTGGGGGTCGAGCCGCAGCAGCAGCGCCTCGAACTGGTCGCGCACGGAGAAGGTGTCGGCGCGCAGATGCATGGCGTCGGGATGGTCGAAGTCGTAACGCACGAGGACCGTCTTGAGAGCGCCGAGGAGGTCGTAGAGCGAGACCTCGCCCAGGTCCACTCCCTCTTCGGCGTGGAAGCTCGCCGCCTGCCGGCCGCGGGTCCAGACCCCGCGCCGCAGGCCGTGGATCTCGGCGAGGGACTGCGCCGCCTCCTTGAGGCGGCGGTACTCGAGCAGGCGCTGGACGAGCTCCTCCCGCGGATCGCCCTCCGCGTCCTCGCCGTCCACCGTCTTGCGGCGCGGCAGAAGCATCCTCGACTTGAGGAAGATCAGCTGCGCCGCCTCGTAGATGTAGTCGGCCGCCACGTCCAGGTTGAAGCGCTCCATGAGCCGGAGGGTCTCGTGGAACTGATCGCAGATCTGGGCGACGGAGATCTCCGTGATCTCCACCTCGTTCACCCGGACGAGGTGGAGCAGGAGGTCGAGCGGGCCTTCGAACTCTGGCAGCCGGACCTGCCACTCGGGCGGCAGCGCGCCGGACGCCCGCGACGTGGTCGTCACTCGGTCCGCTCCGCGAACAGCCGCTCGTAGTCGAGGCTCATGGCCGCCCGCACGCTCCCCAGGGTCTCCTCGGCGCGGACGGCGGCCCGCTTCGAGCCTCTCTGCAAGAGCTCCAGCAGCCCGCGGGGGTCGCGCATCAGCTCTTCCCGCCGCCGCCGCATGGGCTCGAGAAAGGCGATCAGCAGGTCGGCGATCAGCTTCTTGTCCTCGACGCATCCGATCTGCGCCAGCCGGCACTCGCGGGCGACCCGCTCCCGGACGTCCGGCGGCGACACGAGACGATGGAGCTGGAAGAGGTTGCAGGTCTCGGGATGCCCCGGATCGTCGCGCCGAACCCGCGCCGGATCGGTGAACATCGACATGCACTTGCGGCGGATCTCGTCGGGCCCGTCGGCGATGTTGATGGTGTTGCCGTACGACTTCGACATCTTGCGCCCGTCGAGGCCGGGCACCTTGGCGGCCGGCGTGAAGAGCGCCTGCGGCTCCGGCAGGGTGTCGCCGTAGTAGCCGTTGAAGCGGCGCGCCAGCTCCCGGCTGAGCTCGAGATGACTGGCCTGGTCCTCGCCGACCGGCACCATGTCCCCGCGATAGATCAGGATGTCGGCCGCCTGCAGGACGGGATAGCCCAGGAAGCCGTAGGTCGCCAGGTCCTTGTTCTCGATCTGGCGGATCTGCTCCTTGTAGGTCGGCACCCGCTCGAGCCAGCCCAGCGGCGTGAACATCGAGAACAGGAGGTGCAGCTCGGCGTGGGCCGGCACCAGGGACTGCAGGAAGATCACCGAGCGCTCCGGGTCGAGCCCGGCGGCGATGCAGTCCGCCACGACCTCGAGCGAGTTGCGCGCGATCGCGGAGGGGTCGCCGTAATCGGTCGTCAGGGCATGCCAGTCGGCCACGAAGAAGTAGCCGTCGTAGTGCTCCTGGAGGTCGACCCAGTTCTTGACGGCGCCGAAGTAGTTGCCCAGATGGATGGGGCCGGTCGCCCGCATTCCCGAGACCACGATCTTCTTCTTCACGACGCTTCCCGCCGGCTTCGGCCGCGGCCTCGGGTCCCCGCCTCCGGCCCCCGGCGCAGGCGGCGGTCCACGCCGCTCATCAAGGCCTCGTTGGCCGTGAGCACCTCGTACTCGACCCACAGAGCCCGGATCTGGACCACCGCGGTCGCCAGGAAGAGGACGTGGTGAGCCCATGCGGGAAGCGCCCGGGTGGCCACGGCGCCGCCGACGACGAACGTCGCCATCGCCAGCATCATCGCCAGCATGAGCCAGGGATTGGAGCGGTTCTTGAACCGTTTCGTCTGTTCCACGATCTCCACAGGGAGCCCGTGCTCCGCCACGGCGCCCTTGAGCGCCTTGCCCGTCCCGATCAGGTAGAAGAGGATCCAGCAGTGCGAGAACAGCAGCAGGAGGCTCGAGACCACCGCCAGCAGGAGGTGGCTCGACAGGCTCTCCGCGTCGACGGGGTCGGTCACCGCGTAGCCGAGGACGGCGGTCGCCAGGAGACCCAGGGTGGCCAGGGCACCGACGACCAGGAGCGCTCGACCCATCATTCGTTGCTTTCCTCCGCTTCTGGTTTCGGCCTCGCGGCCCGCCCCGGCGCGGCGGCCGCAACGTGCCGCGTCCAGAGTGCGACCGCCGCCGCGGGACGGAACCGGCGGTCCAGCCTCTCCCGCCCGGCGCGGCCACGACGGCGCGCCTCCTCGGGATCGCTCCGGACCTCTGCGAGCGCGGCGGCCAGCGCGCCGGGATCTTCCGGCGGCACCAGCCAGCCGGTGACTCTATCCGACACGACTTCCGGGATACCACTCACCCGGCTCCCGACGACCGGAACGCCCTCCTCCATCGCCTCGAGGACGACGAGCGGCATCCCCTCGTAGATCGAGGGCACGACGAGGGCCCGGCAGCGCCGCAGCAGCGACCGGACCTCGCCCGCCGAGCGGCGACCGAGGAAGTCCACGCGGTCCGCCACGCCGAAGCGCGCCGCGGCGCGCTCGAGAGCGGCGCGGTGCTCGCCGTCGCCGGCGATCACGAGCCGCGGTCCGCCACCGTCCTCGCCGCCCTCGCCGCGGGCCGCGAGGGCGGCCAGGAGCACCTCCACCCCCTTCCGGATTCGCAGCCGGCCGACGAAGAGGAAGAAGCCCTCGTCCGCGGGCCGCTCCGCCCCGTGCCCGGCGATCGTCTGCTTGACGTTGGGCAGCGTGATCGTGCGCTCCGCTCCGTAGTCGCGCCGCACCTCGTCCCCCGTCCGCTCGCTGGGGGTCAGCACGAGATCCGCGCACCACGCCGTCAGCCAACCGAGGAGAACCTGGAGTGGCGCCTTCGTCCAGCGGAACCGGCGCTCGGCGCTCCCCGGCCGACCCAGGACCTCCCGGCCGGCGCGCAGCGGCCGCACGGCCCGCATCTCCTCGACGTAGCTCACCTGCAGGAGGGCTACCAGCAGCGGTACCGGATCCCACAGCCCGCCGCAGGCGCGGGCGAGCAGAGCCGCGCCGGCGCCGTCGGACTCGTGCACCTGGATCACGTGCGGCCTGAAGTCGCGGCAGGCGCGGAGAAACGGCGGGACCACGAGGAGCGGAAAGAGCAGCTTCGGACCCCGGGCGCCCCCGGGGCCGCGGCCGAGGACCTCGACCTCGTGGCCCGCGTCGCGCAGGCCGGCGGCCAGCTGCATCACCTGCTCGCCGACCCCCGAAAGGTCGGCCGGCGGCAGCGTGTTGGCGACGAGGAGAACCCGCATCCACCTACCCTCCTGCGAAGCGCTCGTAGCGGTCGGCGGCGCGGGGCGCGATTCGCGCCAGCAGCTCCTCCGCCGCGAGGTCGCGGGGCCGCGAGAGGAGCTCGCGCGCGTCCGCCCGCGCCCGCTCCAGCCAGTCCCGATCGGCGACGATGTTGGCGACCCGGAAGGTGGGCAGGCCGGCCTGCCGGGTGCCGAGGAGGTCGCCGGGGCCGCGAATGTCGAGGTCCGCCTCCGCGATGCGGAAGCCGTCGGTCGTCGAGCCGAAGACGCCGAGCCGGCGCTCGCCGTTCTCGCCGAGCTCGCCGTGGATGGCGACGCACGACGATCGAGCGCGGCCGCGGCCGACCCGCCCCCGCAGCTGGTGCAGCTGGGACAGCCCGAAGCGCTCGGCGCTCTCGATGATCATGATGCTCGCGGTCGGCACGTCGATGCCGACCTCGATGATCGTCGTGGCGATCAGGACGCGGATCTCGCCGGCCGCGAACCTCGCCACCAGCTCGTCGCGCTCTTCGACCGGCGTCCGGCCGTGGACGATGGCGCTGGGATGGCCCCGCAGGTAGCCGCGCAGCCTCTCCCCCATCTCCTCGATCGACTTGGCGCGAACCCTCTCGCTCTCCTCGATCAGCGGGAACACGACGTAGGCCTGCGCGCCGGCGGCGAGCTCCCGCCGCAGCCAGGCGTAGACGGCGCCGCGCTCGCCCTCGGGAACGACCCGGGTGTGGACCGGCAGCCGCCCCGGCGGCAGCTCGTCGATCACGGAGAGCGCCAGGTCGCCGTAGACGGTGAGCGCCAGGGAGCGCGGAATCGGCGTGGCGGTCATCACCAGCACGTCCGGGCGGGAGCCCTTGCGCTGCAGCACCTCGCGCTGCGCGACTCCGAAGCGATGCTGCTCGTCGATGACGGCCAGGCCCAGGCGCTGGAACTCCACGGCCTCCTGGATCAGGGCGTGGGTGCCCACGATCAGCTGGATCCTGCCGCGAGCGAGATCGCGGGCCAGCGTCGCGCGGCGGCGGCTCGAGCCGGTCATCAGCCCGACGCGGTAGCGGTCGCCGAGCAGCTGCCGCAGGCTCCGGAAGTGCTGCTCCGCGAGCAGCTCGGTCGGCGCCATGAAACAGCCCTGGAGCTCGCTCTCCAGGGCCACGACGAGGGCGAGGGCGGCGACGATCGTCTTGCCGCTGCCGACGTCGCCCTGGACGAGCCGCAGCATCGGATGGGGCGTTTGCAGGTCGTCGACGATTTCCTTGAGCACCCGCTTCTGCGCCTTCGTGAGCCGGAACGGCAGGAGGTCGCGGGCGATCTTCCGTACCCGGTCGTCGACCGTGTAGCGGTGCCGCTTCTCGACCCGCGTCTCGTGCGAGCGCAGGATGGCCAGCTCGAGCTGCAGCTCGAGCAGCTCGCCGTAGATCAGCCGCAGGTGCCCGGGGCTGCGCCGCGCGTTGAGGCGCTCGAGATCGGCCTCGGACGGCGGCTCGTGGACCTCGCGCAGGGCCTGCGCGAGGGGCACGAGGCCGTGGCGCTCGCGCAGCAGGGGCGGCAGCCGGTCCGGCAACAGGGCCTCGAGGTCGAGCGCGGCGAGGATGCGTGCCATCAGGTGCCGCAGGCCGATGCTCCCGAGCTTCCCGATCGCCGGGTACACCGGCACCACGCGGCCGCCGTGCAGGGCCTGCTCCACGGCCTCGCAGGTCGGGTTGCCGAGCTCGTAGCGGCTGCCACGACGACGCACGGCGCCATGGACGACGTAGGTCGCGCCCTCGTCGACCTGGCTGCGCAGGTACGGCCGGTTGAACCAGACCACCGGCATCGAGCCGGTCTCGTCGTCCAGCCACCCGCGAACGAGGGAGAGCCCGCGCCGCCGCACCCGGATGTCCTTCAGGCCCCGGAGCCGCCCCTCGAAGGTGTAGCTGCCCTCCCCCGACACCCCGGCGACGCGGGCCACCAGCCGCCGGTCCTCGTAGCGCAATGGCAGGTGGAACAGGAGGTCGAGCACCCGCTCGAAGCCGGCGGCGGCCAGCACCCGGCTGCGGGCCGGACCGATGCCCCGCAGCTCGGTCAGCGGCGTCTGCAGCCCCAGCACTAGCGCCAGCCCTCCGCAATCACCCGGGGCGCCGTCACCCGGGGCGCCGCTCCCGGGGCTCCGCCGAGGCCGGGGCGGCGCTCGCCGCGGTCCGCTCGGGTGCCGTCCGACATCGTTCGGAGGCCGGGGGCCGGACCTCAGGTACGCGGCGCGCCCACTTCGAACACGAACTCCACGAGTCCGAAGCGCAGGATCTCGCCGTCGTGGATCTCCTCGGGCACCGCCGTCCGCAGCCGCCGCCCGTTGACGAACGTGCCGTTCAAGGTGCCGATCTCCTCGACCAGGTAGATCTCCCCCTCGTCGAGGATGAGCTTGGCGTGCCGCCGGCTGCTCGAGCGCTCGGTGTCGAGCGCGCTCAAGTCGAGGTGGGGCTCGATCCCGGTGACGGGGTCGACCCGGCCGACCGTGGCCGCCTCGGCGAGGTCGAGCTCGTACTCGACTCCCGAGCCGCGGTGCCGGAGCCGGCACGGGAACGAGCTCCTGGCCGGTCCCGGGATCGGCCCCGTGGGAGTGAGCGGCTCGCCCTTGAGGACGCGAGCGAGGGAGTCGTCGGTCTCCCGGACCCGCCGCGAGAGCTTGCGCATGATGCGCACCCCGATCTCCGGGTTGCGGCGCAGCATGCGGTCGAAGAGGGCGCCGTTGATCTCGATGAGCGTCGTGTCCTCGAGGACGCGGGCCGTCGCCGTGCGCGGCAGCTCCTCGAGCAGCGACATCTCGCCGAAGAAATCGCCCTTCTCGAGGATCGCGATCTGCACCCGCTCGCTCGCCACGCTGCGCAGGATCTCCACCCGCCCTTCGTGCACGACGTACATCTCCGTGCCGATGTCGCCTTCGCGGAAGATGACGTCGCCGGCTCCGAAGCGTCGGATCGCGTCTGCGCCCGTGGCTGCGGCGGCCCTCTTGACTCCTTCGACCATCGCTTCGCGTAGCCTAGCAGCGTCCGGGCAAGCGCGGAAACCGGGCGCCGCCACGGCCCCGCTCGCCCGTCCCGCCGACCCTAGCCCACGACCAGCCGCAGGGCGCCGGCCTCGACCCGCGCTCGGGCCCCGAGCGGCAGGGTCAGGTTCGGCCGGCAGTGGCCGCTGGGGCAGCCCCAGGCCACGGGGACTTCGCTCCCGGCCGCGGCGGCCACGGCCGCGCGGAGATCCTCCGGGGAGGCGCCCTCGGCGCCGGACTCGTCGAGCTTCCCGAGGACGATTCCCCGCACCTCCGCGAGGGCCCCGGCCAGACGCAGCTGCTGCAGCATCCGATCGACGCGGTACAAGGGCTCGCCGACGTCCTCGAGAAACAGGATGCAGTCCGCGGCGCGGAGCGCCCACGGCGTGCCCAGCGTCGCCGCGAGGAGCGACAGGCAGCCGCCGACGAGCGGCCCTTCCACGGCGTCCCAGCCGCCCGCGGCTCCGATCAGGGGCAGCGTAGCCGGGCCGAGCCCGCCGAGCGCCTCGCGCAGGCTGCGCGCCTCGTCCGCCGCGAGACCCCGAGCCGGCTCGACGGCGGCCATGGGACCGTGCAACGCGACCCAGCCCAGCCGCTGCACCACCTGCATCAGGAACGGAGTCAGGTCCGAGTAGCCGACGAACCACCGGGGACGCGAGGCCAGCAGCTCCCAGTCGAGGTCGGGAAGCAGGCGCAGCATGCCGTGCCCGCCGCGGGCGAAGACGATGGCGTCGAGCGAGGGATCCGCCGCCAGGCGGTGGAGGCCGTCGAGCCGCTCCCGGTCGCTGCCGGCAAAGAGCCCCTCTTCGAGCGCGAGGTTGGCGGCCGGGACGGGCGCGAATCCGAGCGCGCGCAGGCCCGCGAGCCCGCGCCCCAGCGCCTCCCGGTCGACGACCCCGGAGAGCGCGGCCACCCCCACCCGCGCCCCGGGCCGGAGCGCGGGCGGAGGCATCGCGTAACGGGTCAAGTGCTGGAGAGCTCCGTAAGCCGAATTCTGTTCCCCCGCGAGCGGGGGTGCGGTCATTCCTCTAGGATCGACGTTGCCGCCGACCTCGAGCAACCTACCCGGAGGCAGCCGAGTTTCCTCGGGCGGGACGAGCGGCCCGCGACTCCACCTCCCTATTTGGTCTTGCTCCGCATGGGGTTTGCCTAGCCTCCGACCGTCGCCGGCGGAGCGGTGCGCTCTTACCGCACCCTTTCACCCTTACCTGACCTCCCGAAGTCGCCTCCGAGAGCCCAGGCGGTCTGCTCTCTGTTGCACTTTCCGTCGCGTTGCCGCGCCTCGCCGTTAGCGAGCATGCTGCCCGTTGGAGTTCGGACTTTCCTCCCCCCGGTACGCCGGGCGGCGACCGCCTGGAGCTCTCCAGCAACCGGAGTCTATCGCGAACGCAGCCCGGCGAGCCACCGCCGCACGAACGCCAGGGCGCGCTCCCACGGGCCCGCCGTGGACTCGGGCTCGGGGTGACGGCCGCGCAGCCGCGTCAGGCCCGCCAGCGCGTCGGCGAACTCGGGATCGAGAGAGAGTGCCGACGTGTACATCTCCTCGGCTCGTGGCAGGCTCCCGGCGCGCTCGAGCACGAGGGCCAGCTCCGCGCGCAGCCGCGGGTCGTGGGGCGAACGCTCGACGGCCGCCTGATAGGCCTCGACCGCTTCCTTGAGCCAATGCGGATTGCGGGCGAGACACTCGGCGAGCAGAGCGTAGTGCTCGGCCTGGGGATCGAGCTTCACCGCCTGGCGCAGCGTCTGCACGGCGTCGTGGTAGCGGCCTTCCGCCGTCTGCCCGCGGCCGAGACGATAGAGCCGGGCCGCCTGGTCGATCTGCTCCTGGCGGCGCTGCTCGGCGCTGGGCCGGTTGGCCGCCGCGGGGACGATGCCCGTCGCCATCCGGTAGATCCGGCTGCGGTCGGGATCGTTCAGGGTGAGGTAGGCCTCCGTCGTGCGCTCGAACAGCAGCTCGAGGGCGCCCTCGCTCGAGCCCATCCCGAGGTTCTTCGCGTGCGACGGATGGACGGTCCTGGCGAGCTCGGAATAGGCCTGGTGGATCTCTTCCTCGGACGACCCCGGCGTCACGCCCAGCAGCTCGTAGAACGTCATCTCTCCGAGCCCCCCGAGCAGGGCCCTGAGGCGTTCCCGGTGGGCGCCCGGCTGCAAGGTCAACGGCTGGCGCGCCAGCGAGTCCGCGATGCGGTCATGGAACCGTCGCGTGATCCGCTCGTCGAGGAAGCCCTTCGAGCTCTTCACTGTCGCATCTCCCAGTACCCCCTCCGAGAACGGCGCCGTGGGCCGAGCCTACCAGCTCGGCGGAGGCGCCGCGCCTCGCCCCGAGCGCTCGCCGGCAGTGAAGGGCTCGGCCTGCTACTCTCTAACCAGAATCTTAGTCTGAAACAAGCAGGTCTTGACCCCTTGACAAGATCTGCTTTCTATTTTATCATATTCCTGTCTCGGGGAAGCAACCCTGGAGCATGCAACCAACAAGGAGGAGCAAGAAATGACGAGATCACTGGTACGTTGGGCTCCGCGGAGCCCCTTCGCCCGGCAGATGGGACGCCTGATGGACGAAGCGTTCAACGAGTTCCTGGCTCCGATGTCCGCCGGCAACGAATCCCTCGGCGCCGACTGGGTGCCGGACGTCGACATCCGCGAGGACGCGAACAAGCTGCTCTTCACGGCGGAGATGCCCGGCCTCGAGCGCGACCAGGTCGAGATCACGCTCGAGAACAACGTGCTCAGCCTCTCCGGTGAGCGCACGCTCGAGCGCGACGAGGAGAAGGAGCACTACCACCGGATCGAGCGCGCCTACGGCAAGTTCGCCCGCTCTTTCCGGCTGCCGTCGAACGTCGACACCCAGGCCGCGACGGCGACCTTCAAGGACGGCCTGCTCACGATCGAGCTGCCGAAGACCGAGAGCGCCAAGCCGAAGAAGCTCCAGATCACCTGAGCTCGCCGGGATGGCAGCGGCCTGGACCCCGCCCTCGGGCGGGGTCTTTGTTCTTTCGAGCCCTGCGGTACGATCCGGCGGTGCGCCTGAAGAACCTCCTGCTGGTCGCGCCGTCTCCGATCGACGGTCGCGGCGTCTTCGCCCGCCGCGAGATCGCGGCGGGCACCTTCCTCGGCAGCTACGAGGGGAAGACGGCGCGGCGCAACGGCAAGTACGTGCTCTGGGTCGAAGACGGCGAGACGACGATCGGCCGCCGCGGAACCGGGCCGCTCAGGTTCCTCAACCACTCCCGAGAGCCGAACGCGGTCTTCGACGGCTTCGACCTCTACGCAGCCGTCGACATCGCGAAGGGCGAGGAGGTCACCGTCGACTACGGTGAAGACTGGCGTGAGGCCTAGAGCCTTCCGGGTCGGCGCGCTCCTCGCTGGGGCCGCGGCCTTCGGCGCCACGGGGCCGGGGGCGGAGCCACCGTGCAGCGAGAGCTCGGTCCTCACGCTGCTGGGGACGGACACCGCGGCCGATCGCTCGCTCTTCGCCCTCTCCTCGGCGACGCCCGGGATCGAGACCTGGCTGGTCATCGTCGACGCCCGCGACGAGAGCGCCCGCCTCCTGCCGGACTCCCTCGCCGGCCTGCGCAGCGGCGCGTTCTACGGCCCGGGCCCGTTTCTCGCCGCCACGCCGTGCGGCGCCGACTGCTTCCAGCCCGTGCGGCTCGGCGGCGACGGTTGGGAGCCGCTCGGGGGACCGATCGCGCACTCCTCGACCGCCACGGCTCACTTCACCTACGACCGCCACGGCTCGCCCTGGATTGCGCTCTTGTCCCTTTCCGAGATCGCGGGAGTCGTCGACGTCACCGCCTTCCGCTTTGCCGCGCCGTCCTGGGAACCGCGCGGCCGGCTCCGGGTGCAGGCGGTCGGAGCCCCCGCCGCGACACCCGATCCGGTCCACGACGACGCCGTTCTCGTCGGCAGCGGCCGCTTCCGGGCCGGCAACGCGCCCGCGTACTGGATCCCTTCCCTCCCCGCTCCCAGCGGCGCCCCTCGCGGTCGGGTGGTCGCCGTCGCCGGCGCCGCGGCCTACCTCACCTTCGACTCCCGGCTCTACACGAGCCTCGACGGCGGCGTGACCTGGTTTCCCGACTCCTGGACGCCGTGGACCGGCCCCGGCGCGCTTCCCGGAACCGACTACTGGATCGACCTTCCCGCCGCGACGAGCGACGCGTCTCTGGCGGCTCTCTGGCACGACGAGCGGCACGGCGACGCGCCGGTGACGTATCTCGCGCGCTGGACTCCGAGCCGCGGCTGGGCCGCCCCGGTCAGGCTCGGTGGAGCCGCCGGAGAGACGTCGTTCGATCACGCCGTCAGCGCGGCCGCGGACAAATGGCTCCTGCTCGGATCCTGCCGCGCCAGCGGCCGCGGCTCGGTCCTGGACGTCCTGCTCGTGGACCCCGGAACGACCGCCCCGCGGGCGGCCTCCCTCGCTCTCGAGAGCGCCTGGAGCCCCTGAGGCGGCCGCGCGCGGGTGGGCGCGGCCGCCGTCGAGCTCAGCGGCCGGCGGCCCGCAGCGTCGCCACGAACTCGGCCGGAGTCTTCAGCCTCACTCCCTCCGCGCCGCCCACGGTGCGGCGGATCGGCTGGAAGTCGCCGCCCGGGTAGCCGCTCCTGGCGTTGGCCGTGAAGACGAAGAGGGCCGGGTAGCCGCGCACCCGGTAGTGCGCTGCCAGCGAGCGCTCGTCGGGACCTCCTTCGGCGTTGACCCGGACCGCGATCATCCGGTCGATCTCTTCCTGGACCTCGGCGGCGGCCAGCAGCTCGGCGTTGAGCTGGCGGCAGTACGGGCACCACTCCGTGTAGAAGTACACGAAGACCGGCTTGCCTTCCGCTTCGGCCTTGGCGACGGCTTGCGCGTAGCCGGCGGCGTCGTCGAACCAGGAGATGTCCTGCCAGCTCCCGGCGGCGGGCTCCGCGCAGGCCAGGGATCCGGCGGCGAGGGCGAGCAGAAACCACGTCCTCATGGCGATCATCGGTGCGGGATTCTGACAGCGGCTCGCCCGCACTTCAATCCCCCATCACCAGGTCCCCGAGCCCGCCGAGGAGCGACCCCTCGCCGGTTCGCTTGCCGCCCGTCTGCGGCGCCGCGGCGTAGATCCGCGAGGCGAGGCGGCTGAACGGCAGCGACTGGATCCAGACCGTACCCGGGCCGGTCAGCCGGGCGAAGAACAGCCCCTCGCCGCCGAAGAGGGCCGTCTTGATCCCCGGCACGCTCTGGATGTCGTAGTCGACGCCGGCGTCGAAGGCCACGAGGCAGCCGGTGTCGAGCCGCAGGACCTCGCCCGCCGCGAGCTCGCGGGAGACGACCGTGCCGCCGGCGTGGAGGAAGGCCAGCCCGTCACCCTCGAGCTTCTGGAGGATGAAGCCCTCGCCGCCGAAGAGGCCGGCACCGAGCTTGCGCTGCAGGGCGATGCCGACGGAGATCCCCTTGGCAGCGCACAGGAATGCCTGCTTCTGGCACATCAGCTCGCCGCCGAGCTGGGCCAGGTCGACGGCGATGATCCGCCCCGGATAGGGCGCGGCGAACGCCACGGACTGGCGCTCGCCGGCGGTGTTGCCAAAGAGCGTCATGAAGAGCGACTCCCCGGTCAGGACCCGCTTGCCGGCGCCGACCAGCTTGTCGAGCAGCCCGCCGCCCTCGCTCGCCGCCGAGCCGTCGCCGAAGATCGTCTGCATCTCGATCCCCGGATCCATGTACATGAAGGAGCCCGCCTCGGCCACGCACGCCTCCTGCGGGTCGAGGGTGATCTCGACGAACTGCATCTCCTCGCCGAAGACCTCGTAGTCGATCTCGTGCGCGCCGCCGAACCTGGGCGGCGGCGGCGGCGACGCGCTCAGCACGTCCTGGAACTCGGGCCGTCCGGTCACCGGCTTCCACTCCGTCATCCCCGGCCCGAAGACGTGAGCGTCCCGCCCCATGCCCCCCGCCGCGAACCGCGCCCGCAGCTCGTCGAGCGTGAAGGGCCCCTGCTGCTTGCCGCCCACGGCGGCGTACCACTCCTTCGCTCCCGTGGTTGCCTCGTTCGACATCGCCGTCTCCTCCTTCGTCGTGCCTTCGCCGGGTTTCGATCCGGTGGCCGATCTTAGCGTGCCGGATCGCGGCGTCGAGTCGGCTCGGCGCTGGCAGGAGGCGAGGAGGAGATTCCCGGCGGGAAGGCAGCTGTGGCTTCGAGGCTCGGGTGGGTCTTCGGTGTGCCTCTGAGCGACGAGAAAAGATTCCAGGAAAGGAAGAGAAGCAGCCACTTCTCTTCCTTACCTGGAATCTTTTGTACTTTGAATTCTCTGTACTGGAATGTTTCTACTTAGAGTCTTCTCTACCTGAAATTTTCTCCCGTTGCTCCAGTGCAGACGCACGCCCCACTCGTCGCGCAGGCAGAAAAAGCGGTGGGTTGGTCGCCCCGGGGCCGGGCTTCGACCAACCCACCGGATCGACCTGGCTGAGGGACGCCGCCAAGCCGGATCTAGTCGGTCGTCGACCGTGTCTCCAAGCCGTCGGCGAGTCGCAGGGGACCCGCCGGCGGTGCGTGGCTGCGGAGAGACACGGCGAGCGGTGCACCAGCACGCAAGATCCCTAGCGGTTCCACGTCATGCACCCCTCTCGTGGTTGACTGGCGTGCGAGGCGGGAATTTGTTACAGCCGCCGGGGAAGGAATCGCGCCGAACGGCCGCGGCGTGCAACCGATGCCGCCTCCGGGCGTACAATCCCGTGACTCTCGCCGCGAGAAGAACCTCCCGAACGGAAGAACCGCATG
>JAOTWP010000201.1 GCA_029862975.1 Acidobacteriota bacterium
GAGCGTAGACGTCGGCGAGCCGATCGCCGTCGAATGGGAGGTCCGCGGCTGCTTCGACGTCGACGAGACCCGGGTCCGCTTCGGCACGGACGAGGACCCGCGGACCCGCTTCGACGGCCAGACGGCGGCGCAGAGCCAGACGAGCGGCGACCCGTGCTTCGGCGCCGCCACCATCTTCAGCGACGAGGTCACCTTCGACGAGCCGGGGACCTATTACCTGACCCCCGTCGCCCGCGTCGACGAAGCCCTTCTCGGCCAGACGACCCCCAACCCGGCCCTCGATCCCCAGACCTGGATCGTCCGCGCCCGCACCGAAGAGGGCCTGCTCGAGACCAACGCCACGGACCCCGCCGAGGTCAACACCGTGCGCGGCCAGCTCTTCTGGAGCGCGCCACCCCTCCAGATCGTCGTCGCCGGAAACGTCATCTTCGCCGACGGCTTCGAGAGCGGCGACACCTCGGCCTGGTCCGCGACCGTTCCCTGAGATCTCGGCCGAAGACCACCGTCAACGACCGCGGTCGTCGCGAACGAGCGCTTCGACGTCCGCCGTCACCGGCTGCGCGCCGAGCGCGCGAATCGCGGCGGCCGTCGCTCGCGCCAGCGCCGCCGTGGGCCGCGCCGCCTCGGTCAGGATCTGGCGCAGCTCCTCCTCGAGCGAATTCCCACGCGCCGCGGCACGCGCCTTGAGCGCGCTAACGGTCTGCTTCCGAAGCCGTCTCACGATCACCTCCGCCACCTCTCGAAGCTATCAGGTTTGATAGCGGCATCCGCAGCTTGCTTGAAACGGAGGATCAGCCTGGTCTTCGGATCTTCCCTGCCAGGCGGCCATGCCATCGGGGGCGAGCCGGTAAGCGCTTCCGGCCCGGGTGCCGGCGGCGCTCGCGCCGGGTGGCGAAGGGGTTTCCAGGTAGAGCGAAAGAACAGGAACCGGCTGCCCTCCAGAGGGTCGGCAGCGGTTGTTCCAGCACTCGGGCGTGCACGTCGCCTTTCGCCTTACTCGGAAACCCTGTTCCGCTCGCCGGAGTGGGTAAGCAGCCCGGCCGGGAGGCCGGTGCGGATCTGGAGAGTGATGGCGGGGCCGCCTGGCAGCGGCGGTCCGGGTCTCACCGTCCTACCACCGAGCGGCAGCTGACGACGGTGTGTGGTTTCCTCCACCGGTAGAGCGGCGGCGGCCCGGAGGCCGCCCGGTGGGAGGCTCTCCTCTACCGGGCAGGCCTGTCGTCCGACGCTCTCGGGATCAGAACCCCAGCGTGGCCGCGAAGAGCCAGCCGGTCTGGGAGTAAGTGCCGTTGAACATGTCGATGCTGTTGTCGACGGTGCGGGCGGCGAAGTCGAGGTACATGACCGCGAGGTCGAGGTCGACGCCGCCGCCCTCGCGGCTCCAGCCGGCGGTGTAGCCGTTGCGGTCGGCGTCGGGCAGGAGCGGGCTGACCGACGCCGTGGGCTGCGGGCTCTCGTCCATCACGAAGCCGAGCAGCCACTCCGAGCCGGAGCCGCGGCCGAAGCGCAGGCCGAGCCGGTAGTTGTAGACGTCCTTCCAGTTTTCCCGGCGCTCGAAGTCGAACGCCGGGTTGCCGGTGAAGTCGACCCGCAGCGCGTCGAAGCTGCTCCAGCCGGCCCAGTTGACGTCGATCTCGAGGAGCGACTCCGGCCCGAGTGCCATGGCCACGCCGAGGCTCGCGGTGTCCGGGAACTCGATCGCGGTCGTCACGGGCAGGTTCTGGCCGAAGGGAATCGTCGCCGCGAGGATGGCGTCGAGCTGCGGCGTCCCGGTCGGGATCTGGGTGAAGACGGCGTTGCCGCCGTAGTCGACCGTCAGGTTGCTGCGGTAGGAGAAGCCCCAGGAGAAGCTGGGGTTGTAGCGGTGGAGCAGACCGAGCTGCCAGCCGAGGCCCTGGTCCATGTCGCTCTCGAGCCGGACGGCCGCGAACTCCGCCAGGCCGCCGGTAAAGGGATTCGTCGTCGCCTGCCGGCGGTTCAGCTCGATCTTGGAGAACCGCGCGATCAGGCCGAAGCCGATCCCGAAGTTGTCGGTGAGCTTGACCCCGAAGTTGGGATTGACGTCGAGGACGAGCATCGAGGCTTCGGTGTTGATGAAGCGGCCGGCGAAGGCGTCCGGGTTCTCCCACTCCGTCTTGAGGCCGAACGGCGCGTTCACGGCGAGGCCGAAGTTCCAGCTCCTGCCAGTGGGCTGGACCCAGTAGAAGTGGGGGACGGGCTCCGCGAGGCTCGATATGGACGCCGTGCTCCCCGTCGCGAAGCCGGGCGGGGCGCCGACGAAGGACTCGTCGGTGCTGGTCACGAGGGTGACCCCGAGGGCGATGTCGCGCTCCTCGAAGAAGCCGAGGCCGCCGACGTTGTGGAATAGCGCCGACGGGTCGTCGGCCTGGGCGGTGAAGGCGCCGGCCATGCCCATGGCCTTGCTGCCCTGCTCGAAGACCGAGAACCCGCCCGCGGCGAGCGGGGCCGTCGCCAGGAGCGCGAGGGCGGCGGTCGCGGCGGTGGTGGGGAAGAGTCGTCTCGAGAATCTCATGGGTGTGCTCCTCGTCGTGGGTCGCTGGGATGAGATGAGGGAGCGCGCCGGTCGCCGCGCTGCGGCGTCAGCCGATCTCCTTCTTGAACAGGCGGGTCGCCAGCCCCAGGGTGACGACCAGGAACAAGAGCAGGGCGCCGGCGTCGGCGAGGTGGTCGCCGAGGCCCGAGCCGCGCAGCAGGATCCCCCGGGTGATCCGCGCGTAATGGGTCAGGGGCAGCAGCTGGCCCAGCCACTGAGCCGGCTTCGGCATGGCGTGGAACGGGAACATGAAGCCGGACAGCAGCACGGAGGGGAGGAAGAAGAAGAACGACAGCTGGGTCGCCTGGAGCTGGTTCGTCGTCACGGACGAGATCACCAGCCCGAGCGTCAGGTTGGCGCCGATGAACAGCAGCGAGGCGACCGCGAGGTCGAGCACCGAGCCGCGCAGCGGCACCCGGAACAGCAGCAGCCCCGACAGCAGCACGATCACGATCTGGACGAAGCCGATGCCGACGTAGGGCGCGATCTTGCCGATCATGAGCTCGAAGCGGTGGACCGGCGTGCCGATGAGGAACTCGAAGGTCCCCCGCTCGCGCTCGCGGACGATGGACAGCGCGGTCATGAGGATCATCGTCGTCGTCAGGATGACGCCGAGCAGGGCGGGCACCACGAAGACCGGGGTGCGCAGCTCGGGGTTGTAGAAGGTGAGGACGGAAAACCGCCACGGAGCGTCGCTCACCAGGTCCGGGCGCACCGCGAAGCTCACGCCCGAGCGCACGGTGCGGACGGTCGCGTCGCCGGCGTCGACGACGAACGCCTGCTCGTGCGTGTTCAGATGGGCCTCGAGGCCGCCGATCGAGGCCTGCACCGCGCGGGCCAGCGTCGGATCGGTGGCGTCGACGAGAATGGAGACCTCGGCGCCGCGGCCGCGGTAGGCGTCGCGCGTGAAACCGCTCGGGATGACGACGGCGACCCGGACGTCGCCGCGCCGCAGCAGGTCCCGGGCCAGGTCCTCGGTCGCCGGGCGGGCCACGACGTCGAAGGTCTGCGTGGCCTCGAGCTCGCCGGCCAGGGTGCGGGACGCCACGGTGTTCGACAGGTCGACGACGGCCGTCTCGGCGTGGCGGACGTCCTGGTTGATGGCGTAGCCGAAGAGCGCGAGCTGGACGATCGGCACGCCGACGACGAAGCCCATCGTCAGCTGGTCGCGGGCCAGCTGCAGCAGCTCCTTGCGGGCCACCGACAGCACCCGCCGCAGCGGCAGGGGCAGCGCGTCGGCGAGCCTCACGCCGCGGCCTCCGTCAGGGACTCGCCCAGGCGCAGCGCCACGAAGACGTCCTCCAGGTTCGGCTCGGCCGGGCTGGCCCGCGGCCCCTCGAGTCCCTCGGCCACGAGCCGCTCGCGAATCCGCGCGGCGGCGTCGGCGTCGCTCGGAGCCTCCCGGGCGAGCAGCACGTGGACCCGCCGGCCCAGCTGGGTGACGCTGGCGGCCAGCTCCATCGACCGCAGCACGGCGATCGCCCGCTCGAGGGGCGCGGCCGCCACCTCGACGATGCGGCCTTCGAGCGCGTCGGTCAGCAGCGCCGGCGAGCCGACCGCCACCGCCCGGCCGCGGATCAGCATGCACACCCGGTGGCAGCGCACGGCCTCGTCCATGTAGTGGGTCGACACCAGGATCGTGGCGCCGCGGTGCGTCAGCTCGAAGAGCTTGGCCCAGAAATCGCGGCGCCGCTCGGGGTCGACGCCGGCGGTCGGCTCGTCGAGCACGAGGAGGCGCGGCCGGTGGACCGTGGCCACCGCCAGGGCCAGCCGCTGCCGCCAGCCGCCGGAGAGGGTCGCCGGCCGCTCCGCGCGCCGCTCGGCGAGCCCGAACTCGGCCAGGGTGTCCGCGATGCGGCGGTCGCGCTCCTCTCCGGTGAGCCCGAAGATCTCGGCCGCGAAGCGGAGGTTCTCCGCCACCGTGAGGTCGTCGTAGAGCGAGAACCTCTGGGTCATGTAGCCGACGTCGGGGCGCAGGCGCTCGGCCTCCCCGGGCAGGGCGCGGCCGAGGACCGTCGCGCCGCCCGCCGAGGGGGGCAGGAGCCCCACGAGCATGCGGATCAGGGTCGACTTGCCGGCCCCGTTGGGGCCCAGGAAGCCGATGACCTCGCCCTGGCGCACGGCGAGGTCGACGCCGTCGACGGCGACGAGCGCGCCGAAGCGCCGGGTGAGACCCCGCGCCTCGATGACGAGCGGCTCAGCCATCGCTCGCGGCCCGCCGCGGCAGGATCAGCTTGACCCTGGCCGGCAGCCCCGGCCGCAGGTCGGCGGGGGCGTCGGTGAGCACGATCCGCGCGCGGTAGACGAGGTGGGCGCTCTCGCGCTCGGTCAGGGCGTAGTGGGGGGTGAACTCCGGCTCGCGGGCGACGTCCTCGAGCCGCCCGGCCAGGCGGCGGTCGAGGCCTTCCACCGAGACCTCGGCGCGCGCCGCCGCGGTGACCCCGGCGACGGCGCGGCTCGGCAGCCAGACCCGGACCCACGGCCGGTCCTCGGTCTGCACGACGGCGGCCACG
>JAOTWP010000202.1 GCA_029862975.1 Acidobacteriota bacterium
GGACCGCGTGGCGGGCACGAGCTTCTTCATGCCCAGCGGCCTCGTCGTCTCCGGGCAGATCGTCGAAGCCGCCGGCGGCGGCAGCCCGCTCTTGTGGCAGCATCTCTTCTGGTTCCTCGCCCACCCGGAGGTCTACGTCCTCATCCTGCCCGCCCTGGGCATCGTGGCCGAGGTGATCGCCAACAACACCCGCAAGCCGTTGTGGGGCTACAGGTCGATGGTCTACGCGGTGATCTTCCTCGGCTTCATGTCGTTCATCGTCTGGGCCCACCACATGTTCCTGACCGGCATGGGCACGACGATCAGCTCGTTTTTCCAGCTGACGACGATGATCATCTCGATCCCCTCGGTGGTCATCCTCTCGGCGCTCTTCCTGTCCCTGTGGGGCGGCTCGATCCGCTTCACGACGCCGATGCTCTTCGCGCTGGCTTTCCTGCCGATGTTCGGCATCGGCGGCCTGACGGGGCTGCCGCTCGGCCTCTCGGCGACGGACATCCACCTGCACGACACCTACTACGTGATCGGGCACTTCCACTACGTCGTCGCGCCGGGGACGATCTTCGCGCTGTTCGCCGGCATCTACTACTGGTTCCCGAAGATCACGGGCCGCAAGATGAGCGATTTCCTGGGCAAGCTGCACTTCTGGCCGTCGTTCGTGTTCATCAACTGCATCTTCATGCCGATGTTCATCCAGGGTCTGGCCGGAGTGTCGCGGCGGCTCTGGGACGGCGGCCAGCAGTACGCCCACGCCCAGCCGGTGCTGCACTGGAACAAGTTCATGTCCTACGCGGCCTTCCTGCTGCTGGCGGCGCAGATCCCGTTCATCGTCAACCTCTTCTGGAGCATCCGGAAGGGCAAGCGGGTCGGCGCCAACCCTTGGCAGGCGACGACCCTGGAATGGGCCGCGGCGCCGTCGCCGCCGGTCGGGCACGGCAACTTCGAGGTGGTTCCCGTGGTCCACAACGGGCCTTACGAGTACAGCCCGGCGGACGATCCGGCCGGTTTCCTGCCGCAGCACGCCACCGCGGCCGTCCATTCCGGGCAAGAGGGCTAGGTCGATGCAGATCCCGTACACCGTCGAGGAGCGGCCCGACACCGGGCTCTACAACGCCAAGCTCGGAATCTGGCTGTTCCTGGCCTCCGAGGTCATGCTGTTCGGCGCGCTGTTCTCGTCCTACGTCCTGCTGCGCACGGGCGACCCCGGCTTCATGACGATCCCCCACGGGATCGCCGAGCACCTCGGCGGCCACGAGGGCGCGATGCGGTGGTCGCAGGTGCTCAGCGTGCCGCTCGCCTTCGGGAACACCCTTGTCCTCATCTTCTCCAGCGTGACGATGGTGCTCTCCTGGGTCTCCCTGCGGCTCAAGGACTTCGGGAAGTACAAGCTCTACATGGGCCTCACGATCCTCTGCGCGCTCGGCTTCATGGTCATCAAGGCGATCGAGTACAACGCCAAGTTCGCGCACGGCCTCTATCCCTCGGCGGGCAACTTCCTGGCCGTCTACTTCACGTTGACGGGCCTCCACGCCCTCCACGTCGTCGGCGGGCTCGTCGTCAACGGTTATCTGTGGGGGCCGGGGGCGAAGATGTGGAAGACGGATCCCGAGCGCTTCACCAACCGCGTCGAGGTGGCCGGTCTCTACTGGCACTTCGTGGATCTGGTCTGGATCTTCCTCTTCCCCAGCCTCTACTTGCTGTAAGCGGGAGCCGAGAATGAGCGGACACACCGTCGAAGAGATCGAGCAGGAAAAGCGCAAGTACTGGGTCGTCTTCATCGCGCTCGTGGCGTTGACGGCCATCACCGTGGGGGTGAGCTACCTGCATCTGAGCACTGGGGCGGCGGTCTTCATCGCGCTGCTAGTGGCCTGCGTCAAGGGCGGCCTCGTCGCCGGCGTCTTCATGCACCTGATCTCCGAGCGCCAGGCGATCTACGCCATCCTGGTGCTGACCGCCGTGTTCTTCGTCGTCCTGATGCTCGGTCCGTCGTTCACTCGCATGGGCGGTGTGGTGGGCTGATGTCGCTGCGCGCCTTCCACGTCGCGTTCATCGTCGCGTCGATCGTGCTGTCGCTGGTCGTCACGGCCTGGGGGGTACGCGAGTTTCTGAACGAGGGCAGCACGTCCGCCCTCGTCATAGGGATCGCCGCGCTCGGCAGCGGGATCGCGATGGTGATCTACGGCGCGCGGTTCTTCCGCAAGCTGCAGGAGCTCGCGTGACGGGCCGGGTCACGGCGGTGCTGCTCGTCGCCTGGCTGGCGGCGCCGGCGGCGTTCGCCTGCCCGGTCTGCGTGGGCGACGTCGACTCGCAGATGGCGCAGGGCGCCAACAACGCGATCCTGTTCCTGCTCGGCGTGGTGCTGATCGTGCAGGCGGCCTTCGTCGCCCTGTTCGTCGGCATCCGGCGCCGGGCGCGGCGCCTCGAGCGGCGGCGAGCCGGTCTTCTACTGATCGAGGGAGGAGCTCGATAGATGCAATGGCTGATCGGTAGGTTCCTGCCGGTAAACGCGTCGGAGCATGGCCCCCACCTGGACTACCTGACGATGCTCGTCCATTGGCTCATGCTGGCGCTCTTCGTCGGCTGGGGCGCCTATTTCGTCTACGTCCTCTTCCGCTTCCGCAGCGGGCGCAGCCCGCGGGCCAGCTACGCCGGCGCCCGCGGCCAGGTGTCGACCTACACCGAGGTGGGGGTCGCCCTCGTCGAGGCGGTCCTGCTTTTTGCCTTCGCGATTCCCGCCTGGGCCAAGTGGGTGGCCCCCTACCCCGAGGATTCCGATCCGCTGGTCGTCCGGGTGGTCGGCGAGCAGTTCGCCTGGAACGTCCACTACTCGGGGCCCGACGGGGTCTTCGGCGCGCGGCGCCTCGAGCTCATCGACGCCTCCACGAACCCCCTGGGGCTCGACCGCGACGACCCTGCGGCGCGGGACGACGTGACGACGATCAACCAGCTGCGGCTGCCGGTCCAGCGACCGGTCACCGTGCTGCTGAGCACCAAGGACGTCATCCACTCGTTCAGCCTGCCCGTCATGCGGGTCAAGCAGGATGCGATCCCGGGGCTGGAGATCCCCGTGCACTTCAAGGCGGTGAAGACGAGCGGCGACGAGCGCTGGGAGATCGCCTGCGCCCAGCTCTGCGGCCTCGGGCACTATCGGATGCGCGGCTTCCTCGACGTCTTGGAGCCCGCCGACTTCGACGCCTGGATGGCCGCCGAGGTGGCCAAGCGGATGCCGGCACCCGAGCCGGAGCCGGAGCCCGAGGCGGCCGCCGACCCGGAGGGCGGCGCCGTGGAAGCGGCGACGCCGCAGGAGAGCTAGCCGGCGGAAAGCGCCGGGCGAGGCTCCGTCGCCGCCGATCGCCGTTCGGAACCCGGAGACGCGGCGCCTCGAGGCTCAAGGCCACGCAGTCCAGCTCCCATGGCTTTCGACTTCCGTCAGCTGGCCACCGTCAACGCGACCCTCAACGGCGCGAGCGCACTGCTGCTCGTGGCCGGCTACTTGGCCGTCCGCGGCGGTCGCCTCGTGCTGCACCGGCGGTTGATGAAGGGGGCCTTCTCCTGCGCGGTCCTCTTTCTCGTCTCCTATCTCGTCTATCACGCCGAGGTCGGCTCGGTGCCGTTCGCGGGGGTGGGCCCCATCCGCACGGTCTACTTCGCGATCCTGATCAGCCACACGGTGCTCGCCGCCGCCGTGCCCGTGCTCGCGGTGATCACCCTGCGGCGGGCACTCCGGGGGCGGTTCGAGGCCCATCGCGCGATCGCCCGCTGGACGCTCCCCATCTGGCTCTACGTCTCGGTCACCGGGATCGTCGTGTACTGGATGGTGTACCGCTAGAGCCTCGAGGGACGCCCCGGCGCCCCGCGCGTCCCACCCGCCGGGCGGGGGATGAGGTGGGCGGCGCATGGTAAGTTCCCCCGATCATGGATCTGGCCCGGGCTCTGTCGGGCCGGTGTGCTCGCACCGACGGCCGGCGCCGGGGGGAGACCGAGGAGAGAACCGAATGCGCATCACCCGACTCTTGTCGGCCCTCGCGCTCGCGGCGACGGCTGGCGCCGGCCTGGCCGCGGCTCAGCAGAGCTTCACCGATGCCGGCAACGTGCCGACCGGGCCGTTCCCCGTCGTCAACGACTCGAGGCCCTTCGGGACGCTTACGTTCTACCCCGATCGCGCCTCGTTCCAGGCCGTCAACCCGGGCCTGCCGGACTTCCTGGGGAGGTCCGTGCCGCCCGGCGGCATCACCGCCTGCAGCCCGCCGCTCGACAGCGCCACGAGCGACGACTGCTTCCGTGCCGGGTCGGTCATTCCCGGCTTCTCCTTGAACATCGCCTTCGGCGGCGGCGGCGGCCAGTACGCGGTCCTCGACCACGCCCTCGGCCTGCCGTGCGTCGGCGTCGGCCCGAACAGCTTCGCCGACGAGGCGGACTGGGACTTGAGTCCGGCCGTCGCGGCGGTGGCCTTCGACCTCTACACCCCGCTGGGCGGCGGTGAGCCCTTCACCGTCGAGATCTTCGGTCCAGACGGCTCGCTGGGCAGGGCGCCGATCACCGGCGGCGGCACCAGCGCCTCGTTCTTCGGCGTCGACACCGTCGATCCGGGCGGCATCGTCCGCGTCGAGATCCGCGAGGGCATCGACGGCACGGGCGACCTCTACTGCGACCTCGAGTTCGGCGGCGCGCCGGTGCCGGTGACGCTGCAGGGCATCGACGTCCAGTAGCCCGGGGAGACCCGGTGACAGGATACTCATTTCCGAGGCGATCGGATCGACTCGGGCTTCTGGAGGGCTCTAAATGAGTATCCTGTCCCCGGGTCTCCCGGCGCTTCCGGCGGGCGACGCTGGAGGAGCTGACGATAACCACATCTTGTGGTGCAGTCAAGTCGACACCACAAGATGATGTAGTTCGCGACCGAGGTGGCCAAGTCCTTTGTCGCTGGTGGTTTCCTTCCGGTCAGCGCCCTGTCGGTGCGTTTCGCACCCTTCCGGGACGCCGCTCAGAGGTCGAGCCGGGTCTGCTCGGGACCGCTGCCCGGCCCGGCGCCGGCCAGCTCCTCGTCCGGGCTCTCCG
>JAOTWP010000005.1 GCA_029862975.1 Acidobacteriota bacterium
TTGGGTTCGCAATTCGTCTGCTGGAATGGGACGGGTCCGTTGACGGACCCGGTCCTGCCTACCGTCTGTCGGATGGTCGACCGTCTCGCCGCACCTCCTCTCCGTTGGTCGGTCCGGTCGCTGCTCCTCGCGAGCTCCTCGCGCCGGCCAGGTTCGTCACCCTCCGGAGTACAAGCCGCTTGCCAGCTCGGCCATGAGCAGCAAGTGCTTTAGTTACAGTTACTTGCGGCGCCATTCGTCGGCGGAGACGGGAGCTCGGCGTCCAGGCATTGAGCGCCCGGCGCGGTGGCGCCGGTGAGCGCCCGGGCCAAACGGCCGGTGGCGCCGGGCCGCGGCCTGGCCGAGCCCGGCCGTCAAGCGATCTGGTCGCGCGCCGGATCTTCTGACGCGCCGGGCCCGGAGCTCGCGAAGCCTGCTAGATTAGGCGGCTGATGAGCGCGAAGAAGACCTCGAACGTCCGCGAGACCCTCGAAGCGCTGCTCATCGCCGGCGCCTTCCTCGGCTTCTCGAACACGTTCGTCGTCAAGACGTTCTACATCCCCAGCGCCTCGATGGAGACCACCCTCCTGGTGGGCGATCACCTGTTCGTGAACCGCTTCATCTACGGCGACGCGGCGACCTCCGTCGAGCGGGCCCTGTTGCCCTCGCGCGACCTCCGGCGTGGCGACATCGTCATCTTCCGCTCGCCGGAGGATCCGAAGCTCGACATGGTCAAACGCTGCATCGGGCTGCCCGGGGACGTCATCGAGATCGACACCAAGGACCTCTACGTCAACGGCGAGTGGGTCGAGGACTCCTCCTACACGCGCCACAGCGATCCCCGGATCAACCCGCGGCGCGACGACTTCGGCCCGCTGACCGTGCCGGAGGACCACTACTTCTGCATGGGCGACAACCGCGACAACTCCAAGGACTCGCGCTACTGGGGAACCGTCCCGGCCCGCTTCATCAAGGGGCGCGCGTTCCTGATCTACTGGTCTTACGGCGGCGAGACCTCCGACGGCGTCTGGCGCAGCTGGGGCCATCGCTTGAAGCTCTTGGCCCGGACCGTGCTCGGGTTCTTCGTCCAAAGCCGTTGGGAACGCACGTTCACCATCGTCCGCTAGGGTCGCGAGATCGCCGTGCGCCGCCGCTCCGCCCTGAGGGAGAACCTGGAAGCCCTGTTGATCGCGATGCTCTTCGCGTTCTTCGCCAAGACCTTCGTCATCCAGGCATTCAAGATCCCCTCGGGCTCGATGGAGCGCAACCTGCTCATCGGCGACCACATCCTGGTCAACAAGTTCGTCTACGCGCCGACGGCGACGGCGCTCGAGCGCCTGCTGCTGCCGGTGGGCGACCTCGAGCGCGGCGACGTGGTCGTCTTCAAGTTCCCGCAGGATCCGGAGCGCGACTTCATCAAGCGCTGCATCGCGTTGCCGGGCGACCGGGTGGAGCTCGTCGACAAGCAGACGTTCGTCAACGGCGTGCCGCTCGAAGAGGGCGGCTACGTCTACTTCACGGACTCCCGGACGTACACGCGCCGCAAGTCGCTCTTCGTGGCCGACGCGTATCGCCTGCGCGACAACTTCGGTCCGTACACGATTCCCGAGGGCCACTATTTCTTCCTCGGCGACAACCGGGACAACTCCAACGACTCGCGGTTCTGGGGCACCGTGCCCGCGGGGCACGTCAAGGGGCGAGCGCTCCTGGTCTACTGGTCCTTCGCCGGCGACCAGGAGCCGCTGGAGTGGCGGGGCTACCGGGCCAAGGCCGAGCGCCTGCTGGCGGTGGCCCGCGGCTTCGTGAGCGAGACGCGATGGGAGCGCACTCTCCTGCCGGTGCGCTAGAATCGGCTCCCAGGTCCTGCCGACGAGCGCGCCGTAGCCGGCTTCGGCTCCGCCCCGGGGCCAACGAGGAGATGCGATGACCAGAAGAAGAATGGCCGGAGAAGGCGTCGTCGGATGCGTCTTCTACCTGCTCGTCGCCGCCCTCGTGGCGCTCGTCCTCATCAAGGTGGTGCCGATCCAGTACAGGAGCTCGGAGCTCAAGGACTTCATGGTGGAGCAGGCCAAGTTCGCGGGCCGGCGGACGACCCCGCCGGTGGTCCATGGCGCCATCCTGCAGAAGGCCAACCAGCTGGGTCTCCCGGTCTCCAAGAAGGACATCGAGGTCGAGCTCAAGGGCGGCCACATCATCATGCGCTGCCGCTACACGGTGCCCGTCGACCTCATCGTCTTCACCTACCAGTGGGAGTTCGACCACCAGGTGCGGCGACCCGTCTTCATCATCTGACCCCGGGCGGCGGTCCGCGGCGCGCCGCGGCCTCTAGAGATCGGCGCCGATGGCCGCGCTGACGTGGGACAGGCCGTCCCGCTCGAGGAGCTTGAGCAGGCCGGCGTTGATGCGCCCGGCCAGGCTCGGGCCCTCGTAGACGAAGGCCGTGTAGAGCTGTACCAGGCTGGCACCGGCGCGCAGGCGGCGGTAGGCCTCCGCCGCGGAGTCGACCCCGCCGGCGCTGACGAGCACGGTACGCCCCGCGAGCGCCGCGCCCAGATGCCGCAAGAGCGCCACGGAGCGCTCGCGCAGCACCGCGCCGCTCAACCCGCCGACCGGGCGCGCTCCCGGCAGCAGCGAGTAGTCGGTCGTCGTGTTGGTGGCGATGATCCCCGCCGCGCCCGCCTCCACGGCCGCCGCGCCCAGCTCCACCGCGACGGCCGGCTCCAGGTCGGGATCGATCTTGACGAGCGTGGGCGCCGCGCCGCCCGCGGCCGCCGAGGCCAGCACCCGGCCCAGGAACTCGGGCGTCTGCAGCCCGCGCAGCCCGGGAGTGTTGGGTGAGGACACGTTGATGACGAAGTAGTCCGCCAAGCCCGCGAAGCGGTGCAGGAGCCGCTCGTAGTCGCGCGCCGCGTCCTCGCTCGGCGTGTCGCGGTTCTTCCCGAGATTGACGCCGAGCGGTACCGGACGCGCCGCCAACGCCTCGATCCTGGCCGCCACCCGCGCCATCCCGGCGCCGTTGAAACCGAGGCTGTTCTGCAGGCTCCGCGCGGCGGCGTGGCGCCACATCCGGGGGCGCGGGTTGCCGGGCTGCGGCCGCGGGGTCACGGTCCCCACCTCGACGGCGCCGAAGCCGAAGGCGGCCAGGGCCGGAATCAGCCGCGCGTCCTTGTCGAAGCCGGCGGCCATGACGACGGGATTGTCGAACCGCGAGCCGAGCAGGTCCTGCGTCAGGCGCGGGTCCGCGATCCGCCAGCGCTGCGCCCAGGCGCGGCGCAGCAGGGCGCTGCGCTGCGCCACCTCGAGCGTCCGGCAGACCCAGTCGTGCGCGCGCTCCGCCTCGAGGGCGAAGAGCAGCGGGCGGACGAGCGAATAGGCCGCGGCCGGCACTGCTAGACTCGCCCGCGAGCCCGGACCGAGGGGTCGGGCTCGAAGTTGGCGCGACATGACCCACGACCCGCCGACGCCCGCGCGATCGTCTCGGTCACCACGGGGAGACGTTATCAGCCTCGCGCTCGGCGCCCTGCCCGGAATCCTGCTCGGCGCCTACGCCACCGGGCTGCTGCTCTTCATCAATCCCGAGCTGGCGCAGACGCCGGCGGTGGTCCTGCGCGGCGTGGCGCTCTACGGTGGGCTGTTCGGCGCTGCCTCGTGCCTGCTGTCGCTGCTCGTCGCCGGGCCGTCGGCCGCCCGGGCTCGAGCGCTCTTGCCCTGGTCGCTGACCTTCGTCCTGGCCCTGACGGCGGTCTCCACCTGGTGGCACGCGTCGTTGTTCTCGTACTCGCTGCCCCCGGGGATCAACGTCCGGCTCATCAAGGCGGCGGTCCTGCTCTCGGTCGCCGCGCTGGCGGCGTTCCTCACGGCCCTCTCGCACACCCTCGCCCGCCGACCCTACGGCCGGCGCAGCAGGATCCTGCTGGCGGCCCTCTCCGTCGCCGTCCTCTACGTCATGGTCGAGCGCCGCGCGGCGTTCGACCCGCCCCGCTCCGCGGCGCCCCTGCCCTCCGAGACGAGCTATCGCAGCCGGCCCGATCTATGGGTGATCGGCATCGAGGGCGCGACCCTCGACGCCATCCTGCCGCTGGCGGAGCAGGGCGAGCTGCCGTTCTTCGCCCGACTGCTGGCCCAGGGCGCGTCGGCGCGCCTCGCCTCGCTGGCCTCGGTGGTCGAGCCCGCCTTGTGGACGACCGTCGCCACCGGCCGCCACCCCTATCGCCACGGGGTGGTCGGCGAGCGCGTCTACCCGGCCGGTCTCCTCGGCCCGGGCCGGACCCTGCGGCTGGTGCCCGCGGCCTTTCGCTGGTGGGGATTTCTCGGCCCCCCCCGTCCCGTCGACGCCGAACAGCGCCGCAGCTCGGCGCTGTGGGAGATCTTCAGCCGCCTGGACATCCCGCCCGGCGTCGTGGGCTGGCCGGCGACCCATCCACTGCGCCAGCCGATGGCCTACGCCTTCTCGGAGCGCTATTTCGACGGCGTTCTTCGCGAGGCGTCCGCGCGCCCCAGCGAGCTGGCCGAGCGCGGCGTCCTCTTCCGGGTGGCGGCGGAAGACCTCGACCCGGAGCTGGTCGAGCCCCTGGGTGAGCCGTTGTCGTATCCCTTTCTCCAGGCTCTGGCCGCCGACGCGTGGCGCGAGTCGCTCGCGCTCTTCATGCTCGACCAGCGCCCCGAAGTGGACGCCCTGTTCCTGCGGCTCGAAGGGCTGGCCGACGTCTCGCGCCGCTACTACGGCGGCTTCGCGGCCGTCCACTTCGACGGCGCCCAGGATCCGAAGCGGCAGGAGGCGGCGCGGCTCGTGGCGGCGTACTACCGCCATCTCGACCGCCTGCTCGCCGCCCTCGACGCGCGGCCCGGCCGCGGCCGGGTGCTGGCGGTGGTCTCGGCCTCCGGCTGGCGCGAGCCTCGGGGCTGGCGGCGGCTGAGCGCCCTGTCGCGCCGCGGCGCCCTCCGCGGATCGCAGGCCGGGGGACCCGATGGCATGTTGCTGCTCTCCGGCCCCGGCGTCCAGGCCGGCCTGCGGCTGGCGAAGGCCGAGCTGGTCGACGTCCTTCCGACCCTCCTCTACAGCGTCGACCTGCCGATCGCCCGCGACTTCGACGGCCGGGTCCTGACGGCGGCCTTCGAAAGCGCCTTCCTGGCCCGCCAGCCGGTGACCTTCGTGCCCTCCTACGAGACCCTCGCGCTCGAGGAGGCGCCGCGCCCGGGACCCGAGCTGATGGTGGCGCCGCCCCCCCGCAGCGGCCGCTGAGCGGCCGGCGCCCCGTGCGGGACGCTAGCTCGAGACCTTCTCGCCGCCGACCGGCAGCCGGTGGACGTTGCCGCCCGGTGGCGTCATCCGGCAGTGGCCCTCGAAGTGGGCCCCTTCTTCGACGATCAGGGTCGGCGTCTCGACGTCGGCGTAGACCCGGCCGCCGGCGGTGAACTCCGCCCGTTTCGAAGCCAGAACCGTGCCGCGGACCACTCCGGAGACGAAAAGGCGACCGACATGGATCTCGGCGTCCACTTTACCCTGCTCTCCGACCACCAGATCGCCTTCGGAGACCACCTTCCCGGTCAAGGTCCCATCCACCCTGAAGGTGTCCTCGAACTGCAGCTCGCCGTTGATGTGGCTGCCCGCATCGAGGAAGCCGTTGAGATCGCCCCGGGCGCTGTCTTTGAACATCGTCTGCCTAGCCTTTCAAGTGGTCGAAGAGCCGCATCAGGCCCTCCTCGTCGTGGAAGTGGAGAACCACGGTGCCACCGCGGCCCCGGCGCTTGATCTCCACCTTGGTCTGCAGCCGGCGAGTCAACCGCTCGACGGCCTCGCGGGTGTCCGGGTCGACCGCCACCGCCCGCCGGCGGCGGGCCGGCGGCGCGGCGCTGAGCTCCTCGATCTTGCGGGCGCTCAGCCCGTCGCGCGCCGCGCGCTCGGCCAGGCGCAGCGCGTCGGCGGCCGGCAGCGTCGCCAGCGGCCGCGCCTGGCCGACGTTGAGGCGGCCGTCGCGCAGCATGTCCTGGATCTCGGGCGGCAGGCTCAGGAGCCGCAGGGCGTTGCTCACCGCGGAGCGGCTCTTGCCGACCCGGCGGCCGATCTCCTCGTGCGCCAGCCCGAAGCCCTGCGCCAGGCCGCGATAGGCCTCGGCCTCTTCGACCGGATTGAGGTCCGCGCGCTGCAGGTTCTCGACCAGCGCCAGCTCGAGAAGCTGCTGGTCGCCCGCGATCTCGCGCACGACGACGGGCACCTCGGTGAGCCCGGCGCGCTGCGCGGCCCGCCAGCGGCGCTCGCCGGCGACGATCACGTAACCGTCGCCCTGCGGCGTCACGACCAGCGGCTGGACCACGCCCTGGGCGCGAATCGACTCGGTCAGCTCCGCCAGCCCGGCCTCGTCGAACGCGGCGCGCGGCTGATAGCGGTTGGGCGCGAGCGCCTCGACCGCCACGTTGTGCAGCCCCAGCGTGGCGCTCGCGAGCAACGCATCGAGTCCCCGCCCGAGGCCGCGCCGCCGAGCCGTCACGCCGCCCTCTCGAGGTACTCGCGGGCCAGGGCCAGGTAGGCCTCGGCGCCACGGCTCTTGATGTCGTACTGGAGGATCGCCATCCCGTGGCTCGGCGCCTCGGCCAGGCGGACGTTGCGCGGCACGACGGTCTCGAACACCTTGCTGCGGAAGTGGCGCCGAATCTCCGTCGCCACGTCGCGGGCCAGGTTCGTCCGCTCGTCGTACATCGTCAGCAGGATCCCGGCGATCGCCAGCCCCGGGTTCGACGAGCTCGCGATGCGGCCGACCGTCTGCACCAGCTCGCTGACCCCTTCGAGGGCGAAGTACTCGCACTGCAGGGGGACGAGAACGCCGTCGGCGGCGTTCAACGCGCCCACGGTCAGGTGACCCAGCGACGGCGGGCAGTCGAGCAGGATCAGCTCGTATTCGCCGCGCGCCGGCGCCAGGCGGCGGCGCAGAATCTGCCGCCAGCCGGGCTCGCCGACGAACTCGATCTCCACCCCGACGAGCTCGCGGTCGGCCGGCAGCACGTCGAGACAGGGCAGCGCCGTGCGGCGCACCGCCGCCGCCAGGGGCGCGTCGTCGAGCAGCACCTGATAGAGATTGGGCTCGTCGCGGTCGACGTCGAGACCGCGGCTGGCGTTGCCCTGGGGATCGCAGTCGACCAGCAGGACCCGGTGCTCGAGCGCCGCGAGCGCCGCGCCCAGGTTGATGGCCGTGGTCGTCTTGCCGACGCCGCCCTTCTGGTTCGCGATGGCCAGCACTGTCACCCGGTCAGCTCCTCCCGCGGCACCCACTCGACGATCCGTCGGCGCTCACTGCCCGCCAACGCGACCCGGCGCGCGCCGCGCCACCCGTCAGGCGGAGCGGGCTCCGCCGCCCCGCTCCAGACCAGCACCCTGCCCGCGCGGGCCGCCAGGGCCGCTCTCGTCTCGGCCGGCAGGTGGATTCCTCGCCACGTGACGAGATCCATCGGACCCGGGTCGAAAGCGGCGTCGACTCTAGCATTGAGGCAGCGGCAGGACAAACCGGCCCGCCGCGCCGCCGCCTGCAGGAACGCCCACTTGCGCTCGCGGCTCTCGACCAGGGTGACCGCGAGCTCGGGGCGCACGGCGGCCAGGACGAGGCCGGGAAACCCGGCGCCGGAGCCGACGTCGAGCAGGGTGGCGGCGGCGGCGAGCAGCGGCAGGGCCGCCAGGGCCTCGCCGTAGTGGCGCTCGACGGCCCGCTCGGCGGTGCCGGGACCGACCAGCGAGAGCCGGGGGTTCCAGCGCCGCAGCTCCCGATAGTGCTCCCAGAGGGCCGCGCACGCCCTCTCCGGCAGGTGGTCCGACAGCTCTTCGCCAACGCTTGCACGCAGCCGGCGCCCGAACTCGGGCCGCGAAAGATCGGGCAGTTGGGCACCCATGACGCCTCGCCTTGCATCCTAGTGTCCCGGGCGGCAAGTTCGCTACCGGGGAACCGGTCTGGCGAGCGGCCGGCTCCTTGACCGGCGCGCGGTTTCACGCGAAACTCGACGGTGAAACAACCGTGGCCGGTTCCGGGAGCGGGCCGGGTTTCACGCGAAACCTGACGGTGTAACATCCTCGCCCCGCGGTGGGAGGTGGTCCATGGAGCGCAACGAGCCGCTGTCCGACTTCGACGCCGGGTTTCTCGTCGGCGTTCTCGTCGGCGAAGGCCATTTCGGGGGGGACGGCAAGCAGCCCCACGTCACGCTGCGCATGCACACCGATCACGCCGCGCTTTTCTCCTGGCTCGCGGCCCGGTTGCCGCGCTCCAAGGTCTACGGTCCCTACCACCACGGCGGCAGGTCCTACTTCCAGTGGATGGCGCGCGGCCGCTTCCTGCGCGAAGAGCTGCTGCCGCTGCTCGAAGCGCGACTGAGCCCCGAGCTCGACGGCCGCTCGTGGCAACGGTTCCAGGCGATGAAGGAGCGCTACCGCCTGTAGCCGCCGCGGCTCGGGCCCGAGCTCAGGTCACGGGCTCGGGTCCGCGCTCAGGTCCGGGCCACGCGCACCCGTTTCAGGTAGCCTTCGCCGACGCTCTCCGTCTCGACGTCGGGCTCGTCGGCCAACGCCAGGTGGACGAGGCGCCGCTCGTCCGGCGCCATCGGCTCGAGCAGCCACGGGCGCCCGCCGCTGCGCACGCGGTCGGCGGCCTTGCGGGCCAGGCGCTCCAGCCGTTCGGCTCGCGCCGCGTGGAAGCCCGCGCAGTCGAGCCGGCAACGCACGCCCCGACCCAGCTCGCGGAACAGGACGCGCGGCAGCAGGTGCTGGATGGCGAGCAGTGCGCGCCCCTCGTTGGCGACGACCCGCTGGCTGTCCGGTCCTTCGAGCTCGATCGTCAAACCGTCCTCGTCGCCGGCCGTCGACCCGACCTGGACTCGCAGGCCGGCGAGATGCGCCAGCTCGTCCACGGCCGCCGCCACGGCGTTGCGCAAGTCGTCGTCGACCACGAGGGTCGGCTCCGCCGCGGTCTCCTCGGCGAACGCCTCGGCGGGCTCCTCGGTGAGCTCCTCGGTGAGCTCCTCGGTGAGCTCCTCGCGGGGCTCCTCGGCGGACTCCGCGGCGGGTACTGCCGAATCCGCGTCCACCGCGTCCCCGGCCGGGGTCTCCCACGGCGCCGGCATCTCCCAGGGCGCCGGGCCCTCCGGGCTCGCCACCGGGGACTCGCGCTGCGTGGTCTCGGCGGCGGCGGGCTCGGCGGCGGCGGGCTCGGCGGCGGCGAGCTCGGCGGCGGGGGGCTCGAGCTCCTCGCTCGCGCGCGAGGTGGGCGGCTCCGCCGCGGGCTCGGGCCTCGCCTCGGCCGCGAGCGGCGCCGGCGGCGGCTCGACGGCCCGGGTCCAGGACGGGTACTCCGCGGAGACCGGCTCCGTGAGGGCCGCCAGGCGGTCGCTCGGCGCGGCCTCCGCCTCGGCCGCGGCGGGCTCGCGGTCATCCGTCGCCGGCTCCGGGGGGCCGGCCGCGGCGCTCGCCGTCGGCCGTTCGGGGTCGACCTCGATGACCACGCCGCGCGGGGTCTTGACGAAGCCGTGCTTCTTGTCGATCACCTCGTAGACCAGGCTGTCGGGCTCGACCCCGTGGTGGCGCGCGGCGGCCAGGATCGCCTGGGTGAGGCTCGGGCCCGAGAAGAATCTGCGGATCAGCGTCATTTCGTACCCCCGTCGTCGTCGCTGGCGGCTCGTTGCCGCCAGCGCTTGTAGCCCGCCTGCTGGGCGATGGCCAGGACATTGTTGGTGAGCCAGTAGAGGACCATTCCCGCCGGAAACTGGAGAAAGAGCACCGTGAAGACCACCGGCATCATCATGAACAGCCGGCGCTGCATGGGATCGCCCTGGGCCGGGGCCATGCGCTGCTGGATCACCATGCTGGCGCCCATCACCAGCGGCAGCACGTAGTAGGGATCCTTTACGGAGAGGTCGGTCACCCAGCCCAGCCAGGGGGCATGGCGCAGCTCGACGGCCGCCGACAGCAGCCGGTAGAAGGCGAAGAGAACCGGCATCTGCAGCAGCATCGGCAGGCACCCGGCGGCGGGGTTGACGCCCTCCGCCTTGTAGAGGGCCATGATCTCCTGGTTCATCTTCGCCGACGCCTCGGCGTTGGGGCGCCCCCGCTTGTCCTTGAGCTTGCCGCGGTACTTGGCGCGGATGGCCTGCATCTTGGGATTGATCTTCTGCATCTTCTCCATCGAGACGATGCTCTTGTGGTTCAGCGGGAAGAGCACGAGGCGGATCGCCACCGTCAGCAGGATGATCGCCCAGCCGAAGTTGCCCACGATGTGGGCGTGGATCCAGCGCAGCGCCGTCAGGAGCGGCCGCGCCAGGAAGCCGAAGACGCCGAGATTGACCGTCTTGCCGAGGCTGCCGGGCAGGGCGTCGAGCCGGTCGAGCTGCTTGGCGCCGAAATAGACGGCGAGCTCGAGGCGGCCGGCGGCCGGAGCCAGGAGGAGCTGCAGATCCGCCACCATGCCCTCCGGCGGATCTTCCCCGTCGCTCGGCCGCGGCGAGAAGGTGGCGCGCCCGCCCTCGTCGACCGTGAAGAGGACCGGCTCGATCACGGCCTCGCGCAGGCCGGGGCCGGGGATCGCCGCGGCCAGGAAGTACTGGTCCTCGAGACCGACGAAGCCCAGCGCCGTCGCCGACAGCACCGTGGTCTCGTCGGTGCCCAGGGCGTCGAGCCGCTCGACCTTGCCGCCCTGCAGGTAGACCGCGCCGCGTTGGGCGAAGCGGTTGCCGGCCTCCGCCGGCGTCGGGTTGCGGATTCCGGGACCGAGCAGCAGGCGCCAGTCGCCGTCGCTCTCCACGACGACGTCCATCATGCTGTCCGCCCGCAACGTCACCGTCTTGCGACTCGCTCCGGCCGGCCCCCGATAGGTGAACGTCGCGCCGTCGCGGGCGCGCTCGACGGCGAAGAGCGCTTGGTCGAGGGCCGACGGCGCGCCGCCGGCGGCGACGAGACCGAAGAGGTACGGCTCCTCGACCCGGCGCCTCACGAGATCGACCGGCCCGTTGTCGTCCGTGGGATGGGCCTTGAGCTCGAGGCTCACGAGCTGTGCGCCGCGGTTGCTCCACACGGCGCGGATGCGCTCGTCCTCGAGCACCACGGTCTGCTCCGTCGCGGCCTCCACCGGCGGCCCGGACGGCGCCGCGGCGGCCGATTCCGCCGCCGCCGACTCCGCGACCTCTGCGGTGGCCACCGGCGGCGGGGACGGCGCCGGCTCGCCCGGCGGCGCCGCGGCCCCGCCGTCCATGGGGGCGGGAGCGACCACCGGCGGCGGCGGGAAGAGCTTCTGCCACAAGAGGAGGACCGCGAGCGACAGCAGCGCCGCGATGAGCAGACGACGGGTTTCCATGGCTTCTCCTGTGCCCGCCCTCAGGGCAGGTCGATGCCCCCGGGGTGGAAGGGGTTGCAGCGGCCGATCCTGGCCAGCGCCTTGAGCGTCCCCCGCCAGAGGCCGTGCTCGAGAACCGCGAGCCGCGCGTACTCCGAGCACGACGGAACGAAGCGACAGCTCTGCGGCAGCATCGGCGAGAGCCAGCGCTTGTAGAGCACCAGCACCCGGATCAGGGCCCGGGTGACGACGCCCCGCCCGCGGGCGGCAGCCAGGTCGCGAGCAATCGCGTCAGCTCCGCCGTCAACCGCGGAAAGCTCGCCCCGGCGATGGCCGGCTTCGAATGCACCATGAAGTCCATCGCCGGCAGTTGGCTGCGCTCGCTCCATCGCCGATAGATCTCCCGGATTCGCCGCTTGACCCGATGCCGTACGACTGAGTTGCCGACCTTCTTGCCGACCGTGATTCCGAGCCGAGGATGGTCGCGGTCGTTGGGCGCCGCGTAGAGAATCAGAAGATCCCCGTGGCGGCGGCGCCCCTCGCGGTAGCACCTCAGGTACTCGGTCCGGCGCCGCATCCGCCCCTCCCGTGGGAGCGACTCGTCGCGACGCGCGGCGACCGGCCGGCCGGTCATCGACTAGGCCGAGAGGCGCTTGCGACCTTTCCGACGCCGGCGCTTGAGCACTGCTTGTCCCTGGCGCGTCTGCATCCGGGCACGAAAGCCGTGCTTCTTGGCGCGGCGGCGCTTGTTGGGCTGAAACGTACGTTTCACGGCACTTGGGTCCTATCGGTAGGTTCTGTACGAGAACGGATACGTTGCGGGGGCGCAGCGACCCCTCGGGTCGACGTGCGGGACCTTTGAACCTAACCATCTTACGCCCAAAGGTCAAGCTCGCTCTCGGCCCCTGGGCTCGGAGATCCGCGGGTCGCCGGCGCGGCCCTGCCGGGTCGCGGCGTCCTCTACAATCGGTCCATGGCGGCCACCGGCGAAAGACTTCCCGCCGACGCTGGCGGCGCCGCGGACGACCGGCGCTGGATGCGCGAGGCGCTCGCCGAAGCGCGGCGCGCCGCGGCCGCGGGCGACGTGCCGATCGGCGCCGTGCTGGTCCGCGACGGCGCGGCGATCGGGCGCGGCCACAACCGCCGCGAGGCGGACGGCGACCCCCTCGCCCACGCCGAGCTTCTCGCCCTGCGCCAGGGGGCCGCGGCGACCGCCGGCTGGCGGTTGCTCGCCACCACCCTCTACGTGACCCTCGAGCCCTGCGCCATGTGCGCCGGGGCGCTGGTCTTGAGCCGGGTGTCGCGGCTGGTCTACGGCGCCGCCGACCCCAAGGCGGGGTTTTGCGGCAGCCTCGGAGACCTCACCGCCGACCCGCGGCTCAACCACCGCCTCGCGGTCACCGCCGGCGTGCTGGCCGAAGAGTGCGGCGAGTTGCTACGCTCGTTCTTCGCGGCTCTGCGGAGCGCGGCCGGCTCATTGCCAGATCCAACGGAGAGGTGACCGAGTGGCTTAAGGTGCACGACTGGAAATCGTGTGTAGGGGAAACTCTACCGAGGGTTCGAATCCCTCCCTCTCCGCCAAACTCCGTGTACAATCCCGCCCGGCCGGACCACGGCCTGCTGAACCCCCAGGAGAGGTGCCGGAGTGGTCGAACGGGGCGGTCTCGAAAACCGTTGACCGCGCAAGCGGTCCCAGGGTTCGAATCCCTGCCTCTCCGCCAAACCTCGTTGACGAGCGTAGCGTTGCGGCCCACGGCGCCGCCCGTCCCCCTCCGCCGGCGCCCCGTGCGCCCGCATTTGCATGCCTCGGGCGGGCGACGTAGCATCTTCACCCCAGGGGCGGGCGAAGGGCTCGGGCCCTGTGCATCGGCCGGGAGCCGAACCTCGTCAGGCCCGGAAGGGAGCAGCGATAAGGCGCCACGGCCGAGTGCCGCAGTCCGCCTGAGCCCTTCGTCGGCCTCTGGGCACGACCGATGACCTACCAAGTCCTCGCCCGCAAGTCGCGGCCCACGGATTTCGACGCCGTGGTCGGCCAGGAGCCGATCGTGACCGCGCTGCGCAACGCCCTGCGCGAGAAACGCATCGCCCAGGCGTATCTCTTCTCCGGCATCCGCGGCGTCGGCAAGACGAGCGTGGCGCGGATCCTGGCCCGCGCTTTGAACTGCGAGCGCGGTTTCGAGAACGGGCCCTGCAACGAGTGCGAGACCTGCCGCGAGATGGAATCCGGCGCGAGCCTCGACCTCTTCGAGATCGACGCGGCGACCTACTCGAAGGTCGAGCAGGTCCGCGAGCTGACCGAGAACCTCAAGTACAAGCCGGTGCGCGGACCCTACAAGATCGTCGTCCTCGACGAGGTGCACCGGCTGTCGCGGCAGGCCTTCGACGCCTTGCTCAAGATCGTCGAGGAGCCGCCGCCGCACCTCGTGTTCATCTTCGCCACCACCGAGCTCGAGTCGGTGCCGGCGACGATCCTGTCGCGCTGCCAGGAGTTCAACTTCCGGCGGGTTCCCCGCCCGATCCTGATGGAGCTGCTGCGCAAGCTCGCCGCGGAAGAGCAGATCGAGGTCGCCGACAAGGCCCTGCGCCTGATCGCGCGGGCCAGCGAGGGCAGCGTGCGCGACGCCGTCGCGCTCCTCGATCAGCTGGCCACGTACGGCTCAGGCAAGATCGGCGACGACGAGGCGAGCCGGGTCCTGGGCGGCGTCGACGCCGCGTTGCACCATCGCCTCCTCGCGGCGGTGATCGCCGGCGACCGCGCCGGGATCGTGGCGGTCGTGGCGGAGATCGACGAGCAGGGCTGGGACCCGCGGCACGTCTACGCCGAGTTCCTCTCCTATTGCCGGGACGCCCTGCATCTGGCGCTCGGCGGTGCCATCGACGAGGTCGACCTTCCGGACGAGGACGCCCGCGCCGCCGCGCAGCTCGGCCGCGACGCGGGCTACGAGAACGTGCTGCGGCTGCTCCATCAGCTGCTGTCGAGCGAGGAGAGCGTGCGGCGCAGCGAGGCGGGCCTGCTGGCCGTCGAGATCGCCTGGCTGCGCGGCGCCGAGCTGCCGCGGCTGACCCGCATCGAGACCCTGCTCGCCGGCTCCCCGCCGGCCGCCGGGAGCGCGGCGCCGGACCCCCGCGCCAGCGCGCCGCCGCGGCGGCCGGAGAGACCGCACGGGGCCCCCCGCGCGGCGCCGGCGGCGCCGGCCGCCGAGGCCGCGGCCGGAGAGCCGCCCCGTCCGGAGCCCCGTCCGATGCCCCCACCAGTGCCCCGCCCGGAGTCACCGCCGCCGGCCGCGGCGGGCGCGGACGGCGACGGCGAGAGGACCGCGGTCGCCGGCTTTCTCGAGCTCATCGGGCAACGACGGCAGGTCATCGCCGCCCACCTCGCCGACGTCGAGAGCCTCACGTTCGAGGCCGGCCTGCTCACCATGGTGACCCGGCCCGGAGACGATTTTCTCGAGCAGGCCCTGCGCCGCGACGCCAACCGCGAGGCCTTCGAAGCCTGCCTCGAGCGCGCCTTCGGCGCCGGCGCCGGCTGGCGAATCGACACCGCCGCCGGGCGCTCGGCGCCCGGCGGCCATGAGGCGGCCGCCGCCGACCCGGGCAGCGGCCGGGCGGAAGCTCCCGGCCCGGAGGCCGACTCGCCGCTCGCCCATCCCACGGTACAAGCGGCGCTCGACATCTTCGGCGGCACCGCCGAGACGATCGACGAAGCCCGCCCCCACGACCCCTCAGGAGCTCGACCGCAATGAACGTTCGCAAGATCATGGAGCAGGCGCAGCAGATGCAGGAACAGATGGCCCGCGACCTCGGCGCCCTGGAGGTCGAGGCCAGCGTCGGCGGCGGGATGGTGCAGGTCAAGATGAACGGTCACAAGCAGGTCCTGAGCGTCACCATCGACCCCGAGGCCGTCGAGGGCGACGACACGGGCATGCTGGAGGACCTCGTGCTGGCCGCCGTCAACCAGGCGGGAGCCAAGGTCGACGAGGCAATGCAGAGCAAGCTCGGCGGCCTCGCCAGCAGTCTCGGCGGCGCCCTTCCCGGCTTCTGATCGCCGCCCGCGATGTCGAGCTCTCCGGAACCCATGCGCCGCCTCGTCGGCGAGCTGTCGCGGCTGCCCGGCATCGGCAGCAAGACGGCGGCGCGCCTCGCCCATCACATCCTCAAGTCGGACGCGGCGGCGGCCCGTGCCCTGGCCGAGGCCATCGCCGACGTCAAGGAGAAGCTCTTCCACTGCTCGACCTGCGGCGCCATCACGGACTGCGATCCCTGCAAGTACTGCAGCGACCCGGCCCGCGACCACCGCCGGATCTGCGTCGTCGAGGAGCCGTTCAACATCGAGCCGCTGGAGCGCACCGGGGAGTTCCACGGGCTCTACCACGTGCTGATGGGGGCGCTTTCGCCGCAGCGCGGCGTCGGGCCGGCGGCGCTCGAGATCGACGCCCTGATGGCGCGGCTCGACGGCGTCGAGGAGGTGATCATCGCCACCAACCCCAACGTCGACGGCGAGGCGACGGCGCTCTACCTCGCGCGGCTGCTCAAGCCGAAGAACATCGGGGTCACCCGCCTCGCGTTCGGAATGCCCGTCGGTGGCGACATCGAGTACACGGACGAGGTCACCCTGGCGCGATCCCTCGCCGGGCGCCAGGCGCTCTAGGCGGCGCTCTTCGTGACCGCTCCCGCCAGGAGGCTTCGCCGCGGCGATCTCCTGCCGCGCCTGACGGGCGCCGACCGTGCGGCGAGCCGAATGCTTGCCCGCCGCGCCGCCAGGGTGGAGACCGCCGGCCTGGCGCCGAAGCTCGACGGCGGCTCGCCGCTGTGGCTCGAGGCGCTAGGCGCCAACGTCCTCGACGTCGACGGCAACCGCTATCTCGATCTCACCTCCGGCTTCGGGGTCGCGGTGGTCGGCCATCGCCATCCGGCCGTCGTCGCCGCCGTCCGGCGGCAGAGCGGTCGCCTCGTCCACGGTCTCGGAGACGCCCACGGGCATCCGCTGCGCATCGAGCTGGCGGCCGCCCTGAAGGCCGTCGCTCCCGTTCGCGACGGCCGCGTCGGCTTCGCCGTCTCGGGTGCCGACGCCGTCGAGCTGGCCGTCAAGACGGCCTTGCTGGCGACCGGCCGCAGCCGGCTCCTGGCCTTCGAGCCGGCCTATCACGGCCTCACCTTCGGAGCGCTGGCGCTCTCTTCCCGCCCCCACTTCCGCCGCGCCTTCGACCGCCACCTGCACCGCCGCGTGAAGCGCCTGGCCTACGGCTGCGCCCCCCGGCGGCTCGCCTCCGAGCTCGCCGGCGGGGAGTTCGCGGCCGTCGTCGTCGAGCCCGTGGTCGGCCGCGAGGGCATCCTGCTCCCGCCTCCCGGCTGGCTCGTGGAGCTCGGCTCGCTGTGCCGCCGCCACGGCACGCTGCTCGTCGCCGACGAGATCCTGACCGGCGGCGGCCGCACCGGCCGCTGGTTCGCCGTCGACCACGACGCCGTGCAGCCGGATCTTCTGTGCTGCGGCAAGGCCCTGGGCGGCGGCCTGCCGATCGGCGCCGTGATCGGCAGCGCCGCGGTGATGTCCGCCTGGGACGCGCCGGGCGAGGCGCGCCACACGGCGACGTTCGTCGCCCACCCGCTGGCCTGCGCGGCGGCCCTGGCCACGCTCCGCGTCATCGCCGACGAGCGCCTGGTGGACCGTGGCGCGCGGATCGGCGCCGAGCTCGCGGCGGCGCTTTCCGACTGGCCCTCGCGCTTCGCGCAGGTCCGGGCGGTGCGCGGCCGCGGCGCGCTGTGGGGCATCGAGTGGCGCTCACCGGCCGCCGCCGCGGGCTTTTCCGAGCGCCTCCTGCGGCGCGGCGTTCTGATCCTGCGCGGCGGTGCCACGGGCTGCGTCACGCAGCTCCTGCCGCCGCTCGTCACCACCGCGAGACAGCTCGCTTTCGCGCTGCGAGAGGCCGCCGCGGCGGCCGAGTGATCTTTCTCATACAATTGGAAGGCCCCTTTCGGACCATGATCTGGTGATGGAAATCTCCGCCCTCCTCGACGACTTCGCGGCCTTCTCGCATTTCGACGACGAGCGCAAGCAGCGTCTGGCGGCATGCGCCTGGCGGCAAGGGTTCGACCCCGGCGCCTACGTCTTTCGCCAGGGCGATCCGTCGCGCGAGCCCTTTGCCCTGCTCAGCGGCTCGGTCGACCTGCGCATCGGCTCGCCGGCCGGCGACTTCGCCCTCGGCGTCCTCCGCCCCGGCCAGCTGTTCGGCGAGGCCAACTACATCGACCACCTGGGGCGCAGCAGCGACGCCGTCGCGAGAGAGACGTGCGAGCTGCTGCTGTTCGACGCCGACCGGCTCGCCGCGATGGCCGACAACGACGCCGGCTTCGAGCTCCTCCTGCTGTGGTCCTTCTGGCACAGCCTCGCGGACAAGCTACGGCGGGCCAACGCTCAGCTCGCCACCTTCTTTTCCGACCGCGACGCCTCCGCCCCGCCGCTCGACGTGCCGGCCAAGCCCCGCACCAGCGACAAGGGACTCGACCTTTCGGAGCGCCGGGCCGTCTTCCTCGAGCAGCAGCTCTCGCCGATGGAGATCCACTTCCTCGCGTCGCTGTCGCGGGAGGAGCGTTTCCTGGGCGGCGAGGTGATCTTCCGCGAGGGCGACCCTGGCGACGTGATGTTCGTCGTCCTCGAGGGCCGGGTGATGATCAGCAAGCGCATCCCCGGCGCCGGCGAGGAGGCGCTGGCCTTTCTCGAGCGCGGCGACTATTTCGGCGAGATGGCTCTCATCGACCAGCAGCCGCGGTCGGCCGCGGCCACCGCCCACGAGGGCGAGGCCGTCGTCCTGGCGATCGCCCGCGAGGTCGTCGAAGGCCTGCTCAACATCGACAGCGTCTCGTCGACCCGCCTCCTGAGCATCCTCTGCATGCTCGCCGCCAGCCGGCTGCGCGCCATCGACCAGAAGATCGTCGGCTGGCACGTCCTCTCGCGCCTCGCCACGCCCTCGCTGGCCGACGGGCAGGGTTGAGCGCTCACGACGCCGCCAGCCAGGTCGCGAGAACCTTCCGCACCAACGAGGAGGTCGCCAGCGCGGCGATCTCCTCGCGCCGGAACCAGCCCAGCGTCGGCTCGGCCGCCGGCGTCTCGGCGACGCCTTCGGGCCGCCAGGCCGCCGCGTAGATCTCGATCTCGAAACGGCGGCGGGTGATCGCGTGACGCACCCGACCCGACGCCTCTCCGATCTCCCAGACGCCTCCGTACTTCGCCGCCAGGGCGGCTCCCATCTCCCCCGAAAGACCCCCTGCCCCGGCGTCCGGGTCGTCGAGCCAAGGCAGCTCCCAGAACCCCGCCAGCTGGCGCGACGCAAGGCCGCGCCGCGCCAGCAGATAGCGCCGCCGCACCTTGACGACGAAGACCCGCCGCCGCACCCGCGTGGCCGCCGGCTCCCGGGGGCGGCGGGGAAAGCTCTCCGGGGCGCCGGCCGCGAAGCCGCCGCACCACGCCTGCAGCGGGCAGTCGGCGCAGCGCGGCGCCCGCGGCCGGCAGACGGTGGCGCCGAGCTCCATCAAGGCCTGATTCGAGTCCCCGGGGCGGGCCGGGTCGAGCAGGGCTCGGGCGACCGCCGCCAGGTCGCGGCGGGCGGCCGCCTTCTTCGGATCCGCGGTGCTGGCCGCGAGCCGCGACCCGACCCGCTCGACGTTGCCGTCGAGCACCGCGACGACCTCGCCGCCCGCGATGCTGGCGATGGCGGCCGCCGTGTACTCGCCGATCCCGGGCAACTGGCGCCACTGGGCCGCGCTCGCCGGCCAGGCGCCGGCCGCGGCGACCTGGCGGGCGGCCGCGTGGAGGTGGCGAGCACGGCGGTAGTAGCCAAGCCCCGACCAGGCTGCCAGCACCTCTTCCGGCGCCGCCGCCGCCAGCGTCTCGACGTCCGGGAAGCGCTCGAGAAACCGCTCGTAGTACGGGAGGACCGCTTCCACCCGCGTCTGCTGCAGCATCACCTCCGCCACCCAGGTGGCGTACGCGTCGCCGCGCCGCCGCCACGGCAGGTCACGGCGCCAGCGCTCGTACCAGACGAGGAGCGCCTGGCTGGCCCGCGCCGCCGCGTCGGCATCGCCGGCCAACATGGCCGCACCCGGCCTCAGCCGGCGGGGCACCGGGCGAAGCGCTCGCTCGCGCTCCCCGGGGGGGTGCGGCGAGCCTCTTTCGTGATAAACAAGAGCAGCAAGGGGGGAGGTTCCGGGGTTGCGGAGTCTTGGAGGGAGCCCCTGCTAGGACAGGAGCCTGTGTTGCGGATTGAGACGTGACGAGACAGATCTGCTGAAAGGATCTGCTGAACGGTCTCGCTGTTGTGGACTCAGGTAGAGGAACCTCCCCGTGTTTTCCTTACTTGCCACATTCTTGAAGCAATCTCCGTGCCAGGAACGCCTCCGGCGGCCGAGAGGGCGCGCGGCGGCGGGAGCGCCATGAAGAAGCTGCTCGCGCTCCTCCTTTCCCTCGTCGCCGCGGCGGTCGTCGTCGCCATTGCCGCCCTCTACTTCGGTGCCGGATCGACGTCCGCCACGAGCGACGGCGTCATCCTGCGCCTGACCCTTTCGGAGCCCCTCGCGGACTATTCTCCGGCACCCCGAATACCGTTTTTCGGCAGCCCCCGAGGCGCCAGCCTGGTCGATCTCTACCAGACCCTGCGCGGCGCCCGAGCCGACCCGCAAGTCCAGGGCCTGGCCGTCTACATCCATCGCGCCGCCCTCGGTCTCGCGCAGGCCGAGGAGGTACGCCGTCTGATCCGTGGCTTCGCGGACGGCGGCAAGCACGTCGAGTGCTACCTCGAGACGGCCGGTGAGGGCTCGAACGGCACCCTCGCCTACTACCTGGCGACCGCCTGCCCGGTGATCACGCTGGCGCCGGCGGGCGAGCTCAACATCGTCGGCCTCTTCGTCGATACGGCCTTCTTCCGCGGCGGCCTCGACAAGCTCAAGATCGAGCCCGAGTTCGAGTACGCGGGCGACTACAAGAGCGCCGCGGAGTCGTTCACCGAGTTCCAGCACTCGAGCAGCGCGCGCGAGGCGCTGTCCTCTCTTCTGGACGATCTCTACGATCGGATCGTCTCGGACGTGGCCGCGGGGCGCGACCTCACCGCCTCGCGGATCCGGCAGCTGATCGACGCGGCTCCCTACGGCGCGGCGCAGGCGCTCGAGCTGGGACTGGTCGACCGCCTGGCGTATCCGGACCAGTTCGAGGACACCCTGGCGACCGCCATGGGCGACGGTGATCGGCGCTGGATCGACGTGGCGGACTACCAGCCGCCGAGCCGCCGCTTCGGCAAGGCCAAGATCGCCATCGCGTTCGCCCAGGGCGAGATCGTTCGCGGACGCGGCGGGTTCGATCCGTGGAGCCGGCGGATGTTCGTCGGCGCCGACGGCTTCGGCGAGGTGCTCGAGAGCTTGATCGAGGACGAATCGATCGCGGCCGTCGTTCTTCGGGTCGACAGTCCCGGCGGCTCGGCGCAGGCTTCCGACCTGCTCCTGCACCAGGTCGAGCGGCTGGCGGCCGTCAAGCCGGTCGTCGTGTCGATGTCGAGCCTCGCCGCCTCCGGCGGCTACTACATCTCCAGCAAGGCCCACCACATCGTCGCCGAGGCGACCAGCCTTACCGGCTCGATCGGGGTGATCGCCGGCCGCCTGTTGACGGGGCGCTTCCAGCAAGAGCTCCTCGGAATCAGTCACGACAGCGTCAAGCGCGGCGCCAACGCCGACTACTTCGCCGGCCTCGAGCCGATGAACCCCGCCCAGCGCGAGCGCTTCGTCGAAGCCATCGAACGCACCTACGACACCTTCGTCGGCCACGTCGCCGCGGGCCGCGGCATGGAGCGCGAGGCCGTCGACGCCGTGGCGCAAGGGCGAATCTGGAGCGGGCAGAGGGCCCTCGAAAAAGGCCTGATCGACGAGGTCGGCGGCTTCGAAGAGGCTCTCGCCGCGGCGGCGGCCGCCGCCGGGATCGAGCGCGAGAACACCGTCCTCGTCCTCTATCCTCGCGCGCCGACCCTGCTCGAGCTGCTCGCCGGCGAGGGCGCCCCGGGGCTCGTCGCCGGCTGGCTGCGGCAACACCTCGCGGCGCCGATCTCCCTGCCCTACACCCTCGAAGTGGCGCCGGAGATCGGCCGTTTCAGCACTCCCTTTTGAACCTCGGCCGCCGCCGCTTGCGGCTCCCTCCGGCTGTGCTAACATCGCCAGCCCTCGTTGAGTGAAGCACCGCGTTTAGCGACCAAATCAGAGCGTTTTCTCGATACGGGACTACGTTCAACAAGTTTTCCACAGCCTGTGGAAAGCGGGCGGGCATGGCTCAAGCACTCTGGCAGCGCCTTCAAGACAACCTCCAACGCGAGCTGGACCCGGAAGAGTTCACGACCTGGTTTCGGCCGCTCAAGGTTCGTGAGGAGAGCGCCGACAGCCTGATCCTGTCGGCGCCCAGCGAGCGTTTTCTCCACACCCTCGAGCAGAGCTACCGGCCGGCGGTCGACCGCGCCATCAGCGAGCTCAAGGGCTCCGCCTTCCGCGTGCTCTTCGCCGTCGAGACCGCGGCCTCCCCCGGCCGCCAGGCCACCGGCGGCGAGGCCGACGGCGGCGAGGCGTTCAATCCGCGCTATACCTTCAAGACCTTCGTCGTCGGCAACTCCAACCAGTTCGCCCACGCCGCCGCGCGCTCGATCTCCAACCGCCCGGCGGAGAGCTACAACCCGCTGTTCCTCTACGCGGGCGTCGGGCTCGGCAAGACCCACCTGCTGCACGCCACGGGTCATGCGATCGCCAAGAAGCACCCCGGTCTGAGGGTGATGTACCTGCCCGCCGAGCAGTTCGTCAACGAGCTCATCAGCTCGCTGCGCTTCAACCGGATGCCGGAGTTCCGGGAGCGCTACCGCTCGATCGACGTGCTGATGGTCGACGACATCCAGTTCCTCGCCAACAAGGAGCGTACCCAGGAGGAGTTCTTCCACACGTTCAACACCCTCTACACGCGGCAGAAGCAGATCATCCTCTCTTCGGACTCCTCGCCGCGCGACATCCGCGACCTCGAAGAGCGGCTTCGCAGCCGCTTCGAATGGGGTCTCATCGCCGACATCCAGCCGCCCGACCTCGAGACCAAGGTGGCCATTCTGCGGCGCAAGGCCGACCAGGAGCGCGTGGCGCTGCCCGACGACGTGGCGCTCTTCATCGCTTCCCAGGTGAAGTCGAACATCCGCGAGCTCGAGGGGCGGCTCAACCGCGTCGTGGCGTTCGCCTCCCTGACCGCCAAGCCCATCACGCTCGAGCTGACGAAAGAGACCCTCAAGGACATGCTGGCGGACGGCAACCGCCGCATCCTGGCCTCGGAGATCACGAAACACGTCGCCCGCCACTACGGCCTCAAGGTCAACGAGATCAAGAGCAAGAACAACTCCAAGCAGATCGCCTTTCCGCGGCAGGTCGCCATGTATCTGTGCAAGCGCCTGACCGATCTCTCGTACCCCGAGATCGGCAAGCAGTTCAACGACAAGCACCACTCCACGGTCATGTACTCGGTCGAGAAGATCGAGGCGCTGCGAGCCCAGGACCCGGACCTCGACCGGACGATCAAGGGCTGGATCCACCACTTCTCCTGACGCCGCGGCCGCGGCGCGCCGCCGGCGGGCGACGCCGCGCGGCACCGGCAAAAAAGCTGCGGATCGCGCGGCGGACGGGCTGTGGAGAACCGCGCGTCGGCCCGCCGGGAGCGCGTTTTCCGCCGTCGGTCCGCAGGCGACGAACAGCCGGTTTCCGCACCCTGCGGACGCCTGAGCGCCCCGCCCGGGATGAGCTCGCGGCTCGCTTTCCGCACTCTCCGCAGCCGCTACTACTACGACGGCTATGCTATATACTCCCTCTCTTCCAGGAAGAAGAAGGTGCCATGGAAATCCGCCTCGATCGCTCGAAGTTCCTCTCGGAGCTCGGTCCCATGCAGGGAATCGTCGAACGTCGAACGACGATCCCGGTGCTGTCGCACATCCTTCTCCGGGCCGACGGCCAGCGGCTGTCGCTGGCCGCGACCGACCTCGACGTCTCCTTGACCTCGTGGGTCGAAGCGGACGTGACCGCCGCCGGCGGAGTGGCCGTCCAGGCCAAGAAGTTCATCGAGATCATCCGCGCCCTCTCCGACGAGGAGATCACCCTCCTTCAGGAGGGCGAGAAGCGGCTGGCCATCGTCGCGGAGCGCTCGCGGTTCCAGATCAACGGTCTCTCCCCGGAGGACTTTCCGACCCTTCCGCAGGTGGAGGGAACGGTTCAGGAGATCCCCTTCAACCAGGTCAAGGAGATGATCTCCAAGGTGCTCTTCGCCGTCTCCACGGAGGAGTCGCGATTCCAGCTCAACGGCGCCCTCTTCAAGTTGAAGCAGGGCGGGCTCGAGATGGTCGCGACCGACGGCCACCGTCTGGCGCTGGTCGAGAACGCTCTCGACGGTGGCCGCGACGAGGACGGCGTGCTCGTGCCGCGCAAGGCGCTGCAGGAGCTGCAGCGCTTCGAGGGCGACGGTGCGCTCAGTCTGTGCCGCGGCGAGCACCATCTCGCCTTCCGGCTGGGGCGCAGGGAGCTCGTCTGCAGGATCCTCGAAGGGACCTTCCCGGACTACGAGCGGGTGATCGCCAAGGACAACGACAAGAAGGTGTCGTTCGCGCGGAAGGACCTCGCGACGGCCGTGCAGCGGGTGGCCCTGCTGACGGGTGACCGCACCCGGGCGGTGCGCTTCCAGTTCGAGGACGGCAAGCTCAACATCTCGGCCGCGAACCCCGATCTCGGCGAGGCGATGGAAGAGGTCTCGTGCGACTACGCGGGTGCGGCCTTCTCGCTCGGCATCAACCCCGACTACATGAGCCACTTCCTGGCCGTCGTCGACACCGAGCGGGTCCGTTTCGAGCTCAAGGACGAGAACTCGCAGTGCGTCGGACTGCCGGTGGACGGCGAGGATCGGCGCTATCTCTGCGTCATCATGCCGATGCGGGTCTGAGGGCGGCGGGCGGGCGCCGCTCGGCTCGGCGGGCGTTGGCGGGCGCCCGCGGAAGGCGTTTTTGCGCCTCGTGTACGCCCGTTCCCGCGGTCTCCCACGGCGCAGCGCCGGCGCCTCTCTAAGTATCTGTAAACAAACGGTTTATTGCTTGTTTTTCGGCCGCGTTCTTGATACGATGCGGCGGCGGCCGCGCGACGCCGCGCCGCCGTCGGCGCGGAGCTCCGGTTCGCGATCCCCGAGCAGTCGAGGAGGAGTCGGTATTTGGCCAAACAAGCCTTGAAGAGTGACTACACGGCCGACAGCATCAAGGTCCTCAAGGGCCTCGATGCGGTCCGCAAACGGCCGGGGATGTACATCGGCGACACCGACGACGGCTCGGGTCTCCACCACATGGTCTTCGAGCTGGTCGACAACGCCGTCGACGAAGCGCAGGCCGGCTTCGCCACCCGGGTCGACGTGACGATCCACGTCGACGGCTCGGTCACCGTCACGGACGACGGCCGGGGGATCCCGGTCGGCCACCACAAGGGCGAGGGGCGCTCCGCCGCGGAGGTCATCCTCACGGAGCTGCATTCGGGCGGCAAGTTCGACAACAACGCCTACAAGGTCTCCGGGGGCCTGCACGGCGTCGGCGTGTCGGTCGTCAACGCCTTGTCGAGCGAGCTGAGCGTCGAAATCTGGCGGGAGGGCCAGATCTGGAAGCAGGACTACCTGCGCGGCGTTCCGGTGGCGCCGATCGCGGCGACGGGGGCGGTCAAGAGCACCGGGACCAAGGTCCGCTTCGTTCCCGATCCGGAGGTGTTCGCGGCCACCGAGTTCCACTACGACACCCTGGCCCAGCGTCTCCGCGAGCTCGCCTTCCTCAACAAGGGGGTGCGCATCGCCCTGCTCGACGAGCGCACCGACGAGAGCGACGAGTTTCTCTTCAAGGGCGGCATCCAGAGCTTCGTAGCCCACCTCAATCGCCACAAGGCGACGCTCCACAAGCAGCCGATCCATCTCGGGGACGTCAGGGACGACGGCCGAGGGGAGGAGAGCGTCGAGATCTCCATGCAATGGAACGACGGCTATCAGGAGCAGATCTTCTGCTTCACGAACACGATCAAGAACCGCGACGGCGGCACCCACATGTCGGGCTTCCGCGCGGCGCTGACGCGAACGGTCAACGCCTACGCCAACAACTCCGGCCTGCTCAAGAAGCTCAAGACCAACCTGACGGGCGACGACATTCGCGAGGGGCTGGTCGCCATCGTCTCGGTCAAGATCAAGGATCCCAAGTTCTCCGGCCAGACCAAGGACAAGCTCGTCTCTTCCGAGGTCAAGGGCTGGGTGGAGCAGGTCGTCAACGAGCGGCTCGGCAACTACCTGGAAGAGAACCCGAAGGTCGCCAAGCGGGTGATCGAGAAGTGCGTCGAGGCGGCGCGCGCGCGGGAAGCGGCGCGCAAGGCGCGCGAGCTCACCCGGCGCAAGGGGGTGCTCGACTCCTCGAGCCTGCCCGGCAAGCTGGCGGACTGCTCGGAGCGCAACCCGGAGTTCGCCGAGCTCTTCCTCGTCGAGGGCGAGTCGGCCGGCGGCACGGCGAAACAGGGACGCGACCGCAAGTTCCAGGCGATCCTGCCCCTCAAGGGCAAGATCCTCAACGTCGAGAAGGCCCGCTTCGACAAGATGCTCTCCTCGGACGAGATCAAGACCCTGATCTCGGCCCTCGGGGCGGGCATCGGCAAGGACGATTTCGACGTCGCCAAGCTGCGCTACCACAAGCTCATCATCATGTGCGACGCCGACGTCGACGGCTCGCACATCCGCACGCTGATCCTGACGTTCTTCTTCCGCCAGATGGAGGAGGTCATCCGGCGCGGCCATCTCTTCATCGCCCAGCCGCCGCTCTACAAGGTCAGCGAAGGGCGCAAGGAGAGCTACCTCAAGGACGACCGGGAGTACCGGGATTTCCTGGTCGCGCGCATCGAGGACGCCTTCGAGCTCGAGCTGGTCGACAACGGCCGCTCGAAGCGCCTCAAGGGTCCGCGGCTGGCCGCGTTCGTCGGCAAGGTGATCGACTTCCGCTCGAACCTCGACCAGCTGGCGGCGCGCGGCCTGCCCACCGATGCGCTGCGCGCCGCGCTCCTGAACGGCCTGACGAGCGAGCGCGCGCTCGCCGACCGCAAGCAGGTCCGCAAGGTGGCCGAGATCATCGAGGCGTCCGGCTTTCACAGCGTCACGGTCGACGAGGATTCCCATGGGCGCCTGCGGATCCGCTTCGTCAGCCGGCGGGACGGCGTCGAGCGCCGCGTGGCGATCGACCACGATCTCCTGGCCAGCCCGCAGTTCCGGAGCCTCGGCCGTAACAAGGCCGGGCTCGAGGCCCTGGCGACCCCCGGCTACCGGCTGCATCAGGGCGACGAGGTGACGGAGGAGCTGGGGCAGGAAGAGGCCTTCGAGCAGCTCTGGGAGGGGGCCAAGAAGCGCCTCTCCATCCAGCGCTACAAGGGTCTCGGCGAGATGAACGCCGAGCAGCTCTGGGAGACGACGATGGACCCGGAGCGCCGCCGCCTCCTGCAGGTGCGCATCGAGGACGACATCTCGGCCGACGACATCTTCTCCACTCTGATGGGCGACCAGGTCGAGCCGCGCCGCGAGTTCATCGAGAAAAACGCCCTCAACGTGACCAACCTCGACGTCTGACGGCGAGCGGCGGAGCCGCTCCGCCGCCGGCCCGAAGCAACGACCTGCGAGCAAGAAGCCCATGAGCGAACACGATCGAGTCCTCCCCTTCGAGACGCCGGCCACGGTCGACATCGAAGACGAGATGAAGCGCAGCTACATCGACTACGCCATGAGCGTGATCGTCGGCCGCGCCCTGCCCGACGTCCGCGACGGCCTCAAGCCGGTGCACCGGCGCGTCCTCTACGGCATGTGGGAGAGCGGCAATACCTCGCGCAAGCCCTACAAGAAGTCGGCCCGCATCGTCGGCGACGTGATGGGCAAGTACCACCCGCACGGCGACGCGGCGATCTACGACACGGTCGTGCGCATGGCCCAGGACTTCTCGCTGCGCTATCCCCTGGTCGACGGGCAGGGGAACTTCGGGTCGATCGACGGCGACAGCGCGGCGGCCATGCGCTACACCGAGGTCCGGCTGACGCGGCTGGCCGAGGAGATGCTCAAGGAGGACATCGACAAGGAGACCGTCGACTGGGTCCTCAACTACGACGGCTCGCTGCAGGAGCCGACGGTCCTGCCGTCGCGGGTGCCCAACCTGCTGATCAACGGCGCCGGCGGCATCGCCGTCGGGATGGCGACCAACATCCCGCCGCACAACCTCGGCGAGATCATCGACGCCCTCGACGTCCTGATCGACAAGCCCGACGCCAAGGCCGAGGAGCTGATGAGACTGGTGCCGGGACCGGATTTTCCGACCGCCGGGTTCATCCACGGCCTGGCGGGCATCCGCAGCGCCTACACGACCGGCCGGGGCGCCATCCAGATGCGCGCCCGGGCGAACATCGAGACCCAGCGCCGCGGCGACAAGCAGTCGATCGTCGTCACCGAGCTGCCGTACCAGGTCAACAAGGCGCGGCTTCTCGAGCGCATCGCCAGTCTCGTGCACGAGAAGAAGATCGAGGGGATCTCGGACCTGCGCGACGAGTCGGACCGCGACGGCATCCGCATGGTGATCGAGGTCCAACGGGGCGCGCTGCCCGAGATCGTGCTCAACCAGCTCTACAAGCTCACGGCGATGCAGTCGACCTTCGGCATCATCCTGCTGGCCATCGTCGACAACCGCCCGCAGGTGCTGACGCTGCGCCAGATGCTCGTGCACTTCCTCAACCACCGCAAGACGGTCGTGGTCCGGCGCACCCGCTACGACCTGGGCAAGGCCGAGGAGCGGGCCCACCTCCTGGAGGGCATCCTCAAGGCCCTCGACCAGCTGGACGAGGTCATTGCCACGATCCGCGCCAGCCAGACCCCGGCGGAGGCTCGCGAGAACCTCATGGCCGGCTTCAGCTTCACGGAGCCCCAGGCGCAGGCGATCCTCGAGATGCGCCTCCAGAAACTGACCGGGCTCGAGCGCGACAAGGTCGTCGCCGAGTACGAGGAGCTCGTCGCGCTGATCGAGCGGCTGCGGGCGATCCTCGCCTCCGACGCGCTGGTGCTCGGGGAGATCCGCCGCGAGCTCGCCGAGGTGCGAGAGGCCTACCCGAGCCCCCGGCGCACGGAGATCATCCCGGAGACGAACGAGATCACGATCGAGGACATGATCGCCGACGAGGACATGGTCATCACCGTCACCAAGGCGGGCTACGTCAAGCGCTCGCCCCTTTCCCTCTACCGCGCGCAGAACCGGGGCGGCAAGGGACGGACGGGAATGGTGACCAAGGAAGGCGACTTCGTGGAGCATCTCCACGTGGCGACGGCGCACAGCTACGTCCTGGTCTTCATGGCCTCCGGCCGGGTCTACTGGATGAAGGCCCACGAGATTCCCCAGATGGGCCCGGCCTCGCGCGGCAAGGCGATCGTCAACCTGCTCAACCTGGAGAGCGACGATCGCCTCGCGACCACCGTGGCGGTCCGCGAGTTCACCCCGGACCAGTACCTGATCTTCGCCACCGAGAAGGGGACCATCAAGAAGACCCGGCTGTCCGCCTACTCCAACCCCCGGGCCGGGGGGATCATCGCGATCAACATCGACGATGACGATCGCCTGCTGGACGTCCGGGTCACCGGCGGCGAGAACGACATCATGCTCTCGACCGCGAAAGGCTTCTCGATCCGCTTTCCCGAGGCCGACGCGAGACCGATGGGGCGCGCCACGCGCGGCGTGCGCGGAATCAAGCTGCGCAAGGGCGACCGGGTCGTCTCGATGGAGAGCCTGACGGGCGAGGGCGAGATCCTGTCGATCGCCGAGAACGGGATCGGCAAGCGCACGAGGGTGAACGAATACCGCCGCCAGAGCAGGGGCGGCGTGGGCATCATCAACCTGAAGATCTCGCCGAAGACGGGACAGGTGCTCGCGGCCAAGCAGGTCACGCCCGAAGAAGGGATGATGCTGATCACCCACGGGGGCAAGATCATCCGCATCAACGTCGACGGCGTCCGGGTCTCGGGCCGGGCCACGCAGGGCGTCAAGCTCATGGAGCTCGACGCCGGCGACCGCCTCGTCTCCGTCGCCAAGCTCGGCGAGAGAGCCGCCGACGAGCTCGACGAAGTCGAGGACGCGGTGGCCCCGGATCCTCAGACGACGCTCGAATAGCCGGCGCGCGGAGCTCGTCGAGCGGTGGAACGGCCGGCCCCGCGCTCCCGGTTCTACGCTCTCGCCTGGCTCTTCTATCTGCTGCTGGCGCTGGCCGGCGTCGTCTGGGTCGGCTGGCGCGGCGACCTCGGCTGGGCGCTCTTCGCCGACCCCGCGAGCTGGTGGCGCGACCTGGCCGCCGGCCTCGCGGCGGGCGGCGTCCTCATCGCGCTGTGGGCCCTGGCCGTGCGCCGGCTGGCGGCGGCGCGCGCCGTCGAGGGGCACGTCGCCGGACTGCTGGGCGAGGTGCACCGCGACGAGATCTTCGCCCTGGCCGTGATCTCGAGCGTCGCCGAGGAGATCTTCTTCCGCGGCGGAGTGCAGGGCCAGTGGGGCTGGCCGTGGGCGACGGCGCTCTTTGCGGTGCTGCACAGCGGACCCGGGCGGTCCTTCCGGCTGTGGACGCTCTTTGCCCTCGTCGCCGGACTGGTCTTCGCGGGACTGACCGAGTGGAGCGGCAACCTCCTCGCCGCGATCGTGGCCCACGGCGCGGTCAACGGGGTCAACCTCCGCCGGCTGGCGCGCCGGCGGGCGGGGCCGAAAGAAGGGAGCTAGCCCGGCGCCGAGGGCCCGTCGGCGACCCCTGCTAGACTGCCGCTCCCGGTTTCGCGGAGGCGACGAGAACGATGGCTAACGAAAGCTCAGACGTGATGGCGCGCATCGAGCGCGAGAAGACGACCTATCTCGAGGAGCTCAAGGACTACCTGCGCATTCCCTCGATCTCGACGGATCCGGCGTACGGGAGCGAGGTGCTGCGCTGTGCCGGATTCGCGCTCGAGCGCATGCGCGAGGCGGGCCTGACGGCGCAGCTCCTGGAGACCGCGGGCTATCCCCTCGTCTATGGCGAGTGGCTGGGCGCGCCGGGGCAGCCCACCCTGCTCTTCTACGGCCACTACGACGTGCAGCCGGTCGACCCGGTCGAGCTGTGGCGTCACGATCCCTTCGAGCCGACCGAGGAGGGCGACGAGCTCGTGGCGCGGGGCGCCACCGACGACAAGGGACAGTCGTTCGCCCAGCTCAAGGGGGTCGCGGCGACGCTGGCCGAGCGCGGCGCGCTCCCCGTCAACGTCAAGTTCATCCTCGAGGGCGAGGAAGAAAGCGGCGGCGAGTCGATCGACGCCTTCGTGCGCGCCGACGCCGGCGCGCGGCTCTCCTGTGACGCGGTCGTGGTCTCGGACAGCTCGATGTTCGCCCCCGGCCAGCCGTCGCTGCTCTACGGCCTCAAGGGGCTGCAGTACGTGGAGATCCACGTCACCGGTCCGAATCGCGACCTGCACTCGGGGACTTTCGGCGGCGCGGTCGCCAATCCGGCCAACGCCCTCGCCCACATCATCTCCCGGCTGCGCGACGCCGAGTCGGGGCGGATCCTCGTCCCCGGTTTCTACGACGACGTGCTGCCGCTCGCCGACTGGGAGCGCGAGGACTGGGCGCGACTGCCGCACGACGACGCGGCCTACATGAAGGAGCTCGGCGTGACCGAGCTGTCCGGCGAGGCCGGATACTCCACTCTCGAGCGCGCCTGGGCGCGGCCGACGTGCGACGTCAACGGCATCTGGGGGGGATACCAGGGGCACGGCGCCAAGACGGTGCTGCCGGCGACGGCGGGAGCCAAGGTCTCGATGCGGCTGGTGCCGCACCAGAAGCCGGCGGACGTCGCGCGCCGCTTTCGCGAGTACGTCGCCTCCGTCGCGCCCGCCGGCGTGAGCGTCGAGGTCAAGAGCGTGCACGGGGCGCCGCCGGTGCTGGTCGAGATCGACGGCGAGCTGGCCGCGGCCGCGATGGCCGCCCAGGAGGACGTCTGGGGCAAAGCGCCGGTCAAGGTCCGTGAAGGGGGGTCGATCCCGGTGGTCGGGACCTTCTCGCAGGTGCTCGGCGTGCCCATTCTCCTCGTCGGCTTCGGGCTGCCCGACGATCGCCTGCACTCGCCGAACGAGAAGTTCAACATCAGCCACTTCTACAACGGCATCCGGACCGTCGTGCGCCTGCTCGAGCGCGCGGCGCGGGGGTGAGCAGCGAGCGCGAGCTCAAGATCGCCGTCGGCGACCCGGCGGCGCTGCGCCGGCGCCTCCAAGGGCTGGGCGCCCGGCTCCTCCACGCCGAGGGCTTCGAGGACAACCTGGTCTGGGACCGCGGCGGCGAGCTGCGGGCCGCGGGATGCCTGCTGCGGCTGCGCGAAGACGGGCGCGGCGCGCGGCTGACGTTCAAGGGTCCGGCGAGCTTCGAGGACGGCGTCAAGGTCCGGGCCGAGCACGAGACGGCGATCGGCGACCCGGCGAGCGCGGCGGCCATTCTCCGCGCGCTCGGCTACGAGCAGGTGCGCCGCTACCAGAAGTACCGGGAGGAGTGGCGACTCGCCGAGGTGACCGTCGCCCTCGACCGCACGCCGATCGGGGATTTCGCCGAGTTCGAGGGCGGCGGTGCGGCGGCGGTGGCGGCGCGGTGCGGCTGCCCACCGTCCACCGCCCTCGCGGCCGACTACCTCGCGCTCTACGAGGCCTTCCGGCAGCGCCACCCGGACGCCCCGGAGGACATGGTCTTCGCGCGCCGCGAGGGGGGCGATGGCTGAGCCGCGGCTGCGCGCGCTCGTCCTGGCCGCCGGTCGCGGCGAACGCCTGCGCCCCCTGACGGACGTCCTTCCCAAGCCCTTGCTGCCCATCCTCGGCGGGCCGGTGATCGAGCAGACCCTGGCCGCCCTGGCCGCCGTCGGCTGCGAGGCGGCGGCCATCAACCTCCACCACCTCGGGGACGCGATCGAGGAGCGCCTCGGCGGCGCCTTCCACGGCATGCGGCTGACCTACTCGCGAGAGCCGCGGCTGCTGGGCACGCTGGGCGCGCTGGGCCCGCTCGCGGCGTTCGCGGCGGTGGCCGATCTCCTGCTGGTGATCAACGGCGACAGCCTCTGCCGCTGGCCGCTGGCGCGGCTGCTGCGGCGCCACGCCGCGACCGGCGCCGCCGCAACGCTGCTCCTGACGACGAGAGCGAGCCCCAGGCAGTTCGGCGGCGGGGTCATCGTCCGGCCCGACGGCTCGATCGTGTCGCTGCGCGGCGGCACCCGCGGCAAGGAGGAGCGGCGGCGGGTGTTCGCCGGGGCGCACGTCCTGGCGCCGGCGCTGCTCGGGCGGGCGGCGAAAGCGCTCGGGGACGGGCCGGCGGACTTCGTGGAGGATCTCTACATGCCGCTGCTGCGCGCCGGCGAGGCGCTGCAGAGCGTGGAGACGCGGCGCCACTGGCACGATCTGGGCACGCCCGAGCGCTACCTTGCCGGGGCCCACGACTGGGGCCTGGGGCGTTGGCCGCGGCGCCTGTGGCGCCGCAACTGGCTCGCTCCGGGGACCGAGGTGAGCGCGCGCGCGCTGGTCCGTGGGTCCGTGATCGAGCGCGGCGCGACGATCGAGGCGGGGTGCAGGATCGAGCGCTCGCTGATCCTGGGCGGGGCCCACGTCGGCGCGGCGAGCCGGATCCGGCGGGCCATCGTGGGGCCCGACGTCGTGGTGCCCGAGGGCTCGACGATCAAGCGGCGCATGGTGACGGCGGCGCGCGCCGACCTCGTCCCGCCGGCGAGGGACTCGAGCGTCGGCGGGCTGGTCTACACGCGGCTCGGCGGGTCGAGATGACCCGCTACGAGCTGCTCGTCTTCGACTGGGACGGCACCCTCGTCGATTCGATCGGCTCCATCGTCGGCTGCACGCAGGAGGCGCTGGCCGCCGCCCGGGTGGCGGTCGCCCCGGCGGCGGCGATCCGCCGGACGATCGGCCTCGGTATCCGCGAGATGATCGATGAGCTCGTCCCGGGCTGCGACCAGGAGCTCTTCGAGCGCATCTGCAAGGCCTACCGGGAGCGCTGGTTCTCGCGGTTCGGCGGCCGGCATGCGCCGTTTCCCGGCGTGGCGGCGCTGCTCGCGGGGCTCGCCGCCGAGGGCTATCTCCTCGCGGTGGCGACCGCCAAGGGCCGGCGCGGTCTCGAGCTCGAGCTCGAGAGCACGGGCCTCGGGGCCTCGATCCATGCCAGCCGCACGGTCGACGAGGCCCCCGCCAAACCGCATCCCGGAATGCTCGAGGGCCTCATGGCGGAGCTGGGCACGAGCCCGCCGCGGACGCTGATGATCGGCGACACCGCGCACGATCTGATGATGGCCGCCAACGCCGGCACGGGGGCGCTCGGCGTGCTGAGCGGCTCGCACACCCGCGCGGAGCTCGAGCGGGTCCCCCACCTGGCGATCCTCGACGGGGTGCGAGGTCTCTCCGCGTGGCTCGCGAGCTCCCCGCCGCGTGCCGAGAAGCGACGTCCCCCGGCCGGCTGACCCGGCTGGACGGGAAGACGTCCACGCCACGGCGAGCACCGTGGGGTGCGTGTCTCCTTGTAGTCTGTTGGCCGGCAGGGGGGAGAAGGGCCGCGGCCTGCTAGACTGCCGGCGGGCGGGCCGGCCGGCCGCGCCCCGGATTTCTCGAGCCGTGTTTCTCGAGGTTGGCGCCATGTGCAGGAACATCAAGACCCTCTTCAACTTCGATCCGCCCGCGAGCGAAGCCGAGATCCGAGCTTCGGCCCTCCAGTTCGTACGCAAGCTCAGCGGCTTCAACCAGCCTTCGAAGGCGAACGAGGCAGCATTCGACCGCGCGGTCGACGGCGTCGCCGCGGTCGCCCGGGAGCTCCTCGGCTCCCTGGTCACCGCCGCGCAGCCGCGGGACCGCGCGGTGGAGGCGGCCAAGGCGCGGGACCGCGCCGCGCGGCGTTTCGGCGCCGCGGCGGGCGCTTGATGCGCCCCGCGGCCATTTCGCCCGGGCCGGCTGCTACACTGCGCCTGCGTTTGGGCCTGACGCCTCGCGGCCGCGTCCCGAAGAAGGTCGACGGGCTCGAGGGTCGGTGCCATTGAAGGCGGCCCGTTCAAGAGAAAGGAACATGCCATCGCTGCGAAAGTTTTTGTAGGAAACCTCAGCTTCGAGACCCTCCCCACCGATCTCGAGGCCCTGTTCTCGTCGGCCGGCGACATCGTGGAAGTGTTTCTGCCGGCCGATCGTGCCACCGGCAGGCCGCGGGGGTTCGCCTTCGTGGAGTTCGCCGACGACGAAGGCGCGGCACGGGCGATCGAGGAGTTCGACGGCCACGAGCTCGCTGGCCGCAACCTCCGGGTCAACGCCGCCGAAGCGCGGCCGCCGCGGCCGAGCTTCGACAACGGCCCGCCGCCACGGGGCCGCGACCAGGGCAGACCCTCGCGACCCAAGGGCAGCCGCCGCAACGCCCGGCGCAAGAAGCGCAGCCTCTAGGCGGCGCGTGCGCTCGCGCGCTGGCGCGCCGTCGAGGAGCTTTCGTGCAGCTGATCCGCGTCGCCAGCGTCGCCCTCAACCAGACGCCGCTCGATTGGGACGGCAACCGCGACCGCATCGCGGCGGCGCTCGCCGCCGCGCGGCGGGCCGGTGCCACGATCGTGTGCCTGCCCGAGCTGGCCGTGAGCGGCTATGGCTGCGAGGACGCCTTCCTGTCGCCCGGCGTCCACCGCACGGCGCGCGAGGTGCTGGTCGAGCTGCTGGCCGAGACTCACGGCCTCGTCGCCTGTCTCGGCCTGCCGATCTTCCACCGCAAGGCCCTCTACAACACCGTCTGTCTGGCCGTCGACGGCCGGCCGATCGGCTTCGTCGGCAAGCAGTACCTGGCCGGCGACGGGGTGCACTACGAGCCGCGCTGGTTCCGGCCCTGGCCGGCCGGCGCGCGCGAGGTGACGGAGGTCGGCGGGCGCGAGGTGCCCATCGGCGACCTCCTCTTCGACTGCGGCGGGGTGGTGATCGGCTTCGAGATCTGCGAAGACGCCTGGGTGGCGCAACGCCCGGGCGCCGAGCTGGCTCTCGCGGGGGCGGACGTGATCCTGAACCCGAGCGCCAGCCACTTCGCGTTCGGCAAGCAGGCCATTCGCCGGCGCTACGTCGCCGAGGGCTCTCGCGCCTTCGGGGTGACCTACGTCTACAGCGACCCGCTCGGCAACGAGGCGGGGCGGATGATCTACGACGGCGGCACGCTCATCGCCCACAACGGCGAGATCGTGGCGGCCGGTCGCCGCTTCTCTTTTGCCGACTGGACGCTCGCCACCGCGGTGGTCGACGTCGAGGAGAGCCGGATGCGCCAGGCCCGCCCCGCCAGCCGGCGGACGCTGCCGACCGTCGCGCCGGTGCGAGCCCCCTTCGCGTTCCCGCCCCTGCGGCCCGAGGCAGGCGCGGCGGCGGCGGCGGACTGGGAGGAGGGCTCCAGCCTCAAGGAGGAGGAGTTCCGGCGGGCCGTCGCCCTCGGTCTCTTCGACTACCTGCGCAAGAGCCGCGCGCGGGGCTTCGTCGTGTCCATGTCGGGAGGGGCCGATTCGGCGGCCGTCGCCTGTCTCGTGGGTCAGATGGCCGAGCTGGCGGTCGCCGAGCTCGGCCTCGAGGGCGCCCTGGAGCGGCTGCGGCACGTTCCCGAGCTGGCGGGCGTCGGCTCGCAGCGCGAGCTCGTCGAGCAGCTCCTGACCTGCGTCTACCAATCGACGGCCAACAGCTCGGAAACGACGCGCGCGGCCGCCGGGGCGGTCGCGCAAGCCCTGGGTGCGACGTTCCTTGAGCTCGACGTCGAGCCGATCGTCGGTGCCTACCGGCGGCTCGTCGGCGACGCCGTGGGCCGCGAGCCGAGCTGGGAGACGGACGACGTCGCCCTCCAGAACATCCAGGCGCGCGGCCGCGGACCCGGCGTCTGGATGCTCGCCAACCTCCGCTCCGCGCTCCTGCTGGCCACCTCGAACCGCTCCGAGGCGGCGGTGGGCTACGCCACGATGGACGGCGACACCTGCGGCGGACTGTCGCCGATCGCCGGCATCGACAAGGCCTTTCTCCGCCATTGGCTGCGCTGGCACGAGGCCGCGGTGCCGGCGCTGGCCGCCGTCAACGCCCAGCAGCCGACGGCCGAGCTGCGACCGCCGGGCGCCGGCCAGACCGACGAGCGCGACCTCATGCCCTACCCCCTGCTCGACGCCATCGAGGGCGCGGCGATCCGCGACAAGCACACGCCGCTCGAGACGTTCCTCGAGATGCGGGCGCAGTTTCCGGAGGTCGAGCCGCGCCAGCTCGGGCGCTGGGTGGAGCGTTTCTTCGACCTGTGGTGCCGCAATCAGTGGAAGCGCGAGCGCTACGCACCGTCGTTCCATCTCGACGACAAGAACCTCGATCCCAAGACCTCGTGCCGGTTTCCCATTCTCTCGGGCGGCTTCGCCCGTGAGCTCGGGCAGCTGCGCGCCCACGTCGACGAGCTCGCCTCCTGAGCAACGGCGTTCGCCGGGCCCGCCCGCTCAGGACGGGTCCTCCGGGCCGGGGTCGCCCGCGGTGTCGATGCGCTTCAGCGCGGCGAGCTCGGACTCGAGCTCGGCGACCTCGGCCGCGAGGTCGCGGGCCCGCCGCGCGAGGGCCGCGAGGCGCCCCTCGAGGTCGGCCCGCGCCTCGTCCCGGTTCTCCACCTCCAAGCGCAGGCGGCTTTCGGCCTCGGCGACCAGGCGCAGGACGGCGTCGAGCCGCGCCAGCCGCTCGTTCTTGACCACGAGCTCGGCCGCGAGGCGGCCGGCGCGGCGGCGCGCCTCGCCGGCGGCGAGGAGCCGGCGCGCCGCGGAGGCCTCGGCCGAGCTCGGGAAGCGGGAGATCAGCAGGCGCAGATGGCGATCGCCGCGCCCCACGCCGAGGTCCGGGCGGTCCTCCTCGGCGTCGGCGAGCGCGGCGTGGGCGAGCGCCAGCCGCAGGAGGATCGCGGCGTCGCGGCGGTTGGTCGCCGGTCGCCGCCCGAGAGCGCTCTCGTAGGCGTCGATCGCGGCGCCGTAGTCGCCGGCCGCAAAGTGCCGGTCGCCGCGCCGGCCGGCGCAGCCGGCCACCGCGAGGCAGGCCACGGCGAGCAGCGCGACGGCCGTCCTCACCCCACCCTCCCGCTCGCGGCGCGGGCGGCGGCCGGCCGGCTGGCGGCGCCGAGCTCGACTCCGAAGACGCTCCCTGCCGGCAGGTTCTCGCGCACCCAGATGCGGCCGCCATGGGCGGTGACGATCTCGCGACTGATGGCCAGCCCGAGGCCGAAGCCGCGCGCCGGGGGGCCGGCGCCGCGGTGGAACTTCTCGAAGATCGTCTCGCGCAGCTCCGGCGGCACGCCGGGGCCCTCGTCGCTGACCGTGATGAGGGCGCGCTGGACGTGGCCCGTAGCGCTCCACGGCGGCCGCGCCGCGGGCTCCGCCGGCGCCTCGAGAGCGACCCTGACGCGGCTGCCGGCGGGCGCGAACTTGAGCGCGTTGGCGAGGAGGTTCGCGAGCACCTGCAGCAGCCGATCGCGGTCGCAGCGCGCCAGGACGTCGCGGCCGGGCAGCGCCAGCTCGAGGGCGATGCCGCGCTCGCGAGCCGTCGCGGAGAACTCGTCGACCGCGGTCTCGAGCAGGGCGCCGAGCTCGTGGGGGGCGAACGCGTACTCCATGGCGCCGGCCTCGAGGCGCGACAGGTCGAGGATCCTGCCGATCATCGCCGACAGCCGCAGTGCCCCGTCGCGGTTGAGCTCGAGCATCCGCCGCTGCTCCCCGGTGAGCGGGCCGGCGAGGCCGTCGAGCACCAGCTGATTGGTCTCGCGCATGGCGACGAGCGGCGTGTTGAGCTCGTGCGAGACGTGGGACAGGAAGTCCCGCTTGAGGCCCTCGAGCTCGCTCAGGCGCCGCACCATGTGGTTGAAGCTCGCCGCGACGGCGGCGAGCTCGTCGCCGCCGGACTCGTCGAGCCGCAGGGCGAAACGGCCGGCCGCGACGTCGCGGGTGCCGGCGGTGAGCCGGCGCAGCGGCCGGTGGAGCGAGCGGATGGTCCACCCCAAGAGCGGCAGGGCGACGAGGAGGGCGGCGGCGACCACGAGCCAGGCGACCCGCTTGGTGGCGGAGACCGTACGCCGCGCCGCGCGCTTGGTGCTCGCCAGGTGGCGCTCGCTGGCGGCGGACAGGGCGCCGAGGCGGGCGTCGAGGAGGCGGATCGCCGCGAGGTGGGGGCCGAGAGCGGTGGCGGCCGGCGGCCGCGCCGTCTCGTCTCGCAGCAGCGGCGGCAGGCGCCGGTACTGGCGCCAGGCGACCTGCAGGCCGGCGACCGCGTCGCGCTCGCCGGCGGACAGCTCGAGCGCCGCCAGCGCCCGCAGCCTCGTGGCGGCCTCGTCGCGCACCCGCTCCAGGGTCTCGAGGTAATCGGCGCCGGAGACGTCGACCTTGCGCGAGAACTCGTCGAGCTCCTCGAAGAGGCGCCCGAGAGCGAGATTGGCGGCGCCCACCTGGAAGGTCGTGGTGGGCAGACTGCGGGAGATCTCGGCCAGGCGCTGGACCCACCAGAGGTGGAGCGCGAGGACGAGCAGGAGCAGGGCGATCAGCGCCGCGGTGAGGGTGACGATCCTGGTCGCGACCCGCATCTACTTGCGGCCCGCCGCGCGACCGTAGGCGCGCAGCTTGTTGCGGACAGTCTTCACGTCGACGCCAAGCCGCCGCGCCGCCTCGGACTTGTTGTCGCCGCACTGGGCGAGGGTCTCGAGGACGACGATGCGCTCGGCCTCGGAGGCGGTGACGTCCGGCGGCAGGACGATCCCCCGGCGCCGGGCGACGGAGCCGTCGCGCAGAAACGGCGGCAGATGGACGCTTTCGATCCAGCCCTCGCGCGCCAGGATCATCGCCCGCTCCATGACGTTGCGAAGCTCGCGGACGTTGCCGGGCCAGTGGTACTCGCCCATCAGATCGAGAGCTTCGGCGCTGACGCCGGCGACGTCCACGCGATGCTTGTCGTTGAAGCTCGAGATGAAGTGCTGGGCCAGCAGCGCGAGGTCCTCGAGCCGCGCGCGAAGCGGCGGCAGCTCGACGGTGAACACGTTGAGCCGGTAGAAGAGGTCGGCGCGCAGCAGCCCCTCTTCGACGGCGGCCAGTGGGTCGCGGTGGGTCGCCGCCAGGACCCTCACGTCGACCGCGATCTCGCGCCGCCCGCCGAGCCGGCGCACGAGGCCGTCCTCGAGAACGCGGAGAAAGCGCGGCTGCAGCGCGACGGGCATCTCGGCGATCTCGTCGAGGAAGAGGATGCCGCCGTCCGCCATCTCGAAGCAGCCCGGCCGCGCGGTGGTGGCGCCGGTGAAGGCGCCGGCCTGATGGCCGAAGAGCTCGCTCTCGACCAGCCCCTCCGGCAGGGCCGCGGTGTTGATCGCCACGAGCGGCGCGGCGGAGCGCGAGCTCAGGCGATGGATCGCCTGGGCGGCGACCTCCTTGCCGGTGCCGCTCTCGCCCGTGAGGATCACCGAGGCCTCGCTGGCCGCCACGATCCGGACGAGCTTCTGCACCTCCCGCATCGCGCGGCTCGTGCCGATGAGGCCGCCCACGCCGGGGCTGCCGCGCAGGCGGCGCTCGAGCCGGGTCGTCTCGCGCTGGCGCTCCAACCGGCGCTCGGCGGCCGTCAGCAGCGAGCGCAGCTTGCCGTAGTCGAGCGGCTTGGTGAGGAAGTCGAGCGCGCCCCGCTTCATGGCTTCGACGGCCGCGTCGATGCTGCCGAAGGCGGTGATCAGGATCACGGGGCGTCCCGGAGCGGGACCGCGCAAGAGGTCGAGCAGCTCGAGGCCGCTCGCGTCGGGCAGCACGACGTCGGAGATCACGAGGTCGGGCCGCGCCCGGTCGAGCACCGCCCGGGCGGCGGCGCCGTCGGCGGCCAGCTCGACGCCGTAGCCCCAGTCGCGAAGCCTGAGCGCGAGAACCTCGCGCACGGCGGCCTCGTCGTCGACGACGAGGATCGTGCTGCCGTCGGGGGTGGCCATCGTCCCAGTGTGCCGGAAAGGGGGGTCTTGTTTCTGTGACCCCCTTGGCATCGACCGCCGGGGACCCGGCGCGCCGCTCCCTAGCCGGCCGGCAGCAGGCGATCGGCCTTGGCCGCCCAGATGAAGTCGGCGTCGGCGAGGCCGTCGATCTTGTGGGTGTAGATGGTCAGGTGGACCCGCCCCCAGGCGAGGCGGATCTCGGGGTGGTGGCCGACCTCCTCCGCCAGCGCGCCCACCCGGTTGGTGAACGCGAGCGCCGCGCGGAAGTCGGCGAAGCGGTAGGTCTTCTCGAGCTGATGATCGTCGACGAGCTGCCAGCCGTTGCCGAGCTCTTCGTGCCAGCGCCGCAGCTCGGCGCCGGCCAGGGGCGCCACCCCGCCGCGGCACGGGTTGCACTCGCGGGCAGCCAGGTCGCTCATCGTGTCTTCCGTCCGTCCGCCGCGCTCTTGTCGGCCAGCCGGGCGACGAGGGCGCCCAGAGCCTCCTGGGTCTCCTCGCTGAACCAGAGCCCGACCACGTCTTCCTCCGAGCTGCGGTCGAGGGAGATCATGCGCACGAGGTCCGCGCGCAGGATCGCGCGCGTGGCGAGCATCGCCCGGCGCGGCAGCGCGAGCAACCCCCGCAGGTAGTCGAGCGCCCGCTCGACCACCGCGCCGGGCGGCGCCAGCTCGTCGACCAGGCCCAGCCGCAGCGCCTCTGGTGCCGGGACGAGGACCCCGCCGACGGCCAGCCTCTCGGCCTGGCGATGGCCGACGAGGAGGCGCAGCGGTCCGTAGATCGCCTCCGAGAGCGAGAGCCCCACGCGCACCTCGTTGAGGCCGATCCGGAAGTCGCCCTCGGCCATCACGCGGTAGTCGCAGTAGAGCGTCAGGACGGCGCCCCCGGCCGGGCCGTGGCCGGTGACGGCGGCGGCGACCGGCACGGGAGAGGCGGCGAGCGCTCGCAGGAGGCCGAAGAACTCGCGCCACAGACCGGCGATTCCCGGCCGGTCGAGGCGCATGAGGGCGGGTACGTCGAGGCCGGCCGAGAAGAGCCCCTCGCGCCCGGAGAGGACGAGGGCCTCGAAACCCGCGGCTGGGGCCGCCTCGACCGCCGAGCGCAGCGCCGCCAGCAGCTCCGTGTCGAGGGCGTTGGCCGGCGGCCGCTCGAGTCGCAGCTCGAGGATGGATTCATGTTCGATGCGCGCGAGCATCTCGAGCGGTGTCAACCGGTGACGTGAAACGCGGGAAAAGAAGAGCCGCCCTCGCGGGCGGCTCGGACGTTGCTGGCTCCCCGGGAGGGATTTGAACCCCCGACCAATCGGTTAACAGCCGACCGCTCTACCACTGAGCTACCGAGGATCGAGCGCGCGGCACCCGCCGCGAGCTGGGACGGTAATCCTAGGTTCGCCGCCCATGAGTGTCAACCGCCGGCCGAGCTCCCGGGCGCCGATCAGATCGCGGTGTCGAGGAAGGGTTTGAGCTGCGAAGCACGGCTCGGGTGGCGCAGCTTGCGCAGCGCCTTCGACTCGATCTGCCGGATGCGCTCCCGGGTCACGTTGAACGACCGGCCGACCTCCTCGAGCGTGTGCTCCGAGCCCTCGCCGACGCCGAAGCGCATCCTCAGGACCGCCTCCTCGCGCGGGGTGAGCGACTTGAGGACCCGGACGGTCTGCTCCCGCAGGTTGTTGCCGATCACCGACTCGACGGGCGAATCCGCGTTCTTGTCCTCGATGAAGTCGCCGAGGTGCGAATCCTCCTCCTCGCCGATCGGGGTCTCGAGCGAGATCGGCTCCTGGGCGATCTTCATGATCTTGCGGACCTTCGACGCCGAAAGATCCATGCGCTCGCCGATCTCCTCGGCCGTGGGCTCGCGCCCGAGCTCCTGGACGAGCGAGCGGCTCGTGCGGGTGAGCTTGTTGATCGTCTCGATCATGTGGACCGGGATGCGGATCGTCCGCGCCTGATCGGCGATGGCGCGGGTGATGGCCTGGCGGATCCACCAGGTGGCGTAGGTCGAGAACTTGTAGCCGCGGCGGTACTCGAACTTCTCGACCGCCTTCATCAGGCCGATGTTGCCCTCCTGGATGAGGTCGAGGAACTGCAGGCCGCGGTTGGTGTACTTCTTGGCGATCGACACGACGAGGCGCAGGTTGGCGACGATCAGCTCCTGCTTGGCGCGCTCGCACAGCGCCTCGCCGCGGCGGATCTTGGCGATCGTGCCGCCGATCTCCTCGTGCGAGGTGCCGTAGCGCTCCTCGATCTCGCGAACCTGCTTGCGGTACTTGTTGATGCGCCGGCGGTGGAGGGTCTGCAGCTCCTTGTTGGCTTCCTTCCTGAGGGCCAGCTTGGCGCGCTCGATGTCGCGGTCGAGGCGCTTGTACTGACGGTCGAGCTCTTTCAGGAAGCCGATCAGCCGGTCGCGGGCCTGGACCGAGAGATCGATCGTGCGGATGTCCTTGGCGATCTTGGCCACGAGCCGATCCACCTCGCGCTCGATCTCGGCCCACTTGTCGCCCCCCTCCTTGTAGCGGCCCTGCCGCTTGCGCAGCTTCTGGATCTTCGCGTCGTTGTCGCGGATCCGGCCGAAGATCTTGAGGTGCCCCTTGATCCGGTCGCTGGCGCGCGAGTCGAGATCGTCGCGCTGAGCGTCGTCGAGCAGCGAGACGTTCGACTGCAGGCTCTCGTTGAGGCGCAGGAGCTCCTTCAAGACCATGGGGTTCTCGCACAGGGCCTCGTAGATCAGCCACTCCCCCTGCTCGATGCGCTGGGCGATCTCGACCTCGCCCTCGCGGTCGAGGAGAGGCACGGTGCCCATCTCGCGCAGGTACATGCGCACGGGGTCGTTGGTCTTCTCCTGGTCGCTGATCGCGAACTCGGGGGTCTCGTCGACCTTGTCGAACGACAGCGTGATGGTCTCGGAGTCGTCCCGGTTCTGGTAGCGCTCCGGGCGGTCGATGACCTCGATTCCGAGCTCGCCGAACCGGATGTAGATCTGATCGACCTCCTCGATCGCCGCGGTGATCTCGTCGGGCAGCAGGTCGTAGATCTCGTCATAGAGCAGGTAGCCCTTGCCGCGGCCCAGCTCGACGAGCTGGCGGACGGAGGGGATGCGCTCTTCTACGGGGGTGACGGCAGTGACAACCACGTTCTTGGAGCTCCTTCTGTGCTTGCTGAAGAGAACGCGGTCGCTAGTGGCGTGGATGGAGGGCGCGGCTGAGAGTTGCCTTTTCTTGCAGCAGGGAGCGAATCCTGTCGGTCTCCCCCCGCCGCTCGGCTTCGGCGATTTCCGCCGTCAATTCCCGCGCTCGTTGACGCTGCCAACGACGACGCAACAAGGCCAAGGCGGCGGATACAGCTCCGCCTTCCTGGCCAGCCGGTAATGATAGCTCACGCTGCACCAGGCGCGCAACCGTCGCGGAGTGCGGCCCGACCCGCGCGGCGAGCGCGCGGGGGTTGGGGCGCTCGCCCCGTGCCGCCAGCTCGCTCCAGGCCTCGTAGATCGCGCGGCAGGCGCCGTCGAAGAAGGCGGCGGGTGGCGGCAGCTCGGCGGCTGCGGGCTGCGCCCCGCCCACGAGGAGGAGGTGCAGGACGTTCTCCTCCTCGCTCTGCACGACGCCGTCGCGAGCCACGCCCTCGCCGGCCGCCGCCGTCGTCTCTTCCGCCGGCCCCAGCCCGCGCCACAGCAGCTCGACCGGCACCCCCAGCCGGTCTGCGGCCTGGCGGGCGTAGCCGTAGCGCAGCACGCCGTCGCGGATCGGCGCCAGCAGCTCGGCGATGCCGCGGGCGGCGGCGGCCCGCCGGCGCGGCTCGCGGGCCACCGCCGGCGGCGCCAGCCGCTCGAACTCGAGCACGACGGCATCGGGGGCCTGCTCGATCGCGGCCACGAGGGCGGCGGCGCCCTGCTCGCGCCGTAGCGAGTCGGGGTCGTGGCCGGCCCCGAAGCGCGGCCGCTTGACGCTCAGGTTCTCGGCCAGGAGCAGGGGCAGGGCGCGCTGCGCCGCCCGCTCGCCGGCCTCGTCGCCGTCGTAGCCGACGTAGACCTCCTCGGCGTAGCGGGAGAGCAGCCGCGCCTGCTGCGGCGTCAGGGCGGTGCCCATGCTGGCGACGACCCAGTCGATTCCCGCGGCGACGGCGCCGAGCAGGTCGAAGTAGCCCTCGACCAGGAGAGCGCGGCCGCCGTCGCGCAGCGCCCGCTTGCTCTGGTCCATGCCGTAGAGCAGGGAGCCCTTGTGGAAGCGGTCGGTCTCGGCCGTGTTGATGTACTTGGCCGGGTCGTCGTCCAGGGCGCGGCCGCCGAAGCCGAGAAGCCGGCCGGAGAGGCTGTGGATGGGGAACATCAGCCGCTCGCGGAACCGGTCGTAGTGCTTGCCGGACTTCGGCGAGCGGGCGACGAGGCCGGCCGCCTCGAGGTCGCGCAGGGGGACGTCGTGCCGGAGCGCCGCGAGCAGGCTCTCCCAACCCGGCGGCGCGTAGCCAAGGCCGAAGCGGTCGACGAGCTCGGGCGCAAAGCCGCGCTCGGCGAGATAGCGGCGCGGTCCGGGTGTTGCGGCGAGCGCCGCGCGGAAGAAGGCCTGCGCGGCCTCGAGGGCGCGGTCGACGTCCGGCTCGTCGCGGCCGCCGCGCGGCGCCTGGCGGGTCGGCACGTCGATGCCGTAGCGCCGGGCCAGCGACTCGACCGCGGCCGGGAAGTCGTCCCCCGAGAGCCGCATGTGGAGGTCGATCGCGTCCCCTCCCTGGCCGCATCCGAAGCAGTAGTAGAGCCCCTGGACGGGCTCGACGCTGAAGGACGGCGTCTTCTCCTTGTGCAGCGGGCAGGAGCCCTTGTAGCGCGAGCCCGCTTTCTTGAGCCGGGTGTGGTCGGAGGCGATGTCGACGATCGACACCGCGTCGCGCACCGCCTGGACGAACTGCGGTGTCAGGTTGACGTTGCCGAGGGCCATGGTGGGACCGGCCAGCCTATCAAGGCGGCCGCGAGCGCCGGCTCGCTAGCGGGACCCGGCGGCGGCCGCGGCGAGCAGGTCTCCGGCCCGGCGGGCGAGCTGTGCGTCGTCGCTCTCGGCGGCGACCCGTTCGAGCAGGGCCAGGCCGGCGCCGCGCTCGCCCGCCCCGAGGAGGTCGACGGCGCGGTTGAACGCGTCGGCCCACCGGTTGCGCTCGACGACCTCGCGCAGCCGCTCGGTCTGCTCGACGAGCTCGGCGTAGAGGGTCGGGTCCGGGGCCCGCGCGACCAGCTCCTCGAGCCCGGCAAGCAGCTGCGGATAGCTCTCGGGCGTCCGGTGGGCGCGGCGCAGGTGCTGGAGCTCGGCGTTGAAGAGAGCGTTCTCGGCGTCCGCCAGGGTTTCGGCCGTCGGCCGCACGGCGGGGCGGAGGAGCCAGTCGTAGGCCTGCCGGGCCTCAGCCACGAGGCCGGCCTGGGCGACGAGCGCGAGATGGGTCGAGAGGATGACGGCGTTGCGCGGCTGCAGCCGGACGGCGCGCGCCGAGGCCGCCACACCGGGGCTCGGGTCCTCGTCCCAGAAATGGGTCGCGCCGAAGCCGGAGAGGGCCGGCGCGAAGTCGGGGGCGAGCGCGGTGGCGCGCGCGAAGCTGGCCCGGGCCGCGGCGAGGAGCGCCCGCTGCGCCTCGTCGGGCGCGCCGGTGCGGGTCAGCCCCGCCTGCACCGCCTGCAGCAGGGCGAGGCCGTGGAGATCGAGCTGGAGGACGTCGTCCGGTCGGGAGACGAGAGCCTCGGCGAGCCACGCCGCGGCCTGCAGGAAGTCGCCGCGCCGCAGATCGAGCTCGGCGAAGCCGCGCAGGGCCGTCGCGTTGTCGGGCTCGAGGGCGAGGGCGGCGGCGAAACTCGCCGCGGCCGCCGCCTCCCCGCCGACGCCGCCGGCCAGGTGCACGAGGCCCAGGCGCGCGGCCGCCTCGGCCTCGGCGAGCGGCACGGGAACCCCCGTCGGCGCGGCGGCGAGGTCCTCGCCGGGCAGCACGAGGATCGCGAACGCGCCGCGGTCCACGTAGTGCTCGAGGTCGCGCTTCAGGCCGACGGTCGTCGTTCCGAACGCTGCCCGGTAGGCCTCGTCGGCGCTCTCGCCGTCCCGCAGGCGCCCGAGGAACGCGGCGACCTCGACGTGCAGGTCGTGCTGGCCGACGAGCAGGTAGTGCACGAACGCCCACGACTGGGCGTAGAAGACCCCCCGCCGCCGCTCCTCGGTGTAGTCCCGGGAGTCGCGGTTCGTGGCGAAGAGATCGCCGAGGGCGATGAGCCGGTTGCGGCCCAGGAAGTCGACGTGACGCGCCAGCGGATGGCCGATCTCGAGCCCCTCGGGCCCCCGGCGCAGCGTCGAGTAGAACTCCGCCAGCCCCTCGTTGAGCCACAGCGGCACGGCGGGAGTCGAGTTCTCGACGACGAAGTGCACGTACTCGTGGTACGCCACCTCGGTGCCGCCGGGCGACGAAGCGTCGACGGCGATGACGTTGGCCTGGCGGGTCGTCGCGAACCACCCCACGTTGCGCTCCCCGAGGCTGAAGTCGGCAAACCCGTCGCTCGAGCCAAAGAGATACACCTGGGTCGGCAACGGGCTCGCCACGGCCCCGTCGCCGAGCGTGCGGGCGACGAAGCTGCGGAACGTCTCGAGCTGGCGGGCGTAGCGCAGCGTCGTCTCGTCGCCGGCGTTGCTGTAGAACGTGAACGACGGCGTGTCGAGCCGGCTCCACCCCGCGAGCTCGCCGGCCGCGACGCCCGGCGCCGCCAGCGCCAGCGCCAGAACGCCGGCGCGGGCGAGGCGGCGGTGAAAGCTGCGGTCGGTGGCGGTCGGCACGGGACCTAAGTTCTATCAGAAGGACTCCCGATTCCGGCCAGCCGGGGGAGTACGGAGGGGCGAAGGGTCGGCAGGTCACGGTGTGGCTAGCCGTCGAGCTCGACCGTCGATCCATCGCATGCCGTAGAGGTGCGCGCCCCGCGGCCCGTTCGCTGCCGTAGATCAGATGTCCGCCAAGGAGTAACGAATCCCGCCCGCGGGCGCCCATCTGTTGCGAAGACGGCCCCTCTTGGCCCCCGCCCGCTCCGTCGCCCCATCGCGGCCCGCGGGCGGGGGTCGTTTTCGCGCCGCGGCGGCCCGCGTCGCGGTGGCCCCGGTCAGGGCTTGAGGGTCACCACCGTGGCGCCGTCGCCGCCCTCGCCGTCGCCGCCGGGGCGGTGGGCGGCGACCGCGCGGTGGGTGGCGAGGTGGCGGCGGACGGCGCTCCTGAGGCGGCCGCTGCCGTGGCCGTGGACGACGCGGACCTCGTCGCTGCCGGCGAGGATGGCGCGGTCGAGGTAGCGGTCGAGCTCGGCGAGCGCCTCCTCGACGCGGCGGCCGAGGAGCTCGAGCTCGGGGGCGAGCTCGGGGGCCGGCGGGCGGCGGGGCGCGGCGCGCGGGCTCGCGCTGCCCCTCGCCGCCTCGGCGTCTGCGTCGTCCGCCAGCGCGACGAGGTCCGCCGCGGGGCAGCGCATGCGCTTGCCGCCCACGGTCACCTCGGCCCGCCCGCGGGCGAGCTTGGCGAGCCGTCCCTCCCAGCCCTGGGCGCGGTGCCGGACCCGGGCGCCGGGGGCCAGGGGGCCGGCGACCACGTCGTCGCGGGCACTGGCGGTCAGCTCCTCCGGCGGCGCGCTCAGCAGCCGCTCGGCGGCGGCGGCGGCGATGCCGCGGCGCTTGCCGCTCGCCAGCTCCTCGCGCATTCGCGCTTCGGCGTCGCGCAGCTGGCCGCGCACCCGGCGCTCGAACTCGGCGAGCTCGCGGGCCAGGCGCCGCGCCACCTTGCGGCGCTCGGTCTCGAGCTCGTCGCGCTCCGCCTCGGCGGCGGCCCGCGCCGCCGCGAGGTCGTGGCGCTCGCCGGCCGCCGCGTCGAGCTGCGCGGCGAGCTCGCGGCGGGTGCGCTCGACGTCCGCGAGCAGCCGCTGGAGCTGTCGCCGCTCGGGATCGAGCTGCTCGGTGGCGCGGGCGAGCCAGGCGGCCGGCAGGCCCAGGCGGCGGGCCAGCGCCAGCGCCTCGCTGGCGCCCGGCGCGCCGGGCACGAGGCGGAAGGTCGGGCGGCCGGTCGCGCCGTCGAACTCCATCGCGGCACAGCCGGCGCCGTCGGTCTCGAGCGCCGTGGCGGCGAGGCGGGTGAGGTGGGTGGTCACGAGGGCGAGGGCGCGACGGCGGCCGAGCTCCTCGAGCAGAGCGGTGGCCAAGGCCGCGCCCTCGTCGGGATCGGTGCCGGAGCCGAGCTCGTCGAGCAGCACCAGCGAGTCCTCCCCTGCCGCCTCCCAGGCCTCGCGCAGGCGCAGCAGGCGGGCGCTGAACGTCGAGCGCTCGCTCAGCAGGTCCTGCTCGTCGCCGACGGTGGCGACGAGGCGGCGCAGGAGCGGCAGCCGGGTGCCGGCGGCGGCGGGCACCGGCAGGCCGCACTGCGCCGCGAGGGTAAGCAGGCCGGCCGTCTTGAGCGCCACCGTCTTGCCGCCGGCGTTGGGACCGGTGATCACCAGCATCCGCTGCTCGCGGTCGAGCTCGAGGTCGAGCGCCACGATCGCCTCGCGATGGCCCGCGGTGCCGAGCGCCCGCAGCCGCAGATCGGCGAGCGCCGGATCGAGCAGCGGGTGGCGCGCCGCGCAGAGCCGTAGCTCGCCCGCCGCGGCGACGCCGGCCAGGCGGGCGCCGGCGAGCTCGGCGAAGCGGCAGGCGGCCTGCAGCAGGTCGACCTCGGCGACGAGCGCGGCCGCCTCGCGGACCGCCGGCGCGGCCTGCCGCAGGCCGGCGACGAGCTCGGCCAGCAGGCGCGCGCGCTCGGCCTCCTCGTCGTCGATCGCGGCGCGCAGGCGGTTGTTGGCCGGGACGGCGTCGAGGGGCTCGAAGTAGAGGCTGCGGCCGCTGCCCGAGCGGCCGTGGACGAGGCCGTCGAGCTGCCCGCGAGCGCCGCTTTTCACCAGCAGGACGAGGCGCCCGTCGTGCAGCGGGATGGTCTCCTCGCTCAAGTGCTCGGCGTAGCGGGACACCGACTGCTGGAGATCCTGGTAGAGGCCGTCCCGCACCTCGCGCACCTCGTGCCGCAAGCGGGCGAGCGCGGGCGACGCGTCGTCGCGCACCCGGCCGCGGGCGTCGAGCACCCGCGCCACGCGGTCGAGCCACGGCCGGGAGTCGGGAAGCGCGTCGAAGAGCGCGGCGAGCCGCGGCGTGGCCGTGCCGCGGGTCTCCCCGACCCGGCGGGCGGCCCGGCCGGCGGCGCGCAGCAGGTCCGCGGCCTGCAGGACGTCGGCCCCGTCGAGCAGCGCCCGCGGCTCGGCGAGGCGCTCGAGCAGAGGCGCGACGGCGCTTTCGAGAGCGCCGACGAGGACGCCGTCGACGAGCGCCACGCGGGTCTCGGCGAAGAGCTCGCGCCGCGCCCCGAGCTCGGCCTCCGAGGCGGCGGGCGCGAGCGCCAGGATCCGGGCCCGGCCGACGTCGGTCGCAGCCAGCTCGGCGAAGAGGCGCAGCAGTGCCGGCAGCTCGAGGGCCGCGAGGGTGGCCGGCGAGGCGTCGAACATCGAAGGGTCCCTTCCCGCCCCGTGCCGCGCGTCGAGGGCGCGCGGCCCGGGGCGCGCCTACTCTAGCTCGGCGTGACGCTGCCGCGGCGCTTGTCGACGCGTGTCAAGACTCGATAGAAACGTCCCCTTCCCCGTCGTCGACGCGGCGGTGCCGGCGCGTCGAGAGTGATAGCCTGAAACGAGCATGGGACGGAGGGCTCGAGCGCTCGCGCTCTGCGCGGCGATCTGCGGGGCCGCACTCCTGGGTCAGGAAGGGGTCGCCGCCGCCGGCGCCGGCACGCCGGTGCCCGACGGCGGTGAGTTCGTCATCGCGTCGCTCGACTACAGCACGGGCCGCGGTGCCGCCGTCGACGAGGACGGCAACTACCTGGTGCTCTGGTACCAGTTCTTCGGCGGCTATTCGGGGCGTGGCTACTCGGCCGCGGGGACGCCGGACTCCGGGTTCAACGTCGAGCCCTACGGGCCGAACGCCACCTTCGATCCGATGGACGTCGCCAACCTCGGAGGCGACGACTTCGCGATCGTCTGGGAGGACGCGTTCGAAGGGCTGCGCGGCCGCCGCTATCGGCGCGACGGCACGCCGCTGGCCCCCTTCTTCGAGATCGCCGGCTCCCAAGGCGGCACCCTCGCCCACGTCGAGCCGGCGGTGGCGCGCTGGCGGCCGTCGTCCGGGCTCCTCGCCGTCTGGGCCAGCACCGACCCCGCCGGCGGCGGCGACGACGACGGCTTCGGCATCCTGCTGCGGGCGCTCGACCCGGGGGGCTCGGGGGGGCCGCCCTTTGCCGTCAACACCTACACGACGGGCAACCAGGGTGCGCCGGAGATCGAATCCGCCCCCGACGGCAGCGTGCTCGTCGTCTGGGAGAGCGCCGGCTCGCCGGGCGACGACGGCTCCGGCCGCAGCGTCCAGGGGCGGTGGTTTCCCGCCGTCGGCCCGCCGGGGCCGCAGTTCCAGGTCAACACCCACACCCCGGCCGACCAGCGCCGGCCGGCCGTCGCCATGGCGCCGGACGGCAGCGCCCTCGTCGCGTGGGACGGCCCGTCGGCCGGCGACGACACCGACAAGAGCATCCAGGGCCGGCTGGTGGACGCCCAGGGTAGCCCCGTGGGCAGCGACTTCCAGATCAACACCACGATCCTCGGCCTCCAGTTCGAGCCCGCCGTGGCGCCGCGGCGCGGCGGCGGCTTCCACGTCGCGTGGCGCGACTCGACGGGCGTCTTCGTCCAGGCGGTCGCCGCCGACGGATCGTTGCTGGGCAGCGAGGTGATGGTGAACACCTCGGAGAACGAAAGCTACGGCCCGCCGGCGTTGGCCGGCGGCGCGCTGGGCCGTTTCCTCGTCGCCTGGACGGACGACATCGGCCCCTTCCGCGGCCAGCGGTTCCGCGAGGGAGTGTTCGCGGACGGCTTCGAGTCCGGCGACACGGCGGCGTGGTCCACGACCGTCCCCTGACGGCGACCGCCGCGCGGTCGTGGTGCGAGGCCGCGGGGTGGCGGGCCGGGATCAGCCCCTCGGCGTCACGTCCTTGATCGGCGGCTTGCCCTCGCCCGGCGGCTCGACCTTCTTTTGCAGCGAGCCGAGCACCAGGGTGCCGATCGCCAGGAGGATCTCGTCGATGAAGGGCAGGAAGTCGGGGAACACGAGGTCGAAGAGGAAGAGCCCCGCCGCCAGCATGAAGAGCTGGGGGAACTTGAGACGCGCGAGGTAGCCCTGGATGAAGGAGCTCGGCGGGGCCGTCATCGTGGGCTCATGATAGTCGAGGGCGCGAGGATTCGCAGCCGCTGCCCGGCGAGGCGGATCTCCGTGCCGAGGCGGTTGGCGATCGGGTCGCCGTCGATCTGGAGGGCGACGTCGGGATCGAGGATCACCACCTCGACGGCCTTGAGCACGGAGACGTCGTCGCGCTCGAGGTGCCGCCCGGCCAGCACGTCGCGGACGAAGGCGAGCGTCGCGCGGCGGCCGGCGCCGCGGAAGAGGACGACGTCGAGCAGCCCGTCGTCGGGCCGGGCGCCGGGGGCGAGCCGCGCGTCGCCGCCGTAGAACGCCAGGTTGCAGGCCGCGGCGAACGTGGCGCCGACCGAGTGGCCGTCGACCAGGAGCTCGAACTCGGCGTCGTCGTGACGCCACCAGGCGCCGAGGCCGGCGAGGACGACCGCGGCGCGCCCGAGCCAACGCTTGGCCAGCGGCGAGACGGCGCGCAGGGCCCGGGCGTCGAGCCCGAGGGAGGCTTGCATGAGGAAGATCTCGTCGCCGCAGCGGCCGACGTCGATCGCCAGCGCCGGCAGGCCCTTGAGCGCCCTGGCCGCGGCCAGCGGCTCGGCCGGCAGCCCGAGCGCCCGGGCGACGACGTTGGCGGTGCCCCCCGGCAGCACCCCCAGCACCGTGTCGCTGCCGAGCAGGCCGGCCGCGGCCTCGCGCAGCGTGCCGTCGCCGCCGAGCGCGAAGACGATGGGCGCGCCCGCGGCGCTGGCCTCGCGGGCCAGCGCCGTCGCGTCGCCGCGCCCCCGGGTGGCGTGGGCCTCGATCGGCGGCCCGTCGGTCGCGAGCTCGCGCACGAGGTCGGCGACCAGGCGCTCCTTCGGCCAGCGCCCCGCCCTGGGGTTGTAGACGAGGATCGCCGGCGGCCCGGGCGACGGCATGGGCGCCCGGGCGGCTAGAAGAGCCGGCCGCTCATCCCCGGGGGCGGCTTGACGCCCAGGTGCTCGTAGGCGCGGTGGGTGGCGACGCGGCCGCGCGGCGTGCGCTGCAGGAAGCCCTCCTGGATGAGGTAGGGCTCGTAGAGATCCTCGAGCGTGCCGCGGTCCTCGCCCACCGCCGCCGCCAGGGCCTGGATTCCCGCCGGCCCGCCCTGATAGTGCTCGATCAGGGTGCTCAGGATCTTGCGGTCGACCTCGTCGAAGCCGAACTGGTCGACCTCGAGCAGCGCCAGCGCCTGGCGGGCGCTCTCGAGGTCGATGCGATCGCCGGCGTGGACCTGGGCGTAGTCGCGAACCCGCCGCAGCAGCCGGTTGGCGACGCGCGGCGTGCCGCGGCTGCGCCGCGCCAGCTCGAGCGCCCCGGCCTCGTCGATCGCGACCCCGAGCAGGCGGGCCGACCGCCTGACGATGGTCGCCAGATGGACCGGCTCGTAGAAGTCGAGGCGGTGAACGATGCCGAAGCGCGAGCGCAAGGGCGCGGTGATCAAGCCGGCCCGGGTCGTGGCGCCGACCAGGGTGAAGCGCGGCAGGTCGATCTTCATCGTCCGCGCCGCCGGCCCCTGGCCGAGGACGAGATCGAGGTGGAAGTCCTCGAGCGCCGGATAGAGGATCTCCTCGACGGTCGCGCCCAGCCGGTGGATCTCGTCGATGAACTGCACCTGGCCGGCCTCGAGGTTGGTGAGGATCGCCGCCAGATCCCCCGCCCGCTCGAGCACCGGCCCCGAGGTGGCGCCGATCTTGGCCCCCATCTCGCGGGCGATGATGTGCGCGAGAGTCGTCTTGCCGAGCCCCGGCGGACCGAAGAGAAGCACGTGGTCGAGCGCCTCGCCGCGCTCCCGGGCGGCCTGGATGAAGAGCCGCATCTTCTCCACCACCTTTACCTGGCCGATGTACTCGTCGAGCGTCTTCGGCCGCAAGGACACCTCGAACCCGAGGTCCTCGTCGCTGGGAGCCCCTGAGAGCAGCTGCCGCTCGATGGTCACGGGGAGCATTGTAGCCGCGATGGCCGGCAGCGCCGCGTCTCCCCGCGACCCTCCCCGGACGGCCGGCACCGCGCGCCGGCGCTCGGGGCCGCAGCCGGCCGCGCGGCGCGGCGTCTCGCGCTTCAGGTGCGGGACAGCCGCTTCAGGGCCTGGCGCAAGCGGTCGTGGAAGGCCGCCTCGGGGCTCGCTTCGCGGGTCTCGGCTACGGCGCGGCGGGCTGCGTTCTCGCGGTAGCCGAGGTGGACGAGGGCGGCGACGAGGTCTTCGTCGTCGGTGGCGGTGGGCGGGCGGTCGGGGAGCTCGGCGGCGAGGGCCTGGACGCGGTCGCGCAGCTCGAGGACCATGCGCTCGGCCGTCTTCTTGCCGATTCCGGGGATCGCGGAGAGGCGCGCGATGTCGCCGCGCGAGAGGGCGGCCACGAGCTCGTCCGGGGCCATGCCCGAGAGGATGACGCGGGCGAGCTTGGGGCCGATGCCGCTGACCGCGATGAGCTTTTCGAAGAGCTCCTTCTCGCGCCGCGTCCAGAAGCCGTAGAGCTCGATGGCGTCCTCGCGAACGTTGGTGTGCACCCAGAGCTCGATCTCGTCCTCGGCGGAGCGCTCGATCTCGAAGAAGGTCGACATCGGCACCTGCAGGCGGTAGCCGACGCCGCCGACGTCGAGGACGAGCGCCGTAGGGGTCGAGCGCAGCAGGCGGCCCCTCAAGTAGCCGATCATGGCGGCGCGGCCGCGCGCCCTAGGAGACGCTTTCCGGGGTCTGCCCGAAGGTCTCGAAGACTCGCGGGTCGTAGGTGACGCCGAGCTCCTCGCGGCGCCGGGCGAGCAGCGAGCGCAGCAGCTCGGCGAAGCGCTCGCTCTCCAGCCGCTCGCGGACGGAGTCCTCCTGCTCGAGGTACGCGGCGCGGTCGAAGCGCGTGCGGGCCGTCACCTCGAACATGACGACCTCGTCGTCGTGGGTCAAAGGCTCGCTGATCGCGCCCTCGTCGAGGGTCAGGGCCAGCCGCGCCACGTCCGCCGCCCGGCCGAGGGTGCCGACGCTGCCGCCGGCGCCGAACGGGCCGGCGTCCTCGGGCGTCGCGCCGAGCTCGTCGGCGACCTCGGCGAAGGTCTTCCCGGCGCCGAGGGTCGCGTGGGCCGCGGCCATGCGCTCGCGGGCGATCTCGAGCTGGCGGGCGGCGCGATACGCGGCCGTGACCTCGGCGCGCACCTCGTCGAGCTCGGGCAGGCGCGGCGGCTGGATCTCGCGCAGCGCCAGGACGGCCCAGCCGCGCGCGACCTGGAGCGCCTCGGATACTGCGCCCGGCTCGAGCTCGAAGGCGCGGGAGGTGAACTCGGTGGCGCGCCCGATGCCCGGGACGTTGTCGTCGCGGCCGAAGGCCTCGGTCGTCGTCCTCGTGACCGCGCTCTCGCCGTCCGCCAGGGCCGCGAGCGCGGCGCCGTCGGGGCTCGAGCCGCGCAGCCGGTCGGCGAGCTCGGCGGCCTTGGCGGCGGCGTCCGCCGCCGTCCGCCGGCTGGTCAGGAGGGCGCGGATCCCGTCCTCCACCTCGGCCAGCGGCTGCAGGCCGCCGGGACGCCGCGCCTGGACCTGGATCAGGTGGACGCCGAAGCTCGACTCGACGGGGCCGACGAGGTCGCCGAGCTCGGCACCGAAGGCGGCGTCCTCGAAGGGCTTGACCATCGCCCCGCGGGCGAAGAACCCGAGATCGCCGCCCCGGGCCTTGCTGCCAGGGTCGTCGGACAGCTCTGCCGCCAGGGCCGCGAAGTCCTCGCCCGCTTCGACGCGCGCCTTGACGGCCTCGAGCTCGGCGCTCGCCTGCGCCACGGTGCGCTCGGGCCCCGTGCGCAGGAGAATGTGGCGGGCCTTGACCTGCTCCTCGCTCGTGTAGTCGGCCGCGTGCTCCTCGTAGTAGGCGCGAACCTCGTCGGCGGTCAGCGCGACGGCGTCACGGAAGGCGTCGGGATCGACCAGCAGATAGTCGACGACCCGGCGCTCGGGCAGCTTGAAGCTCTCCCGCTTCTCGGCGAAGAACGCCTCGAGAGCGTCCTCGTCGACCGCGACCTCGGCGGCGAAGCGGCTCGCCGGCAGCTTCAGGAGGCGGACGGTCGCCGTCTCGGCCTCTTCCCGGTAGGCGGCCTCGACCTCTTGCGGCGCGACGAACGCCGTCAGGACGAGGGAGCTCTGGAGCTTCTCGGTCAGCAGCGCCTCGCGCTGCGAGGCCTCGAAGTCGGCGGGCGTGAGCCCGTTGCGGCGCAGCAGCTCGGTGTAGGCCGCCTGGCCCATGAAGGCGCCGTCCTTCTGCAGCTCCGGCATGGCGACGATGTTGCGCTGCAGCTCCTCGTCGGTCACCGCGAGGCCCATGCGGTCGGCTTCCGAGAGGAGGATCCGCTGATCGATCAGGCCGTTGAGCACCTGGAGAGGCAGGCCGATCTGGTTGGCCAGCTCGCGGGAGAACTGATCCCCGTAGGCCTGCCGGTACTGGTCCTCGACGCGGCGGTAGCGGCCTTCGAAGTCCCGGTAGGAGACCTCCATGCCGCCGACGGTGGCGGCGACCGCACTGCCCCCGCGCGCGCCGCTGAGCATGTTGACGTCGCCGAAGTCGAAGAAGGCGAAGAGCACGAACACGGCGATGACCAACCAGAGAACCCAGCTGAGGTACTTCAGGTTGTCGCGGAACACTTTGAGCATGGCGGGCTCCCGGGGACTCGTGGCGGCGGGCGCCGACTCTAGCAGGGCTCGCCGCGCGGCGGCAAGCAGTGCAACTGCCGATGAAACAAGGCCTTGTGCTATATTGCCGACCCTTGAGAAAAGGGGTTGAGAGTGTCTCGTCGCTCTCGTGAACGCTGGCAGAGAGACTGGTACAAGATCGACGTGGACGCCGTCCGCGGGGTGTTCCTCGTCCTTCTCATGCTCGCCGTCGGCTACCTCGCCTACGTGAGCTGGGGCAAGGTCGAGGAGCGCTACGCCCGGGGCAAGTACCAGCGCGTCATGCTCGAGGCCCGCAGCCTGCAGCGGTCGCTGCGCGGCACGCAGGGGCTGAGCGACTTCGCGGACGAGTACAACACCGCGCGGGAGAGCCTGCAGACGGCGGAAGGCTTCGGCGCCGAAGGGCGCTGGGAGCCGGCCTTGCGCAGCGCCGAGCGCGGGCGCTCGCTGCTGGCCTCGGTCCTCGCCCATCTACAGCGCGCCGAGACGAGCGGCCAGGCGCAGTTCATCTCGGTGTCGAGCGGAGTGGAGTTCCGCCGCGGCGAGCGCGGCGACTGGCAGCGCGCCTTCAGCCGTGGAGTGCTGTACGCCGGCGACTACGTCAAGACCGAGAGCGGCGGCTCGGCCGAGATCATGGGGATCGACGGCACCGTCTACACCGTGCGGTCGGAGACGGTCATCCTGATCGGGCGGACCACCGGGCTGGAAGGCAAGAGCACCCAGCGCAGCATCTCCCTGACCCACGGCTGGGTGAGCCTGAGCACCGCGCGCACCACGAGCACGGTGGCGACGCCCGAGGCCAAGGCGGAGGTCAACGAAGGCTCGAGTGCCCTCGTGGCCTACGACGGCACCCGCCGGGTCGGGCGTTTCGCGACCTACAGCGGAACCATGGATGTCGCCTCCAGCACCGGCCAGCGCCGCAACCTGCGGCAGCTCGAGCAGGTCGTGCAGACGGGCCGGGCCCTTTCCGAGAAGCGCCGCCTGCCGGCGGCGCCCCTGCCGGTCGACCCGGGAGAGAACCTGGAGCTCAGCATGGACGATCACGACCGCGTGGTCCTGAGCTGGCAGCCGGTGCCGGGGGCCAAGCGCTACGCCCTGCAGGTCGGTCGCAACCGCCTCTTCGTGCGCAACATCATCGACGTCGAAGACCGCTCTTCGACGCGCGCGACGCTCGGCCTGCGGGGCGACGGGCTGTTCCTGTGGCGGGTGGCAGCGATCAGCGACGGCGGGGTCATGGGACCCTGGAGCACGGCGCGGCGCTTCCGCGTCACTCGGCCGGCTGCCGAGGTCGAGGACGAGCCGATTCCCACGGCCGGCGACGAAGCGGCCGGCTGAGCGCGGCCGGGCGAGCACGATAGGGGTCCGAATGTTTTTCGCGAAGTTCTTTCGCCAGTTCTCCAATGACCTGGCAATCGACCTGGGAACGGCGAACACGCTCGTCTACGCCCGCAACAAGGGGATCGTCGTCCGCGAGCCCTCGGTGGTCGTCATCAACACCTTGACCAACCGCATCGAGGCGGTCGGCGGCGAGGCCAAGGAGATGCTCGGCCGTACGCCGGGGAACATCAAGTCGGTGCGGCCCATGAAAGACGGCGTCATCGCCGACTTCGAGGTCACCGAGCGGATGCTCGAGTACTTCATCAAGAAGGCCCACGGCCGGAAGATGTACGTTCATCCGCGGATCGTCATCGGGGTGCCGTCGGAGATCACCCAGGTCGAGAAGCGAGCCGTGCGCGACTCCGCCATGCGCGCCGGCGCCTCCGAGGTCTTCCTCGTCGAGCAGGCCATGATGGCGGCGATCGGCGCCGGCCTGCCGATCACCGAGCCGTCCGGCAACATGATCGTCGACATCGGCGGCGGGACGACGGACGTGGCGGTCATCTCGCTCGCCGGCACCGTGTACTCGCGGTCGGTGCGCATCGCCGGCAACGAGATGGACGACGGGATCATCCAGTACCTCAAGCGCAAGTACAGTCTCCTGATCGGCGAGCGCACGGCCGAGAGGGTCAAGATGGAGGTCGGTTCGGCCTTTCCGCTCAAGGAGGAGATCCAGGTCGAGATCAAGGGCCGCGACCTCATCGAGGGGGTGCCGAAGACCCTCCCGACGACGGACGAGGAGATCCGGGAGGCGTTGGCGGAGCCGGTGGCGACGATCGTGGAGGCCGTCAAGTCGGCCCTCGAGCGCACGCCGCCCGAGCTTTCGGCCGACATCATGGACAAGGGCATCGTGCTCTCGGGCGGCGGCGCCCTGCTGCGCGGTCTCGACCAGCGCCTCCGCAACGAGACGGGTCTGCCGGTGGTGATCGCCGAGGACCCCCTGTCGTCCGTCGTCCTGGGGACGGGCAAGGTCCTCGAAGACATCGCCCTGCTGCGCAAGGTCTCGATCCGGTAGGCGGGTGACCTCACCGCCGTGACCGAGAAACGGACCCGCCTCGTCGTCGTCGTCGTGGTGCTCGGGCAGCTGCTGCTCCTCGGGGCGCAGGTGCCGGCGGCCGACGGCGGCCAGACGCTTCTCGCCGGCGCCTGGATGCGCGGCATCGCCCCCCTGGCCGCTCTGGTCGACGGGGCGGCGGACGCGGTCTCGGGCCTCGCGGTCTACTGGACCACCCGGCGCCGGCTGCTGAGCGAGAACGACCGTCTGCGGCGCGAGAACGAGCGTCTGCGCCAGCTGGCGGTGCGCAACCTCGGCGTCACGGCGGACCTCGAGCGCCTCGCGGCCGCCGTCGACTACGGCCGGGCGAGCGGCAGGACGGTGCGTCTGGCCGACGTGGTCTACAGCGATCGCGTCTCGTGGCCGCGCACGATGCTGGTTCGGTTGGGCGCGGCCGGCGTCGGCCACAACGACCCGGTGATCACCGACGCCGGCCTGGTGGGCCGCGTGGTCGGGGTCAGCGGGCGCTACGCCCGGGTCCAGCTCATCATCGACCGGTCGGCGAGCGTCGGCGTGATGGTCGAGCGCACCCGCCGGCAGGGGGTCGTGCGCGGCAGCTCGGGCGGGCTCGCCCTGCAGTTCATCCCCTTGCAGGCCGACCTCGTGGTGGGCGATCGGGTCGTGACCGCCGGGATCGACGGCGTCTACCCGCGCGGCATCGCCGTCGGCACGGTCACCCGCGCCGAGGCCGGCAACGAGCTCTTCTACGAGGTGGAGCTCGCGCCGGCCGTCGACTTCGCCACCGTGGATCACGTCTACATCCTGGAGCCCGAGGAGCTGCCGGAAGCGCTGCGCGATCCGGCGGCGCCCACCCCGGACGCGGTGCGATGAAGCGCCTGCTCGAGTTCGCGGGGGCGCTGCTGGTGGCGGTCACGCTGCACTTGATCGGCACCCGTCTCGTCAGCGAGTGGCCGCTCATCCTCGACCTCATGCTGATCGTCGTCCTCTTCGCCGCCCTCGACGGCAACACCCTGAGCGGCCTCGCCGCCGGCCTGGCGGCCGGCTGGGCGACGGACGCGGTGGCGGGAACGCCCTTCGGCCTCTTCGGGGCGATTGATACGATGATCGGCTACGGTGCGGCCCTGGCCGCCCAGCGCGTCGTCATCGAGCGCGCGGCCGGGGCGGCGCTCTTCTTCGCCGCCGCCGCCCTCGTTCAGCAAGGTCTCTTCCTGGGATTGAGCCTCGTGCTTCTCGCCGCCCCCGAGACCTCTGCCTACCGCTGGCTGGCGGTCAAGGTCGCGGCGACGGGCGTCCTCGGCGCGATCCTGTTCCACCTCCGGCAGCGCCTGGCCAACAGGCTCGACCTGTGGCGCCACACGCGGCGCACGAAGATCCGGCTCGACAGATGAAGCGCGTTCGCGAAGAGAGAGAGAACCTGGTCTCGCGCATCCCGCGGCTGCAGGTGTTCTTTGCCGCGCTCATGATCATCATCGCGACCGGCTACTGGCGGGTCCAGGTCGTCGGCGGGGACTTCTACCGCGGGCTGGCCGAGAACAACCGGCTGCGGCGGGTTCCGATCAAGGCGCCGCGCGGGCTCATCTACGACCGGGACGATCGCCTGCTCGTCGACAACGTCCCCAGCTACAACCTGCTGCTCGACGGCAGCCGCAGCGCGAACGTCGAGCGGGCGCTCGCGTTCGCGGCGGCCGTCCTGGAGCGGGAGCCGTCCGAGCTGCGCTCCGCCGTCGAGCGGCACAGCGGGCGGTCTCGGTTCGAGCCCGTCCTGCTGGCCGAGAACCTCACCCTGGCGGACGTGTCGCAAGTCTCCGTGGCGCAGCTCGAGTACCCGGAGTTCGAGATCGACGTCGAGCACCTGCGGCTCTACCGGCACGGGCCGCTGACGGCCCACGCCCTCGGCTACCTGGGCGAGGCCACGGAAGAGGACCTCGCGCGCCGTCCCGGCGCCTATCAACCCGGGGATCTCGTGGGGCGCAAGGGAATGGAGCGGGTCTTCGACCTGCACCTGCGGGGCAGGGACGGCGAGCGCGAGCTGATCGTGGACTCGCGCGGCCGCACCCGCGAAGAGCACGGCCGCGAAGCCGCCGTGGCGGGCAAGAACCTGCACCTGACCCTCGACCTCGAGCTGCAGCAGGAAGCGGCGCGCTACCTGGGGGAGCGCGCCGGTGCGGCCGTCGCCCTCGACCCGCGCAGCGGTGAAGTGCTGATGCTCGTCTCGGCGCCCTCCTACAACCCCAACCTCTTCACGCGGCGACTCGACGACGAGCAGTGGCGGGAGCTGATCGATTCCCCCTACCACCCGCTGCAGAATCGCACGATCCAGAACGCCCACCCCCCGGGCTCGGTCTTCAAGATGGTCCTCGCCGTGGCCGGCCTGAGCGAGGGAACGGTGAGCCCCACGGACTCGGTGTTCTGCTCCGGATCGACGACCATCTACAACCGGCGCAACCGCTGCTGGCTGCGGCGCGGCCACGGCTGGGTCAACCTGCGCAAGGCCATCAAGGAGTCGTGCGACGTCTACTTCTACCACCTGGGACAGAAGCTCGGAATCAACCGGATCGCCCACTACGCGCGCCTGTTCGGGCTCGGCGGCCCGACCGGCTTCGACATCCCCGGGGAGAAGGCCGGGCTGATTCCGGACACCGAGTGGAGCCTCGCCAGGCGTGGCTCGCCCTGGTATCCCGGCGAGACGATCTCGGTGGCGATCGGCCAGGGCCCGATCCTCGTGACGCCCCTCCAGCTGGCCGGCATGACGGCGGCGCTGGCCAACGGCGGACGCCTCGTGCGGCCGCACCTGGCGCGCGGCGGCAGGTCGGCGCCGAGCGCCCCCATCGCCGTCGATCCGGACGCGATCGCGCTGGTGCGCGAGGCCATGTGGGCGGTGGTCAACGAAGAGCACGGCACGGGGTCCTCCGTGCGCCTGCCCTACGTGCAGATCGCCGGCAAGACCGGCACGGCCCAGGTCGTCGAGCAGCGCACCTGGACGCGCAACGAGGATCTGCCGGAGGAGCACCGCGACCACGCGTGGTTCGTGTCGTTCGCGCCGGTCGACGACCCCCGGCTGGTCGTCGTGGCGTTCGTCGAGCACGGCGGGCACGGCTCGGATGCCGCCGCACCTCTCGCCAAACGGATCTACGAGTCCTACTTCGGTGACCCTGACCCTCGCTGACGACCGCCCCCTGCTGCGCCACCTGGCCGACGTACGCTGGGTCCTGCTGGCGCTGGCGCTGCTGCTGGCGGCGATCGGCCTGGCCACCGTCCACAGCGCGAGCTCGGAGCTCGCGGTGGATTACCTGCCACGCCAGGCGGTGTGGGTGGCGCTCGGCCTGCTGGCCCTGTTCGCGGCGCTCGGCGTCGACTACCAGAGCCTGACCAAGTTCTCGCTGCCGCTCTACGTCGGCGGTCTCCTCGCCCTCGCCGCGGTGCTGTTTCTGGGGACCGAGCGCGGCGGCGCGAGGAGCTGGTTCGGCATCGGCAGCTTCGGGCTGCAGCCTTCCGAGTTCGCGAAGCTGACGACGGCGCTGCTGCTCGCCCGCTACCTGGCGGCGACCAACCGGCGCTACCTCCGGCTGCACGAGATCGCCGGCGCCTGCGGCCTGGTCGCCGTACCGATGGCCCTGATCGTCCTCCAGAAAGATCTCGGCAGCGCCGCGATGTTCCTCCCCATGCTGGCCGGAATGCTGTTCGTGGCCGGCGTCCGCTGGCAGGTGATCGTGGCGGCCGCCCTGCTGGCGCTGGTCGCCGGCGGGGTCCTGTGGAACTTCGTGATGCTCGACTACCAGAAGGGCCGCGTGATGACCTTTCTGGATCCGGGCCGAGACCCGCTGGGCGCCGGCTATCAGCTGCGCCAGAGCAAGATCGCGGTCGGCTCGGGCCAGATCGTAGGGCGCGGCTACATGCAGGGCACCCAGAGCCAGCTGCGCTTCCTTCCCGCCCGCCACACCGACTTCGTCTTCGCCGTTCTGGCCGAGGAGTGGGGCTTCCTCGGCGTCGCCTCGGTTCTCGTTCTGTACGGGATCTTCATCTTCAACGGCGCCATGGTCGCGGTTCGCGCCCGCGACCGCACGGGGATCCTGCTCGTCGTGGGACTCCTCGCCGGGTTCGCCTTCCACGTCGCCTACAACACGGCCATGGTGGTCGGCCTCGTCCCCATTACCGGGATCCCCCTGCCCTTCCTCTCCTACGGCGGCTCGTTCACCCTCGCCAGCTTCCTCGCCACGGGGATGATCCTGGGCGTGGATCTCAGGCGGTATGTCAACCGCTGACCCGTCCGCCGATCCGTCTCGCCTGCGGCTTCTCCTCGAGAGCGATCCGCAGGGGCTCCGCCTCGCGCTGCTCGAGGGGGACCGGCTGGCCGAGATCCACGTCGAGGGCCAGCAGCCGTCGCGGGTCGGGGAGATCCACCTCGGCCGGGTGCGGCGGCTCGTGCCGGCGATCGACGCCGCCTTCGTGGACATCGGACTCGAGCGCAACGCCTTCCTCCACGAGGACGACTTCGACGTCGGGGCGGCCGGCGGCGGCGGACTCGCGGCGCACCAGCCCGTGATCGTCCAGATCCTGCGCGACCAGCTGCCGGGCAAAGGGGCGCGGGTGCGGCGCGGTGCCACCCTGCCCGGCCGCCACCTCGTTCTCGTGGCGCCGGGCGAGGGCGTGGCGCTGTCGACGCGGATCGACGACGAAGACGAGCGACAACGCCTCAAGGCCGCGGTCGAGGCGGCCGGCAGCGCCGCCGTCGGGTGGATCGTGCGCACCGCCGCCGTCGGGGTCGCGGCCGGAGAGCTCGCGGCGGAGGCGGCGCGGCTCAGCGAGCACTGGACGGCGATCGAGAATGCCGCCGCGGGCGCCGTGCCTCCGCGCCGGCTCCACCGCGAGCTCGATTCGGTCGAGCGCTGGCTGCGCGACCGGGCGAGCGCCGCCCTGGCCGAGATCTGGGTGGACTCGAGCGATCGCGAGAGCGCGGTCGTCGCCGCCCTCGAGCACGTGGCCCCGGCCCTCGTCGACCGCGTCCGGGTCCACGACGGCGGCACCTCGCTGTTCGAGAGCTTCGGCGTGGAGCGGCAGCTCGAGAACCTGTGGAACCGGCGGATCGCCCTGCCGTCCGGGGGCTCGCTCGTGATCGAGCCGACGGAGGCCCTCGTGGCCATCGACGTCAACTCGGGCCGCGACCTGGGCGCCGCCAACCTCGAAGCCACGGCGTTGGCGACCAACGAGGAGGCTGCGGTGGAGGTCGCCCGGCAGCTCCGGCTCCGGGACCTCGCCGGGATCATCGTCGTCGACTTCATCGACATGGAGTCCGAGGAGTCCTGGCGCCGGGTCCGGCAGGCCCTCGACGAGGAGCTCGCTCGCGACCGCGCCGCGAGCGTGGTCGAGGGACCGGTCGCCTTCGGTCTCGTGGCCATCACGCGCAAGCGGGAGCGCCAGGACGTCGTCCGCCGGCTCTCGGTCGAGTGCGCGGTGTGCCGCGGCGCGGGGCGCCACCGATCGCCCGCGGAGGTGATCCGGGCGGCGCGGCGCGCGCTGCTGGCCGCCGAAGCGCAGCGGCCGGGAAGGCGTTGGCGCCTGCGGCTCCATCCCGAGGTCAAGGCGGAGCTCGCCGGCAGCGCGGAGCCGCTCGGCCGCGAGCTGGCCGCCCGGCTCGGCGAGCGGCTCGACGTGCTGGACGACGCCGGGGTCTCGCCGGCGGTCTTCGCGCTCGACGAGGCGCCGCGGTGAGCGCCGTCGAGAGCTTCGAGATTCCGGGCTGGCATGGCGAGCTGCGGACGGCGTACCGGCCCGCCGACCTCGCGGCGGCCGTCGCGCGGCTGGCGGATCCTGGGGCCGCGCGGGAGACCGTACACTGGGGCCGCAACTACCTCTACAGCGTCGATCTCGAGACCACGAGCGGGCCGATCGAGGTCGTCGTCAAGCAGTTCCGCAATCGGGGCTGGCGGGCGCGCTGGCGGCGGCGAGTCGAAGGCAGCAAGGCGGAGAAGAGCTGGCGCGTCGCGCGCTACCTGAGCGAGCACGGCGTCCCGACGCCGGAGCCGCTGCTGCTCGTGGAATCCGACGACCCGGAGGGTCCGTCGCTCTTCGTCTCGCGGCGCATCCGCGACGGCTTCGAATCGCGCTACTTCTTCCGGGCGCTGAACGCGGGCCTCGAGGGCGAGAGGTTCCCGGAGGTCGACGTCGACGAGCTGCTGCGGTCGCTGGGCGCGACGCTGCGGCGCATGCACGAGGCCGGCGTCTGGCACCGCGACGTGTCCGTGGGCAACCTGCTGCTGTCGCATCCCGACGGCGGCCGGCTCGAGGTGTACGTCGTGGACCTCAATCGCGCCCGCGTCGGCCAACCCCTCGGCATCGAGCGGCGCACCCGCGACCTGTGCCGGTTGCGGATCTTCGAGGGGGCGCACCAGGACACGTTCTTGCGCGCCTACTGGCACGGCCGGGAGGCGGGCTTTGGCTTCAAGCGGGGCCTCTACCGGCTCTATCACCGCGGCTTCCTGATCCGCAACCGGCTCAAGGCCTGGCTGCGGTCGCCGCTTTCGGGTCTGGCGCCGCGCCGCGCCTACGCCCACATTCCCGCGCCCCCGGTCGCCGCCGGGGCCCGCGACCGGGTGGCCTGGGACCATCTCTCCGATCAGCCCCACCAGCACGCGGGGCGGTTGCGGCGCCTCGGGGTGCGGCTGGCGGACGCGGGCGCGCACGGCCGCGAGATGGCGGCCTGCGTGGCGGCGCTGCCGCGCATCGCCGCCAGCTATCGCCGGCTCTCGCGCCGCCGCCCGCCCGCGCCGCTGCCGTTCACCGGTCTCGGGGTGGCCCTGCGTCCCTGGCCGAGCGCCCCGGGCGAGCTGCTCGCCGCGGTCGAGGGTCTCGGCGTCGAGCACGTGCTCCTGCGCCTCCACCCGTGGGCCGCCGACCACGACGACGAGGAGGCGCTGGCCCGCGAGCTTCGCGACCGGGGCTACGAGCTGGCCTTCACCCTGCCCCAGAACCGCGACCTGGTGCGTGACCCGGGCCGCTGGCGGGCGGCGCTCGGCGAGCTGGCGCGCCGCTTCGCCCCGCTCGGGAGCTCCTTTCAGATCGGCCAGGCGGTCAACCGCAGCAAGTGGGGCGTCTGGCGCTACGACGAGTACGAGACCCTGGTCGCCGGGGCGCGCGAGGCGTTTGCGCCCTATCCCGAGGTCCGGCTGCTGGGACCGTCGGTGATCGACTTCGAGTACTACGCGACCGCCGCGCTGCTCAACATGCGCTGGCGCGAGGGGCTCGCGCTCGACGGAGTGGCCAGCCTGCTCTACGTGGATCGGCGCGGTGCGCCGGAGAACCGCCAGCTCGGCCTCGACACCGTGGGCAAGGTGACCCTGCTCAAGGCGATCGCCGAGACCGCCCGCAACAGCGGCGCGGCGAGCTGGATCACGGAGGTCAACTGGCCCCTCCGCGAGGGCCCGCACTCACCGGCGGGACGCAGGGTGTCCGTCGACGAGGAGAGCCAGGCGAGCTATCTCGTCCGCTACTACCTGCTGGCGCTGTGCACGGGCCTCGTCGAGCGCGTCTACTGGTGGCAGCTGGTGGCTCGGGGCTACGGCCTCATGGCTCCCGACGCCGGCGGGCTCGTCCCCCGGCCGGCCTACCGCGCCCTTTCCACCCTCGCCGCCCAGCTGACGGGGGGCGAGTTTCGAGGCGCTCTCGCGGCGCCGCCCGGGGCGTTTCTATACGACTTCGGCGACCGCGAGGGACGCCGCCGCATCGTCGGCTGGTCGGCGGACGGCCCCCGGCAAGCGGATCTGCCCGCGGCGCCGCTGGCCGTCTGGTCGCGGGACGGCGCCCGGGAAGAGCCGCGCGGCCCGCGCGTCGAGCTGACCGGCGCGCCGCGCTACTTCGCCGTCGATTGACGATCAATCGAAGTCGAAGGGGCTCGGCGGCGGCCCGTCGTCCGCGCTCTCCTCGGCGCGCGCCAGGGCCTGGCGGAAGCGCTCCTCGAGAAGGCGCTCCCGGTCCTCGTGGGCGGCGACCTCGCGCGCGAAGACCTCCTCGGCCTGGATCTTCTCGCGCTCGAGGTCGGCGAGCAGCTCCTCGAACTGCTTGCCGCCGGCCGGCCGGGTCTTCGCCTTCTCGTGGAACAGCACCTCGCCCGTGATCCCGTCGATGACGAGACGGCTGGAGCAGTCCGGGCAGCGTAGGATCAGCTTCCGCGGTTCGTCCACGGGCGTATTCTAGCGTGCGGGCGCGGCCTCCTCGCCCCGCCGCCGCGCGCTTGACACGCTATCGGCCCTGGGTTACAAAGCCTTGATTCCGTGTCGAGTTACAATGCAGGCCGAAGCGGAGGTGATCCCATGCGACGAGCCCTGACGGTAGCAACCCTGTTGATCGTGACAGCGGCGGGCTGCGCCAAGGAGAAGTCGATCAAGATCGGGGCGGTGCTGCCGCTGACGGGCGCGCATCAGCTGTACGGGCAGTCGATCCAGAAGGGGGTCGAGCTCGCTTTCGAGAAGCTGCTCAGGCAGGAATCGGACTACCAGTACTCGCTCTCGGTCGAGGATTCCGCCAGCGATCCCGACCGGGGAGCCCAGCTCGTGGAGCAGCTCTACAGCGACGGCTTCACGGCGATCATCGGCGGCGTGACGACGCCCGAGGCGCTCAAGGCGGTGCCGGTGGCCGATCAGTACGACCGGGTGCTGCTCTCGCCGTCCGCTTCGACGCCCGAGCTCACGGGCATCTCCAAGTACTTCTACCGCGTGTTCGTCTCGGACTCCCGCGAGGGGACGACGATGGCGAACTTCGCCACCCAGAAGCTCAAGATCTCGAACATCGTCATCCTCGCCAGGGAGGACGCGTTCGCGCAGGGGAATCGCGAGGTCTTCGACACCAACTTCGTCCGCCAGGGCGGCGAGGTGCTGGAGATGATCCTCTTTCCTTCGGAGGGCGGAGACTTCAGCGGCCTCATCGATCGCGTCCTGACGTTGAGCCCCGACGCCGTCTACATCGCGGCCTACGCCGAGGAGACTTCCGAGATGATCCTCGAGCTGCGCCGCCAGAGATTCGGCGGCTACGTGCTCGCGACCGCGGCGTTCGCCTCGCCGGAGATCATCGAGAAGGTCGGGCAGCCGGCGGAGGGGGTCTTCCTGACCCAGGCCGGATTCGACACCAAGAGCGAGGAGCCGCTCATCAAGGATTTCGTCGACTCCTACCGCGCCAAGTACGGGCTCACCCCCGACCTGTACGCGGCCCACGGCTACGACGCCGTGATGGTGCTGGCCGAGGCGGTCAAGGAGTCGGGCGGGGAGTTCGCCAGCGACCTGTGGAGCGCCCTGCGCGGTTTGCGCGACTTCCAAGGCGTCACGGGCACGCTGCAGTTCGACGAGCGCGGCGACGTGCAGAAGTTCCCGCGCGTCTTCGTCGTCAACGAGGGCGAGCTGGTCGACTACGAGAAGGACATCGAAGAGAAGCGCCGCAAGATCCTGGAGCGCCTCCGCGCCCTCGAGGCGAAGCAGCGGCGCGGCGACGACTAGCCGCTCGCAGCGACCCGAGCCGGGGCGCGACGGCGGGTCCCAGCGGCCATGCTCGAGTCCACTCTTCGCCTGGTGCGATACCGCGGCCTGCTCGCGACGCTGGTCCAGCGCGAGCTGAAGGCGCGCTACCGGGGCTCGGTCCTCGGCTTCCTCTGGTCGCTGGTCACGCCGCTCGTGCTGCTGGCGGTCTACACCTTCGTCTTCAGCTTCATCTTCCGGCCGCGGGTGACCGGCGCTCAGCCCTACGCCCTCTTCCTGATGAGCGGGCTCTTTCCCTGGATCTGGGTCGCGACGTCGCTGCAGGAAGGCACGGTGTCGCTGTCCGCCAGCGCGGGGATGATCCGCAAGGCGGTGTTTCCGGTCGAAGTGCTGCCGATCGTCTCCGTCTTCGCCAACCTCGTGCACCTCGTTCTGGCGCTGCCGGTGCTGGCCGCCGGCATGCTGGCCGGACGCCTGCTCGGCTTCCCGGTGAGCGGTTGGCCGGCACTCGCGTTTCCGGCCGTGGTCTTTCTGGAGGTGCTGCTGCTCGGCGGGATGGTCCTCGGGCTGTCCGTGCTCAACGTGCACTTCAAGGACGTCAAGGACATCGTGGCCAACGTCCTGGCACTGCTGTTCTATCTCACCCCGGTGATCTACACCCTCGAAGGCGTCGCGTTCCCGGAGGCGGGCTGGGCGCGGCTGCTCGGCGCCGCCGTGACCGGTTTCGTGCGCTGGTGCAACCCGTTCACGCCGTTCACGGAGGCGACGCAGGAGCTGCTCTTCCGCGGCGTCTGGCCGGCCGGTGGCTCGTGGCTTCACATGGCGCTCTGGGCGTTGGGGAGCTGGCTCCTGGGCACCTGGCTGTTCGATCGCCTGAAGGACAGCCTCGGCGAGGCGGTATGAGCGCGGTCATCGCGGTCGCCGGCCTCTCGAAGCTCTACCGCCGGATGGCGCCCGGCTATCACCTGCGGACGCTCAAGAGCGCCCTTCTGGACGGCAGCCTGACGGCGGGCCTGCGGCCGGAGGAGACGATCCAGGCGCTCGACGGGATCTCCTTCGACGTCGAGCGCGGGGAGGCCTTCGGGGTGATCGGCAGCAACGGCTCGGGCAAGTCGACCCTGCTCAAGATCCTCGCCGGGATCGTCCGGCCGAGCGACGGCAGGGTCGAGGTGACCGGGCGGGTGGCCGCGCTGATCGAGCTCGGGGCGGGCTTCCACCCGGAGATCTCGGGGCGGGAGAACATCTACATCAACGGCGCCGTTCTCGGAATGTCGCGCGCCCGGATCGAGCAGCGGTTCGACGAGATCGTGGAGTTCTCGGGGCTCGGCGACTTCATCGAGGAGCCGGTCAAGAACTACTCCTCGGGCATGTACGTGCGTCTCGGATTCTCCGTCGCGATCCACACCGAGCCCGAGGTGCTGCTCGTCGACGAGGTGTTGGCGGTGGGCGACGAGGCGTTCTCGCATCGTTGCCTGCGCAGCATCGAGGAGTTTCTCTCCCGCGGCGGCACGGTCGTCCTCGTGAGCCACTCGCTCGCGCTGGTCGAGGAGTTCTGCACCAGGGTCCTCTGGCTCGACGGCGGCAGGCAGCGCCTGCTCGGCTCGCCGCGCCGCGTGGCGGACGCCTATCGGCAGGCCGTGGCCGAGGAGGAAGGGCGGGAGCATCAACGCGCCAAGGAGGCCCGCGAGCTCGAGATCGGGAGCGGGGAGGCGGCCGCCCAGATGGCGGAAGCGGAGACGGCGGAGTCCGAGACGGCGGAGT
>JAOTWP010000203.1 GCA_029862975.1 Acidobacteriota bacterium
TCGAGGTCCTGTTTTCCGGCATCGATCGCCGACTGCACACCCTGCTTGTCCGTCTCCGACAACTTGTCGGCGTTCTCCTTGAGGGTTTTCTCCGCCTGGTAGATCATGGAGTCGAGGGCGTTGCGATTCTCGACCTTCTCGCGCTGGGCGTGGTCCTCCGCGGCGTGGGACTCGGCTTCGTGCACCATCCGCTCGATCTCTTGCTTGGCCAGGCCGCCGCTGCCCTCGATCCGGATCGACTGCTCCTTGTCGGTGGCCTTGTCCTTCGCGGACACCGACAAGATGCCGTTGGCGTCGATGTCGAAGGCGACCTCGATCTGCGGCATGCCGCGCGGCGCCGGAGGGATGCCGTCGAGAATGAAGCGACCCAGGGTCCGGTTGCCCGTCGCGACCTCGCGCTCGCCCTGAAGCACGTGGATCTCCACCTGGGGCTGGCTGTCGGCCGCCGTCGAGAAGATCTGGCTGCGGCGCGTGGGAATCGTGGTGTTCTTCTCGATCAGCTTGGTCATCACCTGACCCAGCGTCTCGATGCCGAGCGATAGCGGCGTCACGTCGAGCAGGAGCACGTCCTTGACGTCGCCCGCCAGCACGCCGCCCTGGACCGCCGCTCCCACCGCCACGACCTCATCGGGGTTGACCGTCCTGTTGGGCTCGCGGCCGAACAGCTGCTTGACCTTTTCCTGGACCATGGGCATCCGGGTCGAGCCGCCCACCAGAACGACCTCCTGGATGTCCTGGGGCGTCAGGCCCGCGTCGGCGAGCGCGATCCGGCAGGGCTCGAGGGTGCGGTCCACGAGGTCCTCGACCAGCTGCTCGAACTTGGCGCGGGTGATCTTCATGGCGAGGTGCTTGGGTCCGCTCTTGTCCGCCGTGATGTACGGCAGGTTGATGTCGGTGCTGGCGGCGCTCGAGAGCTCGACCTTGGCCTTCTCCGCCGCCTCGCGCAGGCGTTGCAGCGCCATTGGATCCTTGGCCAGGTCGATGCCCTGGTCCTTCTTGAACTCTGCGATCAGGTAGTCGATCACGCGCTGGTCGAGGTTGTCGCCGCCAAGGTGGGTGTCGCCGTTGGTGGCCTTGACCTCGACCACGTTCTCGCCCACCTCGAGGATCGAGATGTCGAAGGTGCCGCCGCCGAAGTCGAAGACGGCGATCTTCTCATCCTCCTTCTTGTCGAGGCCGTAGGCCAGCGCGGCAGCGGTCGGCTCGTTGATGATCCGCTTCACCTCCAGGCCCGCGACCGCGCCGGCGTCCTTGGTCGCCTGGCGCTGGGCGTCGTTGAAGTAGGCGGGAACCGTGATCACCGCGCTCGAGACCCGAGCGCCCAGGTGGGCCTCCGCAGCGGCCTTCAGCTTCTGGAGGATCATCGCGGAGACCTCGGGGGGGGCGTAGGTCGTCCCCCCCACCTGGACGGCCGCCATGCCCTCCTTGCCCTCCACCACGTCGAAGGGCACCAGCGAGATCTCCTCGGGGACCTCGTTGATCCGGCGACCCATGAAGCGCTTGATCGAGTAGATGGTCCCCTTCGGGTTGGTCACGGACTGGCGTTTCGCAATGGCGCCGACGAGGCGCTCGCCCTCATCGGTGAAGGCGACCACGGAGGGGGTCGTGCGCCCGCCCTCCTCGTTCGCGATCACGGTCGGTTGACCGCCCTCCATCACGGCCACGGCCGAGTTCGTCGTGCCGAGATCGATTCCGATGACCTTGCCGCTGTCTGCCATGGCTCTCGTCGGGCCTCCCTGGGTCGTACCTCGCCTGCGTCGTCCGCGTCCCCGGCTCCTGCGGCGGTGCCGGACGGCGCGGCCGCGGAAAGCGTCGTCTCCATCCGGGCCTTGTCAACCAGACGCCGCACCGGCGCGTGGAGAGCCCGGAGCCGCCTCTGGAGCCCGGCCTCTCCGAGGCTGCGACCCGCGGGGGCACGATCCCGAACGCGGATCGGGCGGCAGGTGTCACAAGCTGGCAGCAGCGATTTCCGATGGCGCCGCGATTGTTCCCGTAACTCCTCGGAATCGCGATGGATCCCGTTGAGCGGCCCCGGAGGGGAGGTATACTCCCCGCGGCGACTCGAGCACAGGGGGTCAAGGTCGCGATCCCGTCCAAGTGAGGACCCGGTCGAGCGCCGAGACGCGAACCGAACGCAGGTAGGACGACGGCATGGGTCGAACCCTGAGCTGGCTCGCGAACACGGTGCTCTTCGTGCTCTGCTGCTTCCTCGTGGCGAACATCGCCAACGCCGTCTTCGCCGCGCTCTTGACGCCGGCTCCGGTCGAGGCCACGACGGCCCGAGCGCCCGCTTCCCCCGGGAGCCGCTCGTGGAACGATCGGCAGGTGATCCTGTCGCGCAACCTGTTCAACGCGTCGATTCTCGCCCCGGACACCTCCAGCGCGGTCATCGAGGAAGATCTCGAGGCGACCCGGCTCCCCCTGAAGCTCCGCACCACGGCGGCGGCCAGCGATCCCTCGCTCTCGGTGGCAGTCGTGGAGATGCTCGACACGGGGGAGACGAAGCTGGTCCATGTCGGCGACCAGCTTGCGAACGATTCCCCGGTGCTCCGGATCGAGCGCCGGCGCGTCGTCCTGTCCGAGAACGGCGCCCCGCGCGAGCTCGTCCTCGAGACGCCTGGAGGGATCCCCGCCGTGTCGCAGCCCCAGGCGCGGGCCCGGACCCGCCGCGCCGGACGCGCCGCGCGCACGTCCCGGTCCGCGCGCGCGGCGCGTCCGGCGCGGCGCGCGGAGCCGCCCGCCGACCGCGGGCTGGCCGACAGCGTCCGCCGCATCGCCGAGGACCGCTTCGCCGTGCCGCGCAGCCAGGTCAAAGAGGTGGCCCGCAACCCGGGTGCGCTCCTCTCCCAGGCGAGCATCACGCCCGAGTACGGCGACGACGGCGCCATGGTCGGCTTGCGGGTCCGGGCCATCAAGCCGGGGAGCATCTTCGAGGAGGTCGGAATCGCGAACGACGACGTGATCGTCGAGTTCAACGGGGTCGCGATCGACGGCCCCGAGCAGATGGCGCGGGTCATGAAGGAGATCGGCAATTCCGACGAGCTGAACTTCGTCCTGGAAGGGGGGCGCAGTGTGAACTTCGTCGTGCCCGAGGAGTAGCGCGTGGATCCCTCGCGCACAGCCACGCGACGCTCGCGGGCGTTCGGGTTCCGGCGTGCGGCCGCCGGTGTCCTGGCCCTGTGCCTCGCCGCCGGCCTCGCCGCGGCGCAGCCGCCGGCGACGCCGACGCCCGGCGGCCGCGCCGACGTGGACCCGGCGGCCGAGCGCCGAACCGGGCCGTCGCTGCGCGCCGAGCCGAAGATGGTCCAGCTCGACGCCAACGACCAGGAGCTCTCCCTGGTGATCGAGACGATCGCCGACGCCACCGGCAAGAACTTCATCTACGACGACCGCGTGCGCGGCCGCGTGACGATCATCTCGCCCACGCCGATTCCCATCGGTCAGGCCTACGCCGTCTTCGAGTCGGTGCTCCAGGTCAAGGGCTTCACCACCGTTACCACGCCCAGCGGCGCCATCAAGATCGTCCCCCTCCGCGAGGCCAAGGAGTCGAGCGTCAGCACCGTCGAGAGCTACCTGCCGCCCCCGGACCGCGACATCTACGTGACGCGGCTGATTCCGCTGCGCTACATCGACGCCGAGTCGATCGTCGCGACGCTCAAGCCCCTGGTGTCCAAGGACGCCGCCATGGTGGCGTACGCGGCCACCAACACCGTCATCCTGACGGAATCGGCGTCGAACATCCGGCGCATCCTCTCGATCCTCGAATCCATCGACATCGAGAGCTACCAGGACGAGCTCGTGGTGCTCAAGATCGAGCACGCCGATGCCGGGGTGCTGGCCGATCAGATCTCCGAGATCTACGGCGCCGAAGCCGTGTCGCCGGCCGCGGCGACGCGCCGCACCCGGACCTCCCGGCGCAGCGCCACTGCCGCCGCCCCGGCCGCCGCCGCCCACGCGCGCGTCCGCATCCTCACCGACGAGCGCACGAACTCCCTGATCGTGCTCTCCTCGCGGAGCCAGTTCGACGAGATCCGTTCGCTCGTCGCCAAGCTCGACGTGCCCGTGACCGGCGGCGGACGCATCCAGGTCTACTACCTGTCCCACGCCAACGCCGAGGAGCTCGCCCAGACCCTGAATTCACTGATCAGCGGGCAGTCGCCGCCGGCGTCGGGCGCCGCCGGCGCCGGACAGGCCCAGCAGCTGCGCGCGGCCGTGACCGGCCTGGCCGAGGGCCTGACGATCACGGCCGACCCGGCCACCAACTCCCTCGTGATCCAGGCGAGCCAGGAGGGCTACGCGACGATCCAGACGGTGATCGAGAAGCTCGACATCCAGCGCCCGCAGGTCCTGGTGGAGGCGCTGATCATGGAGGTCGACGTCAGCGACTCCCAGGAGCTGGGCTTCAACGGCATCCTGCGCCTGGTCCAGGGACCGGTTGACGTCACCATCGCGACGGCCACCGACAACACGACCGCGGCGGCCGCCGGGGCGGCCCTCGCGGGCCCGCTGGGGGCGGAGGCGGGGCCACTCATCGCGAACTTCGTGCGCGACAGCCTGAAAAGCGACGAAGAGGGCGAGCTGACTGGCGGCTCCCTGATCCAGGGCATCATCCGCGCCTCCGCCCAGGACGGCGGCCGCAACATCATCGCGTCGCCCCACATCCTGACCTCCGACAACGAGCAGGCCGAGATCCGCATCGGCGACAACATCCCGATCGTGAGCAGCCGGGTCGAGGCGGCCACCGGCGCCCCCACCGTCTCGTCCTCGGTGAACGTCGAGCGCCAGGACATCGGCGTGACGCTGCGGGTAACTCCCCAGATCACCGAGGGCGACGCCCTGCGCCTCGAGATCTTCCAGGAGATCACCAACATCAACGAGGCGCTGATCCCGATCACCGGCTCCACGGAGTCCGTGGGCGTCCCGCTCTCCAATCGCCGCATCGAGAACACGGTGGTCGTCGCCGACGGCGAGACGATCGTGATCGGGGGAATGCTCAGCGACGACTACA
>JAOTWP010000204.1 GCA_029862975.1 Acidobacteriota bacterium
GTCGCGCAGCGGGGCGCGGGCGAACCCCTGCCGCGCGTGCTCGACGAGCTGCCCCAGCGCGATCGGATGGCGGCTCGAGCTCACGTGGTAGACGCGGGGCACGTCGCGGCCGGTCATGTCGCGACCGGGGCGCAGCTCGGCCAGGGCCGCGATCGTGGCGTTGACGACCAGGTCCACGGGGACGACGTCGAGCCGCGCGCCGGGGTCTCCGGGCAGCTCGCGGGCCTGGCCGCGGGCGTACGCGACGAGCAGCGGGTCCGCCACGCGCACCGCCTCGATCCACCCCGGCAGCGGCTCGGCCAGGGCGCTTTCCACGATGGCCGGCCGCACGATCGCCAGCGGCACCGCGCCCCGCTCACGCTCGAGGAGCCTCTCGCCCAGGGCCTTGGTCAGCGTGTAGACGTCGTGGAAGCCATAGCGCTCCGCCATCGCGGCTCCGGCCGCCGCCAGGGCCGCCGGGCCGCCGGCCTCGCGAACGGCCTCGTCGAGCGCCGCGAGCAGCGGCCCCGGGTCCGGATCGGCCGTGCCCGTCGGCTCGGGCGCCGCGACCGCCTCGGCGACCGAGCCGCGGCGCCGGCCGCTGACGAAGCAGGTGGAGAGGTGGACGAGAGGCGCGCCGCCGGCGTCTCGGGCCAGCTCGAGCGTGCGCAGCGCGCCCCGCGCGTTGAGCGCCAGGGCCCGGTCGAGACGCTCGTCGAAGGCGACGGTGGCGGCGCTCGCGACCACCCGGTCGACGCGCGCCGCGAGCGCCGCCCAGGCCGCCGGACTCAGCCCGCAGCGCTCGCGGCCGAGGTCGCCGGCCACGACCTCGATCTTGCCCGCCGCCCAGGCTTCCCAGTCGTCGCCGTGGAGCGCCCGCAGGCGGCCCATGGCCGGCGAGCCGAGGATCTCCTCGCGCAGCCGGTGGGCCGCCGGGCGCTCGCCGTCCGGGCGGACGAGCAGGATGAGCCGGCCGACCTCGGGCACCGACCACAGCAGCTTCTCGACCAGCACCTTGCCGATGAAGCCGGTCGCACCCGTGATGAAGATCCGCTCGCCGCGCAGGGAGCGGACGATGTCCAGAGCCGGTCGATTTGTGGCCACGCTCGCCCTCCTTCCCGTCAACCGGAGATCGGTGACTCCCTACCAAGGGCTGCCGCCGCGGCCGTTCGTTACAGCGGATCTCCCCGAGCGGCGATCTGGTGCCCCCGGCCGGCGCCCGATCGGCGCGCCCTACTCGCAGCCGGTGGCGATCGCCAGCGCGCGGCAGACCTCGCGCAAGCGGCCGGCGCCCAGGGAGCCCACGAAACGCCGCAGCCGGGACTGTGGCACCGTGAACAGATTGCAGAGGTTGGCGCAGGAGACCCGCTTCAGGCCCTCCTCGACACCGAGCGCCACCTCCGTCGGCGAGCCGCGCAGCGTCGAGGTGATGGCGGCCACGGTGACGGTGTGCAGGCTCTCGATCAGGGGCTGCCGGCTGAGGACCAGCACCGGCCGGCGCTTGTCGGGGCGGGGGAGGTCGAGAAGCCAGATCTCCCCGCGCTTCAGCTCTCGGGCCATTCCTCGACGTCCATGAACTCCGCCACTTCGTCGGCCATCACGGCCGCCTGATCGCGGTAGGCGGCCGTGATGGACAGGTCGATCTCGCGCTTCTCCCGGGCTGCGAGGTAGAAGGTCGCCGCCGCGCGCAGGAAGGCCGAGCGGCCGCGCCGCGCCACCTCGGGGTCGCGATCGATGCGCTCGAGGAGCGCCTCGTCGATCGACACTTGGATCGGCCGGCTTCCCATGCCACAAGAATACCACCATCGTTTGCCAACATCGAGATGTTGGCCAATCGCGGAGGCACCGGCCACCTGGAGGTCTCCCGGCCGCGCCGCGGCCGGCGGACGCGGATCCACGCCGCCTGCGCTAGCATGCGCGAACGTCGACGTGAATCCGGGTGTCGCCGGTCAGGTCCGTCCGGTCGCGCCTGGCGCCGAGCCATGGATCCGAGCGCTCCCATCAGCGACGAGCCGCCGCGGCCCTCGCGCCGCCCGCGCCCGCTGCGCGGCCTGGCCTGGCTCGTGGGGGCCGGCCTCCTGGTCTCCCTGACGGCCTGGTGGGCGGCGGGCCTGGCCCGCGAGCGGGCGCTCGGCGACCTGCGCCAGATCGACTCCGAGACGATGAAGCTCGTCGTCTCCAACCTCCGCGTGGAGCTCGAAAAGCTCGAGTTCATGCCGCAGCTCGTGGCCCGCGACGAGCGCATCCAGAGGCTCCTCGAGCGGCCCGGGGACCCGGAGCTGGTGGCCGCCGCCAACGGCTACCTCGAGGAGATCAGCCGCACCGTCGGTGCCTCCGACACCTACGTCATGGACGTCGGTGGGCTGACCCTGGCGGCCAGCAACTGGGCGAGCGACGCTTCGTTCGTCGGCCAGGACTTCGGCTTCCGCCCCTACTTTAAGGAGGCTCTCGAGGGGCTCGCCGGCCGCTACTTCGCGCGCGGCGCCGCCTCGAACAAGCGCGGCTACTACTTCGCCTGCCCGATCCACCGCGACGGCCAGATCATCGGCGTCGCGGCGGTGAAGGTCGGCTTCGAGGCCATCGAGCGCACGTGGCGGGACCTGCCCGGGCCTATCGCGCTGACCGATTGGCACGGCATCGTCTTCGCCACCAACGAGCCCGGCTGGCTGTACCGCAGCCTGCGGCGGCTCGACGAGCGGACCTTCGCGGAGGTCAATCGGAGCCGCCGCTATTCGGGGGTGGTCCTCGACCCGAGCGCGCTCGTCGAGATCCAGCTTATCGACGGCACCACGAGCCGGATGACGGTGCTCGCCGCCCGGGACGGCGCCGGCGGGCCGCGGCGGCCGGGCGCCGAGTACCTGGCGCTGAGCGACGATCTGCCGGAGTACGGCTGGGTCATCTACACGATGAGCAGCCTCCGCGCCGTCGACGGCTCGGTGCGCGCGGCGGCCGCCCTCGGCGCGGCGAGCGCCGGCCTCCTGGCGCTGGCCGCGTTCTTCCTCGCGCAGCGCCGCCAGTACCGGCGTCAGCGGGCTTCGTTTCGAGAGCGCGAGCAGCGCATGCTGCGCCGCAACCAGGAGGAGCTCGAGCGCCGGATCGCGGAGCGCACGGCGGATCTGATGCGCAGCAACCAGCAGCTCCAGAAGGAGATCGCCGAGCACGAGATCGCCGAGCGGGCGCTGCGCGACACCCAGCAGGGACTCGTCCAGGCGGCCAAGCTGGCGGCCCTCGGGCAGCTCGCGGCGGGCGTCACCCACGAGCTCAACCAGCCGCTGACGGCGCTGCGCTCCTATGCCGACAACGCCCGGCTGCTGATCGGACGCCAACGGCTCGACGAGGCGGCCCGCAACCTGGAGCGGATCACCCGCCTTACCGACCGGATGGCCAGCATCACGCGACACCTCAAGACGTTCTCCCGCAAGACCGGGCCGGACCGCCGCGAGCCGGTGGACGTCGTTCGCGCCCTCGAGGCGGCGCTGTCTCTCGTCGGCGTCGGCGGCGCCGATGGCGGCCTCGAGCTGCTCCACGCCAAGCCGGCCGAAAAGCTGCTCGTCCTCGGAGACCCCGTCCGCCTCGAGCAGGTGTTCGTCAACCTGATCAAGAACGCGTGCGAGGCCCTCGCGGGCGCCGAGCGCCGCCAGCTGAGCATCGGCTACCGGGCCGGCGAAGAGGCGATCGAGATCGAGATCCGCGACTCGGGCCCCGGGATCCGGCGGGAGCACCTGGGCCGCGTGTTCGAGCCCTTCTTCACGACCAAAGAGGCCGGCGAGGGGCTCGGCCTCGGACTGTCGATCACCGCGAGCATCCTGGGCGAGATGGGGGGATCGGTGCGGGCCGGGAACCACCCGGCCGGCGGGGCCGCGTTCACGGTCGCGCTGCCGCGTGCCGTGGCGCGGGCGCAGGCGCGGTCGGCATGAGCTCCGGCGTGCCCGTGGTGTTCGTCGACGACGAGGCGGACGTCCGCGACGCCGCCCGCCAGACGCTCGAGCTCGCAGGCCATCGGGTGGAAGCGGTGGCTTCGGCCGCCGCGGTGCTGCGAATGGTCTCCAGGGACTGGCCGGGCACCGTCGTGGCGGACGTGCGGATGCCGGGGATGGACGGCCGGGAGCTGATGCGCCGCTGTCTCGAGATCGACCCCGATCTGCCGGTGGTGCTGGTCACCGGCCACGGCGACATCTCGATGGCGGTGCAGGCGATGCGCGACGGCGCTTACGACTTCCTCGAGAAGCCCTTCCGCGCCGAGCATCTCGTGGAGGTGGTCGAACGGGCCTGCGAGAAGCGCGCCCTCGTGCTCGAGAACCGGCGGCTGCAGTCGGCTCTCGATTACCGCGCGGCGCCGGAGGAGCTGATCGTCGGCGGCTCGCCCGCCATTCGCGAGGTCCACGACGCCATCCGCCGCTTCGCGGGCGCCGACGTCGACGTCCTCATCGTCGGGGAGACGGGAACCGGCAAGGAGCTGGTGGCCCGCTGCCTGCATCACCAGAGCGGCCGCGCGGGCGGCCGCTTCGTCGCCATCAACTGCGGCGCCGTCCCGGAGAGCGTCTTTGAGAGCGAGCTCTTCGGGCACGAGGCGGGCGCCTTCACCGGGGCCCAGAGCCGCCGCATCGGCAAGCTCGAGCACGCCGACGGCGGCACGCTCCTGCTCGACGAGATCGAGAGCCTGCCCCTCCATCTCCAGGTCAAGGTCCTGCGGGCCTTGCAGGAGCGGGTCATCGAGCGCCTGGGCTCGAACGAGCCGCGGCAGATCGACATCCGCGTCCTCGCGGCGACGAAGAGCGACCTGCGCGCCGCCAGCGAGCGCGGCACCTTCCGGGCCGACCTCTTCTACCGCCTCGACGTGGCGCGGATCGAGGTGCCGCCCCTCGCCAGGCGGCTCGAGGACATCCCCCTGCTCTTCCGGCACTTCCTGCTGCGAGCCGGCTCCCGCTACGGCCGCGAGGCGCCCGCCGTCACCCCCGAGACGCTGCGCGAGCTGGCGAGCCGGAGCTGG
>JAOTWP010000205.1 GCA_029862975.1 Acidobacteriota bacterium
CAAGACCCGGGCGCTCGCCGAGCAGCACGTGCGGGCCGGGGTCGAGCGGGTCATCGTCTCGGCCAACGCCGCCCTCGACGTCACGATCTGCATGGGGGTCAACCACGCGCGCTACGACCCGGCCCGTCACCGCCTGCTCAGCGCCGCGTCGTGCACCACCAACTGCCTGGCGCCCCTGGCCTACCTGCTTCACCGCGAGCTGGGCATCGCCCGCGGCATGCTCAACACGGTGCACAGCTACAACAACGACCAGCGGCTGCTCGATTACCCGCACCCCGATCCCCGCCGGGCGCGGGCCGCGGCCTTGAACATGATCCCCACGACGACGAGCGCCGTGGCGGCGCTCGGCCGCGTCCTGCCCGAGCTCGCGGACCGGCTGGCCGGCTTCGCCATCCGGGTGCCGACCCCCAACGTCTCGCTCGTCGACTTCGTCGTCACCCTCGAGCGGCCGGCGACGGCGGCGGCCGTCAACGAGCTCTTCCGCACGGCCGCCGCGGGCGAGATGGCCGGCCTCCTGGCGGTCGAGGACCGGCCTCTCGTGTCGAGCGACTTCCTGCGCCATCCCTGCTCGGCGATCGTCGACACGGCGCTGACCCAGGAGGTGGGACCCGACATGATCCGGGTCGTCGCCTGGTACGACAACGAATGGGGGCACGCCAGCCGGCTGGCGGATCTCTTGGAGCTCGTCGCCGCGCCGGCGGCCGCTACCGGAGGAGCACGATGAACGCAACCGAACCGACCCCCCGACTCTCGACTCTCGACGCCCTCGCGCCCGCCGAGCTGGCCGGCCGCCGCGTCTTCGTGCGCGTCGACTTCAACGTGCCGCTCGCCGGCGGCCGGGTGCTCGACGCCACCCGGCTCGAGAAGGCGCTGCCGACCCTCGGCGAGCTGCGCGGCCACGGCGCGCGGCTCGTCCTGGCCTCGCACCTCGGCCGGCCCAAGGACGCGCCCGACCCGGCGTGGAGCCTGCGCCCGGTGGCCGGCGCGCTGGCCGAGCTCCTGGGCGCCCCGGTGGCCTTCGCCGACGACTGCGTCGGCGAGCCGGCCCGCGACGTCGTCTCCGGGCTCGCCGACGGCGGCGTCTGCCTGCTCGAGAACCTGCGGTTCCACGCCGGGGAGAAGGCCAACGACGCCGCGTTCGGCGCCGCCCTCGCCGAGCTCGTCGAGGTCTACGTCAACGACGCCTTCGGCACGGCGCACCGGGCTCATGCCTCCGTCGTCGGCGTGGCGCCGCACCTGCGGCACAAGGCGGCGGGCCGGCTGATGGCGCGCGAGGTCGAGGTGCTCGGCTCGTTGCTGGCGGCGCCGGAGCGCCCCTTCGTGGCCCTCGTCGGCGGCGCCAAGATCGCCGGCAAGGCGGAGACCCTCGAGAACCTCCTGCCGCGGCTCGACGTGCTCGCGCTGGGCGGCGGCATGGCCAACACCTTCCTCGCCGCGCAAGGCCACGACCTGGCGCGCTCGCTCGTCGAGACCGACCGCCTCGACCTGGCCCGCGACCTGCTGGCCCGCGCCGTGGCCCACGGCACGCGGGTCCTGCTGCCCGACGAGCTCGTCGTCACCGACGACCTCGAGTCGCCGCTGCGCATCGAGACCGTCGCCGCCGGCGCCGTCCCCGACGGCACGCTCGCCGTCGACGTCGGGCCGGCCTTCGGCCGCCGCCTCGCGGCGGTGCTGGCCGGCGCCGGCACCGTGTTCTGGAACGGCCCGCTCGGGGTCTTCGAGAAAGAGGTCTTCGCCGCCGGCACCCTGGCGGCGGCCCGGGCCGTCGCCGCGAGCCCGGCCTACAGCGTCGTCGGCGGCGGCGAGACCGTCGCGGCGGTCAACCTCGCCGGGGTGGCCGGCCGCATCGACCACGTCTCGACCGGCGGCGGCGCCGCCCTCGAGCTTTTGGCCGGCAAGGTCCTGCCCGGCGTCGCCGCCCTGGAGGCGGGCCCTTGAGCGCCCGGCGGCCGCTCGTCGGCGGCAACTGGAAGATGCATCTGACGAGCGCCGAGGCGCGCGACTGGGCCGCCCGCTTCGGGCGCCAGGCGGGAGGCCAGACGGGGAGGCTGGCGGGGCGCCAGGCGGAGGTCGTGCTCTTCCCCTCGTTTCCGCTCCTGCCCGTCCTCGCCCGCGCCCTGACGGGCAGCCCGGTCGCCCTCGGCGGCCAGGACCTGCACCCCGCCGCGAGCGGCGCCCACACCGGCGACGTCTCCGGGCCGCAGCTCGCCGACGCCGGCTGCTCCTGGGTCCTGTGCGGCCACAGCGAGCGCCGGCAGGACCACGGCGAGACGGACGCCGAGGTCGCCGCCAAGGTGGCGGCGGCCGGCCGCCACGGGCTCGTCCCCCTCGTCTGCCTCGGCGAGACGGCCGGGGAGCGGCGCGGCGGCGAGACGTTTGCGGTCCTCACGCGCCAGCTCCGCGCCGCCCTCGAGCCGCGGCCGGAGCGGTTCGCGCTCGCCTACGAGCCGGTCTGGGCGATCGGCACCGGCGACACGGCGACCCCGGAGACGGCCCAGGAGGCCCACGCCGTCCTGCGCCGCACGCTGTCCGAGATCCTCGGAGCGGCCGTCGCCGCGCGCTGCCGCATCCTCTACGGCGGCTCCGCCAACCCCGACAACGCCGCCGCGCTCATCGCCCAGCCGGACCTCGACGGCTTCCTCGTCGGCGGCGCCAGCCTTGACCCGGACCGATTCCTCGCTATCATCCGTGCCTGCGGTCCGTAAGCGGAGCGCCCGGAGGACTCACCGTGCTCGCACTCATCTCGACCATCCACGTCATCGTCTGTCTCTTCTTGATCCTCGTCGTCCTGCTGCAGCAGGGCAAGGGGGCCGACCTGTCGGTCTTCGGCGGCGGCGGCACCCAGGCCGCCTTCGGCGCCCGCGGGGCGACGACGCTGCTCCACAAGCTGACCGTCGGCGCCTTCGTCGGCTTCCTCGTGACGACGATGGTGATCGGCATGATCAAGACGACGCAGCGCTCGACCTCGGTGATCACCGACGCACCGGTGGCCGCACCCGCGGCCGCCGAGGAGACCCTGCCCGAGGCGACGGCTCCCACCGCCGCCGAGTTCGAGGAGAGCGCCCTGGACGTCGTGGAGACCGCCGGCGGCGCCGCCGAGGCGGGGGCCGAGGCGCCCGCAATCCCGGGACCGCCGGAAGCGACGGAGGACGGCGGCGGCGAGAACCCGTAGGATCCAGGGTGGGAAGCCGGACGGGAGGCAGAGCGGGATGTACGACCAGCCGAAGTGGCGAAATTGGTAGACGCGCACGCTTGAGGGGCGTGTGGGGCGACCCGTGCCGGTTCGAGTCCGGCCTTCGGCACCATCTCCTCCCAGATCTCTTCCCGGATCTCTGCGCAGACTGACCGCCGTCTCGCGGACGGAGCGTCCGTCTGGGCGTCAGGACGCGGCAGCCGCCGCGCCGCCGGCGCGAGCGGGTAGGATTCCCGCCATGGCCGGGGCGGAGACACTGAGCGGCTGGGGCCGCATCGGCCGCCCCGGGCGCGAGACGCGCTCCGAGGACCTGGCGGCGATCACCGCCGGCGCCCGCCTGACTCGCGGCCTCGGGCGCAGCTACGGCGACTCCTCCCTGCCGGCCGACGGCGGCACCGTCGCCGCCTCGCCTCTCGCCGACCGCATCCTCGGCTTCGACGAGGCGACCGGCCTGCTCGAGGCCGAGGCGGGGCTCGCGCTCTCTGAGATCAACCGCCTCTTCTGGCCCCGGCTGTGGACCTCGCCGGTGCTGCCGGGCACCCAGCAGGTGACGCTCGGCGGCATGGTGGCGGCCGACGTGCACGGCAAGAACCACCACGTCGACGGCACCTTCGGCCGCCACGTCGAGCGGCTCGTCATGCGCCTGGCCGACGGCCGCATCGTCGCGACCTCGCGCGACCGCGAGCCCGACCTCTTCCGGGCCACCCTGGGAGGCATGGGGCTGACCGGCCACATCCTGGAGGTCGCCGTCCGGCTGCAGCGGATCCCGTCGCCGTGGATCTGGTCCGAGAGCGAGCGCGTCGCCGGGGTCGACGAGTTCGTGGCCGCCCTGCGCGCCGCCGCCGCCGACTGGCCGTTCACGGTCGGCTGGTTCGACGCGCTGGCGACCGGCCGCCGGCTCGGGCGCGGCATCCTGATGAAGGGCCGCTGGGCCACGGCCGCGGAGGCGCCGGCGCGGCCGCCGGCCCCCAAGCGGCGGGTCACCGTTCCCTTCACGTTGCCCGGCTGGACCCTCAACCGCGCGTCGATGTGGGCCTTCAACCAGCTCTACTACCACCGCCATCCGCGGCGCCCGCGGCGCGCCGTCGTCCACCCCGAGAGCTTCTTCCATCCGCTCGACGTCATCCACCACTGGAACCGGATCTACGGCCGCCGCGGGTTCACGCAGCACCAGTGCGTGCTGCCGGAGGGCGAGCGCCCGGGCGCCGCCCGCCGCCTGCTCGAGGAGCTCACGGCGCGCCGCGGGATGTCGTTTCTGTGCGTCATCAAGGACTGCGGCGAGGAGGGTGAGGGGATCCTGTCCTTCCCGCGGCCGGGCATCTCGATCGCCATCGACCTGCCGGCGGGGCCGGGGATCCAGGAGCTCGTCGACGCCCTCAACCGGCGGGTCCTGGCCGAGGGCGGCCGCATCTACCTGGCCAAGGACACCTTCGCCCGCGCCGCCGACTTCCGCGCCATGGAGCCGCGCCTGGCCGCCTTCGAGCGCCAGCGCCGGCGCTGGGACCCGGAAGGCCGGCTGACGAGCGCCCAGGCGGTACGGCTCTTCGGAGACGCGCCGTGAGGGTCGCCCTGCTGGGCGCGACGCGCGGCATGGGGCGGGCGCTGGCGCGGCTGCTGGCGGCGCGCGGCGACGCGGTCTTCCTGCTTGGCCGCGACGCCGCCGACCTCGAGCGCAGCGCCGCCGACCTGGCCGAGCGCGGCGCCGCCGGCGCCGTCGGCACGGCGCTGTGCGACCTCGAGCGGCCGGAGACGTTCGAACCGTCGCTCG
>JAOTWP010000206.1 GCA_029862975.1 Acidobacteriota bacterium
GCTCGAGAACCTCCAGCTTGGGAGGCTCCATCACCTCCACCTTGGGCGGCTCGCTCTCGCGGCGAGCGGCCCGCTTGCGCGGCTGGCTGCGCTTGCGCGCGCCTCCGCCGCTCTTCGGCTTCTCGGTGGGCTCCGCCGCTCTCTCTTCTTCCGGATCGGCAGGGGCGCCTTCTCCACCGCCCGCGTCCGAGGCGCTCCGCTGCGCGGCCGCATCGTCTTGCGTCGCGTTCTTCTCGGTGTTGTCTGTCTTCTCAGTCGGCCCGTGTTCCTGCCCTTCGTCCTCGGCAGGCGGCCGTAGCCACCATGGTCTCATCGTCGTGATTGAACTGCAGTCCGTCTCATCGGTTGTGTGTGGATGGGGCTCGTCGGAGGTACCCGAAGATCGGATGCACAGGCACCGTCGAGCCAGCGGGATGCCAAGCGGACTTCGAGTATATCACTCCCGGGCCTCGTCCGGCCGAGTCGAGCCGCCGCCGAGGGCAGCGCCGCGGCCGCGCGCCGGCCGCTCAGCCGCTCCCGGCCAGCTCCGCCAGCACCGCGGTCAGCAGCTCGTAGTAGCGAGCCACCGAGTCGATGTGCACCCGCTCGTCGGGAGAGTGCGGGAACTCGATCTGCGGTCCGAAGGAGATCATGTCCATGCCGGGGTACTTCTCGCCGATGATGCCGCACTCGAGGCCGGCGTGGATCGCGCCCACCTCCGCCGCCTTGCCCAGCTGGCGCTCGTGGACCCTTTGGACGACCCGCAAGAGCTCGGAGTCCACGTCCGGCTTCCAGCCGGGGTAGCCGCCGCCCTCTTCGACCGCGGCGCCGGCGAGCCGGCCGATGGCGCGAATCCGGCCGCGCAGGGCGCGCAGGGCGGAGGCCACGGAGCTGCGGCTCGAAAGCTGGATCTCGAGGTGGTCGCCGGTCGCGGCCAGCGTCGCCAGGTTGGTGGAGGTCTCGACGAGGCCGGGAATGTCGTAGCTCATCGCCACGACACCGTGCGGCAGGCCGGTCGCCAGGTGGACGACCGCGGCGCCGGAGGCGTCGTCGTACACCTCGGCTGGAGCCTCGGCCTCGTCGATCCGCCACTCGAGGTCGGGCTCGGCCGGCCGGTATTCGTCGCGGATCGCGGTGAGCTCCGCCTCGATCCCGGCCCGGATCGCGCCGACTTCCCCGGAGCCGGCGACGAGCGTGGCCCGCGCTTCGCGGGGGATGGCGTTGTGGGCGTTGCCGCCGGAGAGCGCCGCCAGCTGGTGCGGCGTGCCGCCGGCCCCAACGACCAGCGCGCGGGCGAGAAGCTGGATCGCGTTGCCCCGCTGCAGGTGGATGTCCACCCCCGAGTGGCCGCCCTTGAGGCCGAAGAGACCTACGGCGAGGGCGCGCGAGCCCGCCGGGGGGGCGATCCTCGCGAGGGCGAGCCGCAGGTGGCTGTCGGCGCCGCCGGCGCAGCCGATCGTCAGCACCCCTTCCTCTTCGGAATCGACGTTGATCAGGCGGCGCCCCGCGAGCAGATCCTCACCGAGGCCCGCGGCGCCGTTCAGCCCGGTCTCCTCGTCCACCGTGAAGAGGAGCTCGAGCGGCCCGTGAACGAGGTCCCTGGCCTCGGCAAGCGCGAGCATCGAGGCGACCCCCACGCCGCAGTCGGAGCCCAGCGTGGTGCCGTCGGCGGTCAGGTAGTCGCCGTCGCGCCGCGCTCGGATGGCGTCCCGGCTCCAGTCGAACTCGACGTCCGAGTTCTTCTCCTGGACCATGTCGAGGTGGGCCTGGACGACGGTCGCCGCCGCGCTCTCGCGGCCGGGGCTGGCCGGTTTCCTCACGACGACGTTGCCGGTGTCGTCCACCCGGGAGTCGAGACCCAGGCGCTCGGCGACCTCGATCACGTAGCGGCGCGCCCGCTCCTCGTCCTTCGACGCCCTCGGGATGGCCAGGATCCGGTCGAAGTGGGACCACAGCGCGCGCGGCTCGAGCTCGGAGACAAGAGTCATCGGATCGTTCCTCCTCTGGCATTCCACTCTATCGCCTGGGCCCTCCCCGGCGCTGGTATAGAATGCGCCGCATCTCCGACCTCGACCCCGGGAGGGTGTATGGCAGACAAGGACTTCAAGCCGTTCGTGCCCGCGGACAGCAAGCTCCCCGAGCTGACCTTCAAGGCGGTCTTCCTGGGCGTTCTGATGGCGGTAGGACTCGGCGCCGCCAACGCCTACCTCGGCATGAAGGCCGGCCTCACCGTCGCCGCGACCTTCCCTGCGGCGGTGGTGGCGATGGCCGCCCTGAGGCTGTGGAAGGGCAACATCCTGGAGGAGAACGTCGCCCGAACCACCGCCTCGGTCGGCGAGGCCCTCGTGGCGGGGGCGATCTTCACGATCCCGGCGTTCGTCATCAGCGGCGCCTGGGAGGAGCTGCACTACTGGGAGGCGACGGCGATCATGGTGATCGGCGGCATCCTCGGCGTGCTCTTCGTCATCATCCTGCGGCGCACGCTGGTCGTCGAGGCCGATCTGCCCTTCCCGGAGAGCATCGCCGCGGCCGAGATCGTCAAGGCAGGGCAGGGCGGCCAGACGGGCGCCTCCCTGGTCTTCGGCGCCATGGGGCTGGCCGGGCTCTGGGAGCTGTTCAAGAACTCGAACGGGATCCACCTGGTCCGCGACAGCGCCAACACCTTCGTCGACTTCGCGCGCTCGAACATCGAGATCCTCGGCGAGCGGGTCTCCTACACGGGCGGCATCCTCTTCGCGACCCCCTCCGCCTCGCCAGCGCTCATCGGCGTGGGCTACATCGTCGGGATGCGGGTCTCGGCGGTGCTGTTTGCCGGAGCGGTGATGGGCTGGCTCCTGCTGGTGCCGCTGTCGATCTTCCTCAACCCGGCGCTCACCGCGAACCTCGGGGACGGCAGCTCGCTGACCGACCTGGCGAACGCCGTCTGGTCGCGGCAGGTGCGACCGCTGGCGGTCGGGACGATGATCGTCGCCGCCTTCTACACCCTCTACTCCCTGCGCACCTCGCTCGTCAACGGGATCAAGAAGGCGTTCAAGGACCTGAGCGTCGGCGGCGCCGGCGGGAGCGACCGCACCCAGAAGGACCTCGACTTCAAGAAGGTCTTCGTGGGCATCGGCGGGATGGCGATCGCCACGTTCTTCCTCTACTACTACTTCACGCAGTCGCTTTCCGGCGCGGTGATCCTGACCGCCGTGATGGTGGTCCTGGGCTTCCTCTTCGCCGCCGTGGCCGGCTACCTGGTGGCTCTCATCGGCAGCTCGAACAACCCGATCTCGGGGTTGACGCTCTCGGCGCTCCTGATCTCGGCCGTGCTCATGGTCTTCCTGGGCCTCCACGGCCCTCACGGAGTGGCGGGGGTCCTCGGCGTGGCCGGCGTCGTCTGCTGCGCCGCCGGCATCGCCGGCGACATGATGCAGGATCTCAAGGTCGGGCACATCCTGGGCGGGACGCCGTGGAAGATGGAGTTCGCCGAGATGATCGGCGTCGTGGTCGCCGCGTTCGTCCTCGCCTTCCCGCTGATCGCCCTCGACCGGGTCTACGAGATCGGCTCCGCCGCGCTGCCGGCGCCGCAGGCCGGCCTGATGGCGCTGATGGCCAAGGGGATCGTGGGCGGCGAGATGGCCTGGCCGCTCATCATCGCCGGCATGTTCCTCGCCGTGGGACTGATCCTCATCGGCGCCCCGTCGCCGATGCTGATCGCGGTCGGTATGTACCTGCCGTTCGAATCGACGGCCGCGATCTTCGTCGGCGGCCTCATCAAGTGGCTGCTCACGGCGCGGCTCAAGGCCCAGGGCGCCGACGCCACGGCCCAAACCCGGGCCGAGAACGCCGGCATCCTGCTCTCCTCCGGCTTCATCGCCGGCGAGTCGCTGATGGCGGTGATCCTCGCCTTCCTGGTCTTGGGGGCCGACTTCAGCCCCGCCCTCCAGGCCGCCCGCGAGGCCGTGACCGGGTGGGCGACGCCGCACTTCTGGCTCAGCCTGTTCGTCTACCCGGCGCTCGTCTACCTGCTGGTCTGGGTGCCGATCCAGCGGATGCGGCGCGGCGCCGGGCCGGCGGTGCCGCTCGAATAAGCCCGCGCCCGGCGGCGTGAGCGGGGCCGATCCAGTCCTCGAGACGAACCTCCTCGATGTCGCGCCGGTGCGCCTGGCCGACTGGGAGGAGGTCGACGGCAGGGCCGTTCTGCTGCGCCCGCGACCCGCCGCGCGGGGGCTCAAGCAGCTGCTCGAGATCCTGAGCTATCAGCTGTCGGCGCGCCGGATCCGGCTCGACGAGGCGGGCAGCTTCGCCTGGCTGCGGCTCGACGGCCGGCGCACGGTGGCCGAGATCGCCGCCGAGATGCGCGGCGAGATGGGCTCGGCGGTCGAGCCGGCGGAAGAGCGGTTGGGCACCCTCGTCCGCCAGCTGCGCGGCCAGGGCCTCGTCGCCTATCCCGGCGTCGACGCCGCCGCCGGCCTGCCCCCAGGGACGCGCCGCGGCGGCTGAGGAAGCCCCCCGGTCAGGCCGAAAGCCGGGCGCGGCGAGCGGCCGCGGCATCCGCCGTCCCGTATGATGCGGCCATGCATCGCGTCGCCCTGCTCGTCTCCGGCGCTTCGGGCATGCGCCTGCCGCAGCACCTGCTGGCAGTGCTAGCCCGCCAGCCCGCCATCGAGCGCCTCCACCTCGTCGTGTCGGCCGGCGCCAGCCAGGTGCTCGCCCACGAGCTCGGGCGCGAGCGCACCGGCGCGGGCGACCTCGTCGCCGCCGCGGCCCTGGCAGCCCCGGAAGCGGCGAAGATCGCGACCCATCGCGACAGCGAGCTCGACGCGCCAATCTCCTCCGGCTCCTACCCTCTGGCCGGCACCGTCATCCTGCCGTGCAGCGCCGCCACGATCGGCGCGCTCGCCACGGGAGCCGGCCGCAGCCTCATCCACCGCGCCGGCGCCGTGGCGCTCAAGGAGCGCTGGCCGCTCGTGCT
>JAOTWP010000073.1 GCA_029862975.1 Acidobacteriota bacterium
CACGGCGCGGCTGCCGAGATGCACCAGGTGCCAGTCGCCGACGACGCCGTCCTCGGCCGAGTACTGGCACATCGGGCTGACGACGATGCGATTGGCCAGCTCGAGCTCGCGCAGCCGGTAGGGGGTGAACGCCGGCGGCCGCGCGCCGCCGCCGGGTCCGGGTGGCGCCCCCGCGGCTCGCGCGAAGACCTCGTCGACCCTGGCGACGAGCTCCGGGTCGCGGCGCGCGAGGTTGTCGTAGGTGATGCGCTTCGAGCGCGTCATGAGGTTGAAGGCGAAGGTCACGGGGTCCTGCTCGAGGTACCGGGCCGAGTTCTCGAACCACTCGAGGCTGGTCTGGGCCGCCTTCTGGAACTTGAGGACGTCCACCCAGCGGGCCTCCTGGTAGGCGGCGAGCACCGCCCCGACGTCCCCGCCGCCGAGCCGCCCGAACGTCTCGACGAGGGCCATCACGTCCTCCATGGCCATCTTCGTCCCCGAGCCGATCGAGAAGTGCGCCGTGTGCGCGGCGTCTCCCACGAGGACGACGTTCTCGTGGACCCAGCTCTCGCACCGCACCGTGGGAAAGGTGCGCCACAGCGAGCGGTTGGGCAGGAGGCGGTGGCCGCCGAGATCGTCGGCAAACAGCGCCTCGCAGAAGGCGACGGTCTCCTCTTCGTCCGCCGTTTCGAGCCCGGCACGCCGCCAGACCTCCTCCCGGCACTCGACGATCCAGGTGGAAAGCCTCGCCGCGAAGGGATAGGCATGGACCTGGAAGAGGCCGTGCTCGCTCTGCTTGAAGATGAAGGTGAAGGCGGAGAGCGGCTTGTCGGTGCCGAGCCAGGTGAACTTGCAGAGCCGCCAGTCGAGGCTGGGGCGGAAGTGCTCCGCGAGCGCGGCGCGCGCGAACGAGTTGACGCCGTCCGCGGCGAGCACGAGGTCGGCGTCGCGCACCTCGTCGAGCGCGCGGATCTCGCGCTCGAACTCGAGCTCGACCCCCAGCTGCCGGCAGCGCCGCTGGAGGATGAGGAGCAGCTCCTGGCGCCCGAGGGCGGCGAAGCCGTGACCTCGCGACACCACCTTCTCGCCGCCGAACCAGGTCTCGATGTCGCGCCAGTACTTGAAGCGGGCCGTGATCTCGGCGTAGCTCTCGCGGTCCGCCGCCTCGAAGTTCTCGAGCGTCTCGTCCGAGAAGACGACGCCCCACCCAAAGGTGTCGTCGGGCCGGTTGCGCTCGAAGACGCGAATGGCCGCGTCCGGGAACGCCTTCTTCATGAGGATCCCGAAGTAGAGGCCGGCCGGTCCGCCGCCGAGGCAGTGGATCTTCATGGCCCGGCCTTCATGGCCCGGCCTTCATGGGCCCGCGGGCGCGGCCCACGCCGCCAGCCGATCCCGATTCTCGCAGACGACGAGCAGGTTCAGGGGACGGTCCTTCGCGAGGATGCGGCGGAACGGCACGTAGCAGTGCGGCACCCGCGCCAGCTCCGCGAACTCCTCGAAGGAGTGGTGGATGGTGAACGCGGCGAGGCCGCCGGGAGCCATGAGGCCGCGCACCTCGGTCCAGAAGTCGGCCAGCGACCAGTGGAAGCCGACCCCGTAGAACGAGTAGACGAGGTCGTAGGGACCGGGCAGGCGGTCCAGCCGGAAGTCGAGAGCGGCGGCGTCGAACAGGCGGTAGTTGCCCACGCCGTTGTAATCGAGGACGCGGCGCAGCTGCTTCAGATCGCCGCAGAACGAGCTCTCGGAGCGCGGTGCTCCGATCGGGTACTTCCGAGCCACGCCGTCGCTCTCGTAGAGATCGAACCTCGCCTTCGTCCAGCCCAGCCGTTTGCTCAGGAAGACGACGGAGCGACCCATTCCCGGACCGATCTCGAGAATGCGCTCGGGCTCCTCCAGATCGTCGAGGACCGGACTCAGCGCCTCGTACTCCGCCCAGCTCGAGCCGTTCTGCGACAGCTCCCACACCCGCCGCGAGGTCTCGTCGGCACGGAGCGAGAACTGGGGCGTGATGGCCTTGACGGCCCGGATCAGATCGTCGTCGAGCGGCGGCGAGCGGAAATAGAGCTCCTTGCCGGCCAGCGCCGCCGACAGCTCGTCCACGCGGTGGCCGAGCCCGAAGCGCTTGGCCAGCTCCGTGCGCAGCCGGACCCAGAGCTGGCGCGGCCCCGGCAGGCCCGCCGCCCGCCGCCGCGGCTCCCAGCGAGCGACCGGGAGCGCGCCCTTGTCGAATCGGTTCTCCACCCCGCGCCGAGTATAGACCCGGCCCGGGAAAGCGGGAGCGGCCGCCGGCTAGCTCTCGTCCCAGTCGGGGGCGACGAGCCGGCGCCGGCCGTCGGTCGAAAGCTGGACGCCGGGCTCGTCCAGGGCCTCGCGGTCCCACAGCTGGCAGGTCACCTGCTTGTGGCTCTGGTCCAGCCCCTCGCAGTAGTTCGTGTAGACGCAGCGCCGGATCTCCGCGCCGCGGCCGCGGCGCATCTTCGCGAACCAGTCCGGGTCGGCGAGGCTCTGGCGGGCCGCCGCCACGATGTCCGCCTTCCCCGCCCGGAGCAGCTCCTCCGCCTGGTCGAAGCCGTGGATCCCGCCGGCCACCACGACGGGCGTCGCCAGGCCGGCCGCCCGCACCGCGGCGCGGATCCGGGCCGTGGGCTCCACGTTGCGGCCGAAGGGACCGCGGGCGTCCGAGACGGCCGTCGGCATGCACTCGTAGCCGCTCGGCCCCGTGTACGGGTAGGCGGCGCGCCCGACCCGCGGCTGGCGGGCGTCCTCGAACTTGCCGCCGCGCGAGAGCGACAGGAAGTCCATGCCGGCCCGCGCCAGCTCGACGCCGAAGTACTCGCCGTCCTCCACCCCGCTGCCGCCCGCGATGCACTCCTCCGCGAGGTACCGGCAGCCGACGGCGAAGTCGCTCCCGACCCGGCCGCGGACCGCCCGCAGGACCTCGCGGAGCAGCCTCACGCGCCCCTCCCGCGACCCGCCGTAGCCGTCCGCGCGGGTGTTGAGCGCCGAGAGGAAGGAGGCCATGGTGTAGGCGTGGGCGAAGTGGAGCTCGACGCCGTCGAAGCCCGCCTCGCGGGCGCGGCCGGCGGCCGCGGCGAACAGGCCGGGCAGCACCCGCGGGAGCTCGCGGATGTGGGGCTTCTCCATGTCCGTCACCCGCTCCCGGGCGCCGAAGCGCAACGCCTCGAGCTCGCGCTCGTCGAGCACCGACTCCAGCGCCTCGGGGGTCAGGCCGGCCAGGAGCCGCCGCACCTCGCTCTCGTCATCGACGCCCAGCGCGGCGCGGTGGCGGTCCGTGATCTCGAGGTAGCGCCCGAAGTACTTCTCCGGCGCCGGGCGGCGGCGGATGGCGAGGAAATCGATGATCTGGATGAGGAGCCGGGTGCGCCCGCCGCTCGCCCGGCGCACCGTGGCGGCCAGCTCGCGCAGCCCGGGGACGAAGCGGTCGTGGCCGATCCGCAGCAGGGGGCCGCTCGGGACGTCGCGAATGCCGGTGGCCTCCACGACGAGCGCGCCCGGGCGGCCGCGCGCGAAGCGCTCGTACCAGGCGAGGATCTCGGGGGTGACGAAACCGTCCCCGGTGGCCCGCCACGGCACCATGGCCGGCACCCAGGTGCGCTCCGCGAGCGCCAGCGGGCCGTGCCGGAGCGGCGAGAAGAGCATCGCCGCGGCCGCCTCCCGCGCCGTCGGCCAGCGCACCTCCGGGATCGGGTGCCGGATGCGCTGCGGCGGCTTCCACATGGCGCCGGTCCGCGGGCTACTCCGGCAGGCGGCGGGCGATGACCAGGCGCTGGATGTCGCTCGGCCCCTCGTAGATCCGCAGCGCCCGCACGGAGCGATAGAGGTGATCGACCGGATGCGCGGCCAGGACGCCGCGCCCGCCGAGGATCTGCACCGCGGCGTCGACGACGCGCTGCGCGGTCTCCGTCGCCTGGAGCTTGGCCATCGCCGAGCGGTAGGTGACCTCGCTGCCCCCGCGATCGACCTCCCAGGCCGCGCGATACGTCATGAGCCGCGCCGACTCGAGGCCGGTCGCCATGTCGGCGAGGCTCGCCTGCACGAGCTGGAAGTCGGCCAGCGCGCGGCCGAACTGGCGGCGCTCGGCGGCGTGGGCCCGCGCCTCGGCGAGCGCGCGCGCGGCCATCCCGCACGCCGCCGCCGCCACCGTGGCGCGCAGCCGGTCCAGGATCCGCATGCCGAGCTTGAAGCCCTCGCCCGGCGCGCCGAGGCGCTGAGCGTCCGGCACCCGGCAGCCGGCGAGCTCGATCTCGCCCAGGGGGTGGGGCGCGGCGAGCACCTGGGGACCGACGAAGCGCAGTCCGGGGTGGTCGGCCGCGACGAGGAAGCACGACAGCCCGCGGGTCCCCGCCTCCGGATCGCTGGTCGCGAAGACCGCGTAGAGGTCCGCGATGCCGGCGTTCGAGAGGAGCCACTTGCGGCCGTCGAGCACCCAGGAGTCGCCGTCGCGCAGGGCCCGCGTGCGGATCGAGCCGACGTCCGAGCCCGCCTCCGGCTCGGTCATCGCGAACGCGGTCATAACCTCCCCGCGGGCGATCCGCGGCAGCCACTCGCGCTTGAGCTCGTCGCTGCCGCCGTCGGCGAGGGGCCCGCTGCCCAGCGCCTGCAGGGCGAAGATCGCGTCGGCGAGCGGCGACGCGAAGGCCAGGGCCTCGCGCACCAGGCAGCAGGCTCGCAGGCCGGCCCCACGGAGGGCGCCGCCGTGCTCGGCGGGCACGGCGTAGGCCGCCCAGCCGCCCGCCCCGAGGCGGTCGAGCACGGCGCGGCCCTGCTCGCGGGCCGCCGCGTCGTCCGCCGGCGCCCCCAGGGGGGCGATCTGCTCGCGCACGAAGCCGTCGAGCTCGGCCGCGAGGCCGAGGTGGTCGTCGTCGAGGAGCGGCCGGATGGTCCGGGGGTCGGGCATGGATGCGGGCGGCACCGGCCTCAGGAGCGGTCGAACTCGGGCGGGCGCTTCTCCCGGAACGCCTCGTAGGCGGCGCGGAAGTTGGGGTCCTGCATGCAGGCGGCCTGGATCTCCACCTCGGCGGCCATGGCCGACTCGAGGTCCATCGCGGCCTCGCGCAGGACCATCTTCTTGGTGATCTCGAGACCGAAGGCGGGGCCTCGCGCCAGGGCTTCGGCCCAGCGCCGCGCCTCGGCCGCGAGCTCGCCGGCGGCGACCACGCGGTTGTAGAGCCCGATCCGCGCCGCCTCGTCCGCCGCCAGGAAGTCGCCGGTCATCAGCAGCTCCATCGCCCGGCCCATGCCGACGATGCGCGGCAGCAGCCAGGTGGCCCCCATGTCGGCCCCGGAGAGCCCGACCTTGGTGAAGAGGAAGGCGATGCGCGCCGTCTCCGCGGCGATGCGCACGTCGCACGCCGTGGCGATGACGGCGCCGGCGCCGGCCACCGTGCCGTTGAGGCCGCCGACGATCGGATGCCGGCAGCGCAGCATCGCGAGGATCACGTCGCCGGTCCCGCGGGTGAACTCGAGCAGCCCGCGGTAGTCACGCGCGAGGAGCGGACCGATGATGTCCTCGACGTCGCCCCCCGAGCAGAAGGCCTTGCCCGCGCCGGTCAGCAGGATCGAGCGCACCCCCGGCTCCGTGTCGAGGGCCCGCAGGACGTCGCGCAGCTCGCGGTAGACCTCGAAGGTCAGGGCGTTGTAGCGCTGCGGGCGGTCGAAGGTGATCGTCGCGACACCCGTTTCCGCGTCGTGCTCGTAGCGAAAGCTCTGCGGCGCGATGGCCATCTCACTTCCCCCGCGGCGCCAGCACCGCCGTCGCCTCGATCTCGACCTTCGCTCCGGCTTCGAGGAGTCCCGCGACCTCGACCAGCGCCATCGCCGGGAAGTGGCGCCCGAGGACCCGCCGGTAGGCGGCCCCCACCGCCGGCAGCTGCGCCGCGTAGTCCCCCCGGTCGACGACGTAGATCGTCAGCCGTCCGAGGTCGGCGCCCGATCCCCCCGCCGCCTCGACGACCGCCACGACGTTGCGCAGCGCCTGCTCGAACTGCTCCACGAACGACTCGCCGGCCAGCTGCTGCCGCCCGTCCCAGCCGACCTGGCCGGCCACGAAGAGCACCCGGCCACCCTCCGGCGCCAGCATGCCGTTGTTGTAGCCCCGCGGCGCCCCCAGCGCCTCCGGGTTGACGATCTCGAAGCGGCTCACGCCTGCACCGACCCGCCGTCGAGAACCAGGCACTGGGCGTTGACGCCCGCGGCGCGCGGATCGCACAAGGTCGAGACGAGAAACGCCACCTCCACCGCGGTGTAGATCCGCCCCTGCGGCGACTGCTGGCGCAGGGTGTCGCGCGCCGCCTCGCGGCCGAGCCCGGTCTTCCCGGCGATGTTCGCCACGGCGCTCGCCGTGAGCGCGGTGTCGACGTAGCCCGGACAGACGGCGTTGACCGTCACCCCCGTCGCCGCGTACTCGATGGCCACGGCCCGCGTGAACCCGACGACCGCGTGCTTGCTGGCCACGTAGGCCGAGATGTACGGCGCCCCCATCCGCCCCGCGATCGACGCCACGTTGACCACCCTGCCCCAGCCGCGCTCCGCCATCGCGGGAAGGAACGCCCGGGTGCACAGGAACGTGCCCCTCACGTTGACGGCAAAGAGCCGCTCCCACTGCTCGAGGCTGGTCTTCTCGAGGCGCGCGGAGAAGGCGAAGCCGGCGTTGTTGACCAGAATGTCGACCTGCCCGAGCAGCTCGGTCGCCCGCTCGCAGAGCGCCCGCACCTGCTCGCGATCGCTCACGTCCGCCGCCACCGCGTGCGCCGTCCCCCCGCGCTCGCGCAGCGCCGCGGCCGTCCCCTCGATCTCCCCCTCCGACCGCGCGCTCACCACCACCCCGGCGCCCGCCTCGACCAGCGCCCGCGCCACCGCCGCCCCGATCCCGCGCCCCCCGCCAGTGACGACGGCCTTCTTGCCTTCGAGCATCCCGCAAAGTTAGAGGCGGGTCGCTGCGGTGTCAAGGACACCCGAGAAGTCGGTGCAACGACGATGCCTCGTTGGACTCGGAGGGGGGATCAGGCGGTCGTGCGCCAGGTCGTGAAAAGACTTCTGGGTAAAGGAAAAGAGCGGCAGGTCCTCAGCCTCGCCGCAACAGCGGAGTGATGCGACCGCTCCCCCGGATGCCCTCTCCTGATCCTGGGCGGCGGTCCGCTGGACATGAAGGCGGATCCCGCCGGGATTCTCCCGTTCTTTTCCTTTACCCAGAAGTCTTTTCACGACCTCACGCGCCACCACCAAGGACCAGCTCGAAACATCGCCGCCTGGTAACGCAACTCGCAGTTTCGCCTTCGCCCCGCGAACGGCACGGCTGCGGCGGTGAACGCTCAGGAGGCGAGGCCGGAGGAGAGCATCTGGAGGACGGAGTCTTCGAGGATCGCGCCGAGCTCGGAGATGGTGTCGCGGCCTTCGCCGGGGGTGGCGTCGGCGGGGGCGCCGAAGTAGGCGTCGGGGCCGCCGGCTTCGCGGAAGGTCTTCTTGCCTTCGCGGATCGCCGCCGCCAGGGAGCGGGGGTTGGGGGGCAGGGTGCGGCGGATGGCGCCGCGCACGAGATCGGGGCGCTCGGCGAGGACGACCGAGGTCTCGTAGCAGCCGGCGTGGCAGGCGCCGGACTTGAACTCCTCGCCGAGGCGCAGCGCCCAGGGCTTCAAGGTCAGGTCCGGGAACGCCACGAGCACTCCGCGCTCCGCCAGCTCCTCGGCCGCCGAGTGCAGGGAGCCGAGGTGGGCCGGGTCGAGATGGGCGTTGGCGAGCGCCAGGCAGGCCACCCGCGGCGCGAGCGACCAGCCGATGTCGCGGATCATCGCCGCCACGGTCTCCGGATGCACCGAGACCGTGCCCGCGAACTCGCGGGCAAAAGGCGCCGCCGCGTAGTCGAGGGTCGGCAGGACCAGCGCCTGCAGCCCGCGGTCCTCGAGGCGCCGCGCCGCCTCCTGGGCCATGGCCTCCGCGATCAGGCCGTCGGTGACGAGCGGCAGGTGCGGTCCGTGCGCCTCCACGGCGCCGAGCGGCAGGATCGCCACGAGCCGGTCGCGGGCGCGGCCCGCGACCTCGCGATAGGTCTTCTCGCCCCACAGCCTGCCCATGGCCCGCGAAGGCTACCACCGCGCGGCCCCCGCCCGGAGCCCGCCTCGCGCGGCCTCCGAAACCCCGTGCGGTGGTATGATGAGTGGCTACCCCCGCGGAGGATCCCCGACCATGAGCCCGTCCCGAGTTTCCACAGCCCTGGTGTACCTCGCCCTTCTCGCCGGCGCGTCGAGCGAGGCCGCCCGCGGGTGTCTCCTCGCCGAGCGGCTGCGCGTCGTCGCGCCGCACCTCAGCGAGGAGGAGGTGCTCGCGCTGGCGCACGGCAACATGAACCGCGAGGTGATCCCCTACGCGCTCGAGGCCGCCGTGGCCTGCACCGACGGCACGGCCGACATCTTCCCCTGCGATGCGGTCGACCTGCTCTCCTTCCTCCCCCTGTCCGCCATCGGCGGCGGCTCGGGCAACGACCTGTGGGGCTGGCAGGACCCCGTCACCGGCACGGAGTACGCGCTCGTCGGCCGCAGCAACGGCACCGCGTTCGTCGACCTGAGCGACCCGGAGAACCCCGTCTACGTGGGCAATCTGCCGACCCACACGGGGAACAGCTCGTGGCGCGACATCAAGGTGTACGCCGACCACGCCTTCGTCGTGTCCGACAGCAACTCGAACCACGGCGTGCAGGTCTTCGATCTCACCCAGCTGCGGGCGGTGACGAACCCTCCCGTGACGTTCCCGGAGACGGCCCACTACCCCGGCTTCGGCAGCGCCCACAACATCGCGATCAACGAGGACACCGGCTTCGCCTACGCCATCGGCTCCGGCACCTGCAACGGTGGACCGCACATGATCGACGTCTCGACGCCGACGAGCCCCGCGGGCGTCGGCTGCGTCGGCTCGGACGGCTACACCCACGACACCCAGTGCGTCGTCTACCACGGCCCGGACGCCGAGCACGTGGGACGGGAGATCTGCTTCAACTCCAACGAGGACACGGTGACCATCGTCGACGTCACGGACAAGGCCAACCCGGTCCAGCTCTCCCGCAACGGCTACACCGACCACGGCTACACCCACCAGGGCTGGCTGACGGCGGACCATCGCCACTTCATTCACGACGACGAGCTCGACGAGATCTTCAACGGGCACATGACCCGGACCTACACCTGGGACGTCTCCGACCTCGACCAGCCGGTCCTGGCGGGCTTCTGGGACGGCGAGGCCGACTCGATCGACCACAACCAGTACATCAAGGGCGAGTACACCTACCAGGCCAACTACACCCGCGGCCTGCGGATCCTGAGGCTTCTCGACCCGAGCACCGGCTCGCTCGAGGAAGCCGCCTTCTTCGACACCTTCCCGGAGAGCGACGCGCAGGACTTCTCGGGCGCCTGGAGCACCTATCCGTTCTTCGCGAGCGGCATCGTCCTGGTGAGCGACATCTCGCGGGGCCTCTTCGTCTTGCGGCCGCTCGTCGGCCCCCTCTTCGAAGACGGCTTCGAGAGCGGCGACACCTCGGCCTGGGACCTCCAGGTGCCGCTCTTCTGAGGCCGGAGCGCGTCGGCGGCCGGCGCGGCGCCGCGAGCCTCCCCGCCTTGCAGGGCGCAGGCCCGGCCCTTAGCATGCGCTCATGCCCTTCGATCCCGCCGGCGGCAAGCCCCTGACCTACAGCAGCTACCTCAAGGTCGACGAGCTGCTGGCGCTCCAGGTCCCCCTGTCGGACGGGCCGGAGCACGACGAGATGCTCTTCATCGTCATCCACCAGGTCTACGAGCTGTGGTTCCGGCAGGTGATCCACGAGCTCGAGGAGCTGCGCGCCCGACTGACGGCCGGGCCCTCGGCTCCCGCCCTGGCGACGCTCAAGCGCATCCTCACGATCTTGAAGACCCTGGTGGCCCAGGTCGACGTCGTCGAGACGATCACCCCGGTCTCCTTCAGCTCCTTCCGCGACCGGCTGGAGACCGCCAGCGGCTTCCAGTCCGCCCAGTTCCGCGAGGTCGAGATCCTGCTCGGGGCTCGCGACCGGCGGATCGTCGACCACCACCCGGCGGGCAGCGCCGGCCGGCTGCGCCTCGAGCGGCGCCTCGCGGAGCCCGCGATCTGGGACGCCTTCCTCCATTACCTCCGCCGTCACGGCCACGCCGTCCCCCGGGACCTGCTCGACCGCGACGTCCGCGAGCCGGCTCCGCCCTCGCCGGAGGTGCAGGCGATCCTCCTCGCGGTATACCGCGAGCACCCGGTCCAGAGCATGATCTGCGAGCGGCTCCTCGATCTCGACGAGGGCCTGCAGGAGTGGCGCTACCGCCACGTGAAGATGGTCGAGCGGACGATCGGCACGAAGAGGGGGACGGGCGGCTCGTCCGGGGCCGAGTACTTGAAGACGACCCTCTTCCGCCCCGTCTTCCCCGACCTCTGGGCGATCCGGTCGCAGCTGTGACCTACCGCGCCGCCGACCTTCTCGGCGAGGTCAATCCCCTCGCCGAGCACTACGGGCACTTCCGGGTCCGCGAGCGGACGCTCTTGTCCGGCCACTCGCACCAGGCCTGGCCCGACTGCGGCCTCGAAGCGCAGCAGCGGGCTTGGCTCGACGCGGCGGAGCACGTGGACGACAAGTGGGAGCGGGCCTTCGCGGCGGCCGGCAAGATCCGCGCCGGCTACCGCCGCCTGCTCGACGATCCGAGCGGTCTCTACTCGCTGGCGGCGAGCACCCACGACCTGATGGTGAAGCTCCTGTCGGCCCTGCCGCTGGCCGCGCGGCCGCGCTTCGTGACGACGGACGGCGAGTTCCACTCGATGCGGCGGCAGTTCGATCGCCTGGCGGAAGAGGGGATCGAGATCGTCCGGGTGCCGGCCCTGCCCGCCGCGACGGTCGGGGAGCGGCTCGCGGCCGCGGTCGACGAGCGGACGGCGGCGGTCTTCACCTCGACCGTCTTCTTCGGCAACGCGCATCTCGCCGGCGACCTGACGCCGGCCGCCGCGGCCTGCCGGCGGCACGGCGCGATCCTCGTCCTCGACGTCTACCATCAGCTCAACGCCGTGCCCTTCTCGCTGGCGGACCGCGACCTGCTCGACGCGTACGTCACGAGCGCCGGCTACAAGTACTGCCAGCTCGGCGAAGGCAACGCCTTCCTGCGCTTCCCCGCGGACTGCCGGCTGCGGCCCGTCGCCACCGGCTGGTTCGCCGAGTTCGGGAGCCTCACGGCGCCGCAGCCCGGCGGCCGGGTCGGCTACAGCGTGGCCGACGACCGGTTCGGCGGCGCAACCTACGATCCGACGAGCCACTACCGGGGCGCGGCCGTGTTCGACTTCTTCGCCGCCCATGGGCTCGATGCGCAGCTGCTCCGCACGGTGAGCCAGGCGCAGGTCGGCCTGCTGTGCGAGGACTTCGACGCGCTCGACCTCGACCCGCAATGGATCCGCCGCGACCGCTCGGTAGGGCTCGCGCAGCTCGGCGGCTTCCTGGCGCTCACGTCTCCCTGGGCCGGTGCGCTGTGCCGCCGCCTGAAGACCCGCGGCGTGTGGAGCGACTACCGCGACCGCGTGCTGCGACTCGGGCCCGCCCCCTACCTGAGCGGCCGGCAGATCCGCGACGCGGTGCGGGCGCTCGGCGAGGTCGTTCGCGAGGTCGCCGCCGAAGCGGGTTGACGGGCGCCCGCGACGAGCGCGGGACAAGGTCAGCGCGCGGCTGCCGCTTCAGTCGATCCGGCGGCGGGTGCCCCGCCCGTGCTTGCGATCGCTGCCGTGCCTGCCGTGCCCGTGGGGCCGTGCCCGCCGCTTGGCGGCGTACTCGTCGGCCCCCTGGGACTTCCAGGACCTATCGTCCTCCTGGTCCGGAAGCACGAGCTCGAGCGGGGTCGGCTCGAACCGGGCTCGTCCCGCCGGCGCGCCCGGCGGCCGGCTCGGGCCCGGGCGGCGCCCCTTCTCCTCGGCCGGGCTCAAGCGGATCTTGCGGCCGTCGAAGAGCGTCCCGTCCAGGAGCCGCAGCGCCCGCTCCGCCTGCGCCGCGTCCGCGAGCTCGACGAAGGCGAAGCCCCTGGGCTGCCGCGTCTCGCGGTCGAGCGGGATCGCGACCGCGACCGCGCCGCCCACGTCCGAAAAGAGGTCCGCGAGCTGCTTCTCGGTCACCTTGCGGCTCAGGTTGCCGACGAAGAGTCGTGCGTTCATCTACAGCGCTCCCGTGCAGCAGGCCTTGGCAGGCCCTGGAAGAAGACGAAACACCGCCGTCATGCCGATTCTCCAGGCTCCTGGTTCTCGAAGTTCCTGCCAAACGGTATGCCGCTGCCGGCGGCAATGTCAACGGCCTGGCTCTCCCTCGCAGCCGTTCGTGGCGCGTGCCTTTCCGCCGCCGTTGACTCATAATGCCCGGGCGGGCTCGAGAGCCGGCCATGAGAGAAGAGTCGACCTTCACGCCACCGTCGCACGAGCCGGCCTCGGCCGTCGCCGAAGCCGAGATCTCGGAGCTCGCGCTCCTCGGCGGCGCCGAGCCCGAGGCCCTCTCGCCGTTCGCCCAGCTCGCCGAGGAGCGGCGCATCGCGGCCGACCCGCGGCTGCCGCTCGCCGACCGGCTCGAGGCCTTCGAGGACATCATGGACTCCGAGGTCGGCGACACGAACCTGACCCGCGCCCGCAACGTCGAGCGCCAGTTCGGGATCCGCCAGCTCTACCTCAAGTTCGACGGCGGCAACCCGACCGGTACGCAGAAGGACCGCATCGCCTTCCTGCAGGTCGAGGACGCGATGCGGCGCCGCTTCGACTCGATCACGGTCGCGACGTGCGGCAACTACGGCGCCGCCCTGGCGCTCGCCGCCTCGGTCGCGGGGCTGCGCTGCGTCATCTTCGTCCCCGGCAGCTTCCACACCCGGCGCAGCTCCGAGATGGAGGGCCGGGGCGCCGAGCTCCGCCGGGTGGAGGGCGACTACGAGGCCTCGGTGGAGGCCTCTGGCAGATGGGCTCGGGAGCACGAGTCCTACGACGCCAATCCGGGGGGCGCCAACACCTCGCTCCAGCTCCAGGCCTACGGCGAGATCGCCTTCGAGATCTACGACGAGCTACGCGACGCGCCGGCCGCGGTCGCCGTGCCGGTGTCGAACGGCACGACGCTGGCCGGCATCCACAAGGGGTTCGTGCGCCTCTACCGGCGAGGCAAGACCTCGCGGATCCCGAAGATGATCGCGGGCTCGTCTTCGGGCAAGAACCCGATCGTGCGCTCGTTCCTCAAAGGGCTCGACGCCTGCGAGGACCTCGACCCGGCCCGGCTGCGCGAGACCGCCATCAACGAGCCCCTCATCAACTGGCACTCCGCCGACGGCCAGCACGCCCTCGACGCCATCCGCGCCAGCGAGGGCTGGGCCGGCAACGCCAGCGACCGCGCCATGCAGCGCCACTCCAAGCTCCTGCGCGAGGTCGAGGGGCTGAGCGTGCTGCCGGCCTCGAGCGCCGGGCTGGCGGTGCTTCTGGAGCACCATCAGCGCGCGCCCCTGCCGGGCGACCGTTACGTCGCCGTGCTGACGGGACGAAGATGAGCGCGCCCTGGCCCGAGGGCAACGCGATCCTCTACTGCGAGGGCGCGTTCGCCACCACCTACGGCAAGACCGCGCACGGGCTCGTGCGACGTTCCGAGCGTTACCGCGTGCTGTCGGTCATCGACTCGACGGCCGCCGGGGGCGACGCCGGCGAGCTTCTCGACGGCCGCCCGAACGGGATCGCCGTCCACGCCGGCCTCGATGCCGCCCTGGCGGCGGCGAGCGAGGCCGGCCTCCCTGCCACCCACTTCGTCGTCGGCCTCGCCACCGACGGCGGGCGCCTCCCGGCCACCGGCCGCGCCGCCGTCGAGGAGGCCATCCGGTCCCGCCTCCACGTCGTCTGCGGGCTCCACGACTTCCTCAGCGAGGATCCCGGACTGGCGGCCCTGGCCGCCGAGCACGGGGTCACCCTCGTCGACGTGCGCAAGCCCCCTCCGCGCGACGAGCTTCACTTCTTCAGCGGCAAGATCGAGGAGATCGGCGCGCTCAGGCTGGCGGTCCTCGGCACCGACTCCGCGGTGGGCAAGCGCACCACCGCCTGGCTGCTGGTCGACGAGCTGCGGCGTCGCGGCCGCCCGGCCGAGCTCGTCGGCACCGGCCAGACGGCGTGGCTGCAAGGGGCGCGCTACTCGCTCGTCCTCGACTCGCTGATCAGCGACTTCATCACCGGCGAGATCGAGCATGCGGCCTGGCGGGCCTGGGAGGGAGAGCGGCCCGCCGTCCTCGTCTTCGAGGGCCAGGGCAGCCTGCTCAACCCCGCCTACCCGGGCGGCTACGAGCTGCTGGCCGCCAGCCGTCCCGCGGCCGTCATCCTCCAGCACGCTCCGGCGCGCCTGGCGTACGACGGCTTCCCGGGCTACGCCCTGCACCCGCTCGAGCACCAGATCCGGGCCATCGAGGTCATCTCGAGCCGGCCGGTCGTCGCGGTCACCATCAACCACGAGGGTCTCGACCGCGACGCCGTCCGGCGGGCCGCGGACGCCATCACGGCCGAGACCGGGCTGCCGGCCTTCGACGTGCTGCGCGACGGCGCGGGCCCCCTGGCCGCGATCGCCGAGGATCTCCTCGCGCGCCGTGCCGAAAGACCGTCGTGAACGAGGCCAGCCGGACGCCGGGACCACTCGCCGCACTGCTGGCCATCGACCGGCTGGAGGTCGGCCCGCCGCGCATCGAGCCCCAGCGGGTGACGACGCCCTACCGGGTCGTCGCCGGCGGGGAGACCTCGGCGATCGACTTCGTCTACCGCTTCGCGGAGGCCGTCTTCGCGCCCGACCACCCCGGTGACCGCAATCTCGCCGCGCTCCTGGGGGCGCAGGTGGCCCTCAACTACGGCCTCTTCTGCCGCGAGATCGTCTTCCGGGGCGGCTTCGACGCCACGGACCGCACCTTCCTCGCCGAGATGGCCGCCAACACGGCGCGCGAGATCTACGTCAAGAAGCTCCTCGAGCCCAATCCGTTCCTGATCGGCGAGGCGGCGCGCCTGCCGGTCGTCAAGCAGAGGAGCTACCTCCAGGCGCGATTGGCCTTTCCCGATCCCGAGCCGCCGAAGCCGCGCCCGGCGGGGTCGGAGCGGCGTCCGTGGAGCCGGACGCCGGCGAAAGAGCGCTTCGCCGTCCTCTCGAGCGGAGGCAAGGACAGCCTCCTGAGCTACGGCCTGCTGCGCGAGCTGGGCTTCGAGACCCACTCGCTCTTCGTCAACGAATCGGGGCGCCATTGGTACACGGCCCTCAACGCCTACCGCTTCCTCGCCGGCACGGCGGCCGCGACGACGGCGCGGGTGTGGACGTCGTCGGATCGGGTCTTCAACTGGATGCTGCGCCATCTGCCGTTCGTGCGCCAGGACTTCGCCCGCCTGCGCTCGGACGAGTATCCGATCCGCCTGTGGACCGTCGGGGTCTTCCTCTTCGGCGCCCTGGCGGTCGCTCGCCGGCGTGGCGTCTCGCACCTGGTGATCGGCGACGAGCACGACACGTCGCGCCGCCTCCGGCACCAGGGCATCACGCACTACGACGGCCTCTACGACCAGAGCCGCTACTTCGACGAGCGGCTCACCCGCTTCTACCGCAGCAAGGGCTGGCCGCTCGTCCAGTTCTCGCTCCTGCGGCCGCTCTCCGAGCTGGGCATCGAGAAGACGCTCGCCGAGCGCTACCCCGAGCTCCAGGCCCACCAGGTCTCCTGCCACGCCGCGCATCTGCACGGCGATCGCGCCCTGCCGTGCGGCAAGTGCGAGAAGTGCCGGCGCATCGTCGCGATGCTGGTCGTGCTCGGCGCCGACCCGACCCGGTGCGGCTATTCCGAGGCGCAGGTCGCCGGCGCGCTCGCCGCCGTGGGAGACCGCGGCGTCAGCCAGGAGGCCGCCGGAGTCGAGCAGCTCGCCTGGATGCTGCGGCAGCGCGGGCTCATCCCGGCCGACAGCGCGCTCGGCGCGAGGGCGCGGCAGCGGCCGGAGGTCCTCGGCCTGCGCTTCCACCCCGAGACGTCGCCCGTGGACGCGATCCCGACGCTCCTGCGCCGCCCCCTCTACGAGATCCTGCTCGAGCACCTGGACGGAGCCTTCGAGCGCCAGGGCCGCCGCTGGGCGCCCGTCGATCCTCTCGGCGAGAAGTTCCTCGTGAGGCCGTACCGCTTCACGCGGCCGAATCGCGGAGGCGGTGCTTCCGACCCAAGCGCCGCCGGCGGCCAGACCGGAGACCAGACCGGAGACCAGACGGGCGGCCAGACCGGAGACCAGACCGGCGACGAGAGCGGCGAACGGGCCGGCGACCAGGGAGAGCCGGCCCGCAGCACCTATCTCTTCGGCGAGCTCACGTGGCCCCTCGTCAAGGCGCGGCTCGCGGCGACCGACACGGCGCTCCTGCCGGTCGGGGCGATCGAGCAGCACGGTCCGCACCTGCCACTCGACACGGACGCCTGGGACGCCGACTACATGTGCAAGGAGGTGGCCAAGCGCTGCAGCGACCCGCGGCCGCTCGTGCTGCCGGCCATCGCCTACGGCGTCTCGTACCATCACGACGAGTTCCCGGGAACGTTGAGCGTCAGCCCGGAGACGCTGTCGCGCATGGTCTACGAGATCGGGGTCGGCGCCGCCCGCCACGGGATCGTGAAGCTGATCATCGTCAACGGCCACGGCGGCAACCGCCCGACGCTCCAGTTCGCCGCCCAGACGATCAACCGCGACACCCACATCTTCACCTGCGTCGACAGCGGCGAGACGAGCGACGCCGACCTGGCGGGCCTCGTCGAGACCCCGAACGACGTCCACGCCGGCGAGGTGGAGACCAGCACGTCGCTCGCCACCCGCCCCGAGCTGGTCGACATGAGCCGCGCCCGGAGGTCGGTGCCGCGGTTCTCCAACCAGTATCTCGATTTCAGCTCCCGCAACTCGATCGAGTGGTACGCCCACACCGGCAAGCTCTCGAAGTCGGGAGTGCTGGGCGACCCCACCAAGGCGACGCGGGAGAAGGGCGAGAAGTACTGGCAGGTGATGATCGACCACCTCGTGCGCTTCGTCGAGCAGATCAAGGGCATGAGCCTGGCCGAGATCCACGAGCGCCGCCAGTGACGGGGCGAGGGCCGGGGCGATGAGGATCGTCGCGGTCGAGGCGTGGCCGGTGGAGCCGGAGCTGCGCGAGCCCTACACGATCGCCTACGAGACGGTGGAGCGGGTCGAGAACGTGTTCCTGCGCGTCACGACGGACGGGCCGGTGGTCGGCTACGGCTGCGCCGCCCCCGACCTGACGCTGACCGGCGAGACCGTGGCGACCGTGCTCGACGCGGTCGAGCGGCTCGCCGCGCCACGCCTGGCCGGCGCCGATCCGCTGCGCTTCGCCCTCCTTCTCGAGCAGCTGCGCCCGCCGCTCGACCGCCAGCCGGCCGCCTTCGCCGCCATCGACATGGCGCTCCACGACATCCTCGGCAAGGCCGCCGGCCTGCCGCTGTGGCGCCTGCTGGGCGGCTTCCGCGATCGCATCGCCACGAGCGTGACGATCGGGATCCTCTCCGAGGAGGCGACGACGAAGGCCGCCCGCGAGCGGGTGGCCCAGGGCTTCCGCTGTCTCAAGATCAAGGGCGGCGCCGACGTCGAGCTCGACGTCGCCCGCGTGCGCGGGGTCCGCGCGACGGTCGGCGAGGAGATCGAGCTGCGCTTCGACGCCAACCAGGGATACAGCTTCGAGGAGTCCGTCCGCTTCGTCGAGGCGACGAGGAGCGCCCGTCTCGAGCTGCTCGAGCAGCCCACCGCCAAGGAGAGGCTCGGCCTCCTCGGGCGGGTCACGGCCGCGGTCCACCTTCCCATCATGGCCGACGAGAGCCTGCTCACCCTGCGCGACGCCTTCCAGCTGGCCGGCGACGACCTCGTCGACATGGTCAACGTCAAGCTCATGAAGGTCGGCGGCATCGCGGAGGCGCTGCGCATCACCGCCATCGCCCGCGCCGCGAAGATGGAGGTCATGGTGGGCTGCATGGACGAGTGCGCCCTGGCCATCGCCGCCGGACTCGCCTTCGCCCTCGCCCGCCCCGGCGTCACCTACGCCGACCTCGACGGCCACCTCGATCTCGCCGGCGATCCCTCCGCCGGCGCCGTCATCCTCCGCGACGGCTACCTCTACCCCACGGACCGCCCCGGCCTCGGCTTCGACCTGGCCGGGCCGTGAGCCGCCCGAGCCTCCCCGCAGCGGCGTCCCCGAACGGGGCCGGTGGGCTCGAGACGACCGGCCGGTGCGCCGTCACCCGCCGCGCTCTTCCCCCTACCACCTCGAGATCGCGCGCACGTCGCCAGGCGGACCTCCGCGCGGATCGGGGGACTTCGGAATGCGCGCTCAGGCGAGCCGTTCGCGGCTCTCGTCCTCGAAGCGGACGATCCGGTCCAGATCGACCCTCTTGATCTCGAGCTCCGAGAGGAACGCCGAGTAGGTCATCGCGGCCGCCAGCCGGCGGACGTCCCGCGCCCAGGGAACGACGTAGACCGGCTCGCGCAGCTCGCCGGAGTCGAAAAGCGGCGCCAGGCGCACGGTGTCGGCGAGCGTCAGGCGGCCGGCGAGCAGATGGCGGACGAGCTCCGGACGGTTGTCGCGGATCGCGATGCGCAGGAAGGCGTCCACCTCCAGCACCCCGGTCAGGTAGACGGCGTCCTTGGTGAACGGCGCGCCGCCGCGCACGTCGCCGCCGCGGAAGATCCGCTGCGCCGAGTTGAAGGCCTCGCTCTCGGTCTGGCCGGCTTCCAGGAACGACTCGAAGACCTCGACGAAGTCGGCGCCCTCGAGGGCGTCCTTGACGGCGATCACCCGCTCGGCGATCCGCCGCAGCCGCCCGACGTCGATCGCGGTGGTGAGGATCTCCGAGAAGACGGCGAGCCCCTCCTGGGTCTGCGTCGTGCGCGGGGCGCCCAGGCTCAGGCACGCCAGGGCCGGCTGCTTGCGGCCGTTGAGCGCCGTCGCCGCGTGGACGAACGCCTCGTGCTGCAGGAGCTGCTCGCGATCGAGCTCGGAGAACATCGCCCCGTCGCGCAGCCGCACCCGCGTGGCGCCGGCGATCGCCTTGGAGGCCAGGGCCGGATCCAGCTGCACCTCGACCCGGTCGTCGAAGAAGAAGCGATCGATCTCCGGACGGAGCGAGGCGGCGAGCTCCGCGGCCGGAATCGTGTCGTCCCGGGGCGGGATGCGGCAGGCGCTGATCAGGTCGTCGGTGACCTTCAAGAAGAACCGCGCGGCGTCGACCGGGCTCCAGCCCTGCAGGCTCCATACCACGTCGGGCCGTCCGTAGAGAGCGATCGAGTGCTCGGTGAAGCGCGGGGTGCCGATCGCGCCCAGCATCCGGCCGGCGGTGGCGTAGCTGCGCGCCGTCGCCGCGACGAAGGCCGCGCCCGGGTCGCCGGGATCGCACCGCGCGGCGAGCCCCGCGAGCGCCTCGACCTCCGCCGAGAGATCCCGCGGCGGCGTCGCGGGACGCGGCAGCTCCCGGCGTCCGGCGCGCCAGGCCGCCAGAAACGTCCCCTCGAGCTCCGGGCCCCAGGCGATCGACGACAGGACCCGGATCCCGCGCGCGGCTCGCAGGACGGCCTGGTCGAGGTCACGCGTTCGGTCTCGGGTCATCTTCTCAGGCTCCGGCTCGCCGTCAGGGCGGGAAGTCTATCGATCGAAACATCCGGAGTCTCGGCCGCGTAGGGTTGAGCATCGCGGCAACCCGGCGGTGGGAGCTTCTCGGCTCGGGGAAGCGGCTGTCATGACCAACTCGGAGAACGAATCGACGCCCGCGAAGCCGCTCCGGCTCTGGCCCGGCGTGGCCCTCGTGGTGCTGCAATGGGTGGCCTGGCTCGGCGTCCCCCGGCTGCTGCCCGACGCCGCGATGTACGGCGTGCTCGCCGGCCTGGCCGCCGGGCCGGCCGTCCTCGCGTGGTGGGCCTTCGCGAGCCGGGCGCCGCGGGTCGAGCGCTGGGGCGCCGCGGTCCTCATGATCCTCGCCCTGGCCGCCACGCGGCCCTTCCTCCACGAGTCGGTCGCCGAGGGGAACATGGGGTTCCAGTTCTACCTCTACGCCATCCCGGTCCTGAGCCTCGCGTTCGTCGTGTGGGCGGTCGCCGCCCGCGGCCTCCCCGCCGGGCCGCGCCGCGCGGCGATGGTCGCGACCATCCTCCTCGCCTGCGGGGCGTGGACGCTCGTCCGCAGCAAGGGCTTGACGGGCGACGGCTTTCCCGAGTTCGCGTGGCGGTGGTCGCAGACCGCCGAGGAGCGGCTCCTGGCCCAGGCCGGCGGCGAGCCGGCGGCGCTCCCCCGGGCAGCGGCGCGGGCGGAGCCCGACTGGCCCGGCTTCCGCGGGCCCGGCCGGGCCGGCGTGATCCCGGGCGTGCGCCTCGCGACCGACTGGTCCGAGTCGCCGCCGGTCGAGCTGTGGCGCCGGCCGCTCGGACCGGGGGTCTCTTCGTTCGCCGTCGGCGGCGGCCTGCTCTACACCCAGGAGCAGCGGGGCGACGACGAGCTCGTCGCCTGCTACGACGCGGCCACCGGCGAGCCGGTCTGGAGCCACCGCGACGCAGCCCGCTTCGAGGACTCGC
>JAOTWP010000207.1 GCA_029862975.1 Acidobacteriota bacterium
CCATGCAAGAGACGACGCGACCCAGGCGGCCGATCTTGCAGTATTCGGGTGGTGGATCAGATGGGGGGGAGCCCGCTCTGCTTCCGGCGAAGCAGGATCTGACGCTAGTCGTCGACCACCGGCAGCGCCACACGAGACCGATACCGCGCCGAGTGGTGCACCGCGTTGTGGGCCAGCACCCCCTCCGTCTCGTCCCAGTTGTTGCCGCCGGTGTTCAGGTTGCGGTCGTAGCGCGGGAAGTTGCTGCTCGAGACTTCGATCCGCACCCGGTGCCCCGGGGCGAAGACGTTGGCGGTCGACAGCGGGCCGAGGCGGATCTCGTAGACCTCGCCGTCCGTCATCCAGACCTGACGGTCGAAGCCGTCGCGGTAGCGGGCTCGCAAGATCGCATCGTCGAGATTGAAGGCGCGCCCCTCCTCGTCGACGTCGATCAGCTTGACGGTGAAGTCGGTGTCTCGCGCGTCGGAGCCGACGTACAGCACGACCTCGACGAAGCCGGCGACCTCGACGGCCTGCTCGAACGGCGCCGAGGTGTAGACCAGAACGTCCTGCCGCGCCTCGACCGGCCGCTGGTCGAAGGAGCCCTCGGGCTCGCCTCCGAGACAGCAGAAGTTGCCGCCGCGGGTCGGCACCGGGACCCTCGGGTCGTAGGGGAACCGATCGAGATCCGAGCCGTCCCCCGCCGGGTCGGCGAGCAGCACGCCGTCGCCAAAGAGGCTGTTGGCGCCGCCGTCGCTGCCGAGGTAGAGGGTGAGCGGCCGGCTGGCCGGCGGCCAGTCCGGCGCCGTCTTCCAGCCGCTTTCGGGAGCGTCGCCCATGGCGAAGTAGCGCACCCGCGGGGTGTCGCGGTCGTAGCGCTGGGCCTCGACGGCGCTCTGCGGCTTGACGAACCGGTCCAGGAAGTCGAACACGATCTCGTCGAAACCGAAGTCGACCGTGCCCATGTCGCGCTCGCCGACGATCAGCGGATCGGTCAGCCGGTACATGGCGCAGTGAGCGGACGGGCCGACGATCATGTACTGGTGATCGCGCACGTCGGCGTCGGCCGTTTCGCGCACGTGACGGAACAGCTCGAGGTTCGGCGAGACTCCGAGGTCGTACCAGGAGTTGACCCACAGAGCCGGCACCCCGAAGCCCTCGTCGTCGTGGTAGAGACCGCCCTCGTACCAGGACGGATCGTCCGGCAGCCGTTGCGCCGCGGCGGCGAAGAAGCCGGGATCGCCCCCGTGGCGCTGCATCATCTCCACCACCGGCAGCTCGCGCAGCGCCGCGTCCCAGTCGACTTCGGGGACCCGGGCCGCGAGGTCGAACCAGCGCGCGATCCGCTCGAGCTCGCCGGGTGAGGTCCCCTCGGGAAAGGTCGGCCGCGGCGAGACCTGCTCGCCGAAGAGCCACACCACCATCGGCAGTTGGATGGCACCGCCGCGGTAGAAGTTGCCCTGCTCGAAGTACGGTCCCATGCGGCCGATGCCGGCGCCCTGAGCCATCGGCACCGCGGCGGCGTGGGCCGGATGGTTCATCGCGGCGAGGCCCATCTGCCACTCGGCGGTCGACGAGCATCCGAGCGTCGCCACCCTGCCGCTCGACCAGGGCTGCTCGGCGATCCAGGTGAGCGCGTCGTAGCCGTCGGTGCGGGGCCGTCCGAGGATCTCCCACTCCCCCTCCGAGAAGAACTTGCCGCGCTCGTTCTGCACCACGAAGGCGTAGCCGTGCCGCACCGCGTCGAGGGCGTACTTGAGGCGGGCGTTGGGCCGCGCGGGATTCGACCCCGCCAGCTCGGAGAAGTTGTAGGGCGTGCGCCAGAACACCGCCGGCACCGGGCCGGAGCGCTCCTTGGGCAGGTAGATCTCGGTGGCGAGGTGCACGCCGTCGCGCATCGGCACCCGCACCATCCGAACGATCTCGGCCTCGCGCTCCAGGTCCGCCTGCCGGATCTCGTCCGACACGCGATGGATCTGAGCGCGGACCGGGGTGGCGACGATCAGCAGCACCGCGGCCGTGATGGCGGGAGGAAGGCGCCGTGCGCCAGGGCACGAGGGGCTCGGACGGAGCGAGGTTCGGGATCTCATGTCGGCCATTGTGCACCGACACCGCCACACGATCCAATGCCGGGAGGGCCCGCGGCCTCCGCCCTGCTCGGTCGAAGGAACCGTAGCGCACGCGCCGCGGCCGGTCGAGCGGTGTATCCTGAGCGTTGACTGCCGAACAGCCCGAAAGACACCCTTTTCCATGGCGCCGTCGCATTTCAGGGCTCTCTTCCTGACGAGCTTCCTCGTGGCGGGCTGCGCTCCCGAGGAGGCTCCGAGCCTCCACAACGTGGTCCTCGTGTCGATCGACACCCTCCGCCCGGATCACATGTCCCTCTATGGGTATCCAAGGGAAACGACGCCGTTTCTCGACTCGCTGGCGGCCGAGTCGGTGGTCTTCGAGAACGCCTACGCGCAGGCAAACATGACGCTCATCTCCCACATGTCCATGCTGACTTCCCTTTATCCCGCCGCCCACGGGGTCGAGCCGCCGAGCTCGGTGCTGAGCGGCAAGGCACCCTACTTGCCGGAGCTCCTCAAAGCTGCCGGTTACGACACGTTCGGCTACTACGGCCTCGATTGGATGTCGCCCAAGTTCGGCTTCGGTCGCGGGTTCGACACGTACGAGAGGCAGACGGAAATCGAGATCGAACAGGGAATCGAATCGGTGCTGGAGCTCCTCGACGCGCGAGCCACCCAGGACCGCAGCTTCTTCCTGTTCCTGCATCTCAGGGACGTCCACTGTCGGCTGGGCGGCGGGCCCGGGACGCCGATGTACGACGCCCCGGCCCCGTTCCGCGACGCGTTTCTCCCGCATCCCGAGGTTCCGGTGACCCACCGGCCGAAGGACGTCTGGGAGGGGACAGTCAAGCTGTCGCAAGCGGAGGCCGCCAACGTGGTGGCACGTTACGACGGGGGCATCCTCTATGCGGACGAGATCGTCCGTCGCGTGGTGGAGAGAATGCGCTCCCTGGATCTCTTCGACGAGGCCTTGATCGTCGTCACCAGCGACCACGGCGAGTCCCTGGGACAACGAGGCTATTTCCAGAGCCACGGAGACTACTTCGAGGAGGGCCTGCGAATCCCTCTCCTCCTGAAGCTCCCCGACGCCGTACCGGAGCGCGAGCGGACGCGAGGTGTCGTCGCTACCCACACGGTGCAGTCGATCGACATCGCACCGACGATCCTGCGAGCGAACGGCATTCACGTGCCCGCGACGATGCAAGGCACCGATCTGCTCGACCCGCGGGCCCGCGACGTCGTCGCTCACAGTGAAGCGCACAAGCGGTCGGTGCTCATCCGTGACTCCCGCAAGCTCTTCGTGAGGCGCGGTCCCAAGGCTTCCGAGGAGCTCTTCGATCTCGCGTCGGATCCGCTGGAGCTGCACCCCCTCGGCGCGAGGGACTCGGAGACCCTCGGCGAGCTCCGAGCCACGTTGGATCGCTTCCTCTCGCGCGACGGCCTGGTTCGCGAGCAGCTCAGCGAAGCCGGCACGGAGCCAGCCGAGCTCGATGACGGTGAACGAGAGCGGCTGAAGGCGCTGGGCTACCTCGACTAGCGCATCTCTACCGAGAAGTCCCGCAAGCCGATCGTGCACGCCGCCAGCCGGCGGGTGCCGTGGGCCGCTGCTATGCTCCCGGTAGGCACCACAGCGCCCAAGGGCGGCGTCGAACTGGATCGGGCACGCGCCCGGAGGGAGATCGTAGATGAGAGCGTGGATTCTCCTGCTGCTGGTCGCAGGCGCCGTTTGCCCCACGTGGGCGAGCGACGTCGAGCCGGTCAAGGTGATCATCGACAGCGATCCCGGCGTCGACGACGCCATGGCGATCCTCCTGGCGCTGAGCTCTCCGTCCCTCGAGGTCGTGGGCATTACCACCGTGTTTGGCAACGTGACGCTCGACAACGCCACCGCCAACGCCCTGACCCTCGTAGAGCTCGCCGGCACGGACGTACCGGTGGCGCGGGGAGCCGAGCGCCCGCTGACCAAGCCGCGGCGCTCGCCGCCGACCTTCGTCCACGGAGCGGACGGCCTCGGCGAAGCCGGGCTGCAGAAGCCGGCCGGGGCCCCGCTGGACGTCTCCGCCGCGGAGTTCATCGTCGAGATGGCACGCCGTCACCCCGGAGAGATCACTCTCCTGCCCATCGGCCCCCTGACCAACATCGCGCTCGCACTGGCGATCGAGCCCCGACTTCCGGAGCTGATCCGCGAGGTCGTGCTGATGGGCGGCTCGGCCCGAACGGAGGGGAACGTCACTCCGGTCGCCGAGGCGAACGTCTTCGGCGACCCCCACGCGGCCGACATCGTCTTCACCGCCCCCTGGCGGGTCACCATGGTCGGGCTCGACGTGACGACCAAGGTGCGGATGCAGGACGAGGTGCTGCAACGCGTCGCCGCCGACAACCCGCGGATCGGGGGATTCGTGTGGGACATCACCCGCTTCTACAAGGCCTTCTACGAGTCGCGGGGCGTCCGCGGCGGCTTCTACGTTCACGACCCATCGGCGGTGGCCTACGTCATCGATCCGACCCTCTTCCAGACGGCCGCCGCTCGCGTCCGCGTGGCGACCGACGGCCTCGCCGAAGGTCACACGATCACGGCGCTCGGCACGCCACCCGAGTTCTGGACCGCCTGGCACGAGGCCCCCGAGGTCCACGTCTGCCTCGAAGTCGACGCCGAGCGATTGCTCGCCCTCTACGAGTCGACACTCGTCCCCTGACCCGCCACGAGAGGCCACGAGATGCCGGCCGGCGTTTCGCGCACGTCGTCGTGAGCGACGAGGCCGAGGAGCAGCGCGACCTCTTGAGGAATGGCTGCAACCCCTTCGTCGACGGCACA
>JAOTWP010000074.1 GCA_029862975.1 Acidobacteriota bacterium
GCCAGGCCCTCGGCACGACGCCGCTGGTGCCGGTCGATGCCTCGTCGCTGCCGGTCGGTCCGGATGCGGCCTACGCGGATCCGACCTACAGCAGCGGCACCTTCGAGGTGGGCGAAGGGAGCCACGCGATCGACATCGAGATCGTGCCGCCCAACTCGTTCAGCAGCGGTCAGGGCTACATCCGCGTCGATCCGCTGGACTCCGCGTTTTGCAGCGACACCTGCGGCTTGACGTTCAGCATCCAGTCGCCGCCGAGCAACGGCACGCTGGGGCTCGTCTCCCAGACCTCGTCGACGACGGCCCAGATCCTCTACACGCCGGACCAGGGCTTCGTGGGGATCGACTCGTTCGCCTACGGGGTGACCGACTGCTACGGCGGCCTGGCCGTCGCCCTGGTCGACCTGATCATCCTCGACGTCAACGCCTGCACCAACTGCTACACCTTGACGGTGCAGCTGGCCGGTACGGGCGCGGGCGACGTGACCAGCAATCCCCTCGGCATCGCCTGCCCGAGCAGCGCGTGCGCGGCCGACTTCACCCAGAACTCGGCGGTCGTCCTGCAGGCCAGGCCGGTCGAAGAGTTCGTGTTCGGCGGCTGGAGCGGCGATTGCAGCGGCGGGAGCCCGCTCCTCACGGTGGTGCTCAACGGAGACAAGACGTGCGTCGCCACGTTCAACCCCTAGGCGGTGCGCGATGAGACATAGACGACGGAACGGAGAAACGGAACATCCCATGACTCGAACCACAGAACCAGCGTCGGAGATCGACCGAAAGGAGAACGAGGTAGTGGAGAGGAACAATCGAGTTCGCAACAGCATTCTGGCCGCGGCCCTGCTCACGGGTCTCCTCTGCGTGCCCGTTCTGGCGCAGGTGCACGCCGAGATGAACGTCTCGCCCGGCAGCGTCGAGTGGTCGCCGCTGGCACGGCACGACAGCATCGTGCTGACCGTCGCGGGCGGCGACTACTGGCAGCGGACGGTCTTCGAAGGCGGCGAGCGGCCGTTCTTCGAGCCCTACGACAACGAGGGGGCGTTGCTGCCCGACGGCGACTACAGCTGGGAGCTGAGATTCCTGCCGCAGCCCCTGGACATCGATCCCGACGACTTCGAGAACACCCGCTTCCAGGGCGACGTCGTGCGCGAGGGGCGGCACCCGGAGGCCGTGGTGCAGTCCGGCAACCTCCGGATCGCCGACGGTGCGTTCGTCAGCCCGGACGACGGGGCGGAAGAGGAGGGCGGCGCGGCCCAGGGCGTCCGCGGCCCCCGGCCACCGGCCGACGATCCCCCCGGGCAGACCCGCGACGTGGTGTTTGGCGACGATCTGATCGTCGACGGCAGCGCCTGCATCGGCTTCGACTGCGTCAACGGCGAGTCGTTCGGCTTCGACACCATCCGGCTCAAGGAGAACAACCTGCGGATCGCGTTTGACGACACGTCGACCGCCGCGGGCTTCCCCGCCAACGACTGGCAGCTGACGGCCAACGACAGCGCCAGCGGCGGCGCCAGCAAGTTCTCGATCGACGATCTCAGCGGCGGCAAGACGCCGTTCACGATCCGGGCGGGCGCCCCGAGCAACTCGATCTTCGTCAACAACAGCGGCAGGGTCGGTTTCCGCACCGCGACGCCGGTGCTGGATCTGCACGTCGTCAGCGGCAACACGCCGGCCCTGCGCCTCGAGCAGGACGGTTCGAGCGGTTTCACGGCCCAGACCTGGGACCTCTCCGGAAACGAGGCGAACTTCTTCGTCCGCGACGTGACCGGCGGCTCGAAGCTTCCGCTGCGCATCCGTCCGGGCGCGCCGTCGAACTCGATCTTCGTCGACTCCGACGGCGACGTCGGGATGTCCACTTCGTCGCCCGCCACCGCTCTGCACCTCAAGAGAACGAACGGCACGGCGCAGATCAAGGTCGAGGACACGAGCGCCGGGAACCAGCAGATGCTGCTGCTCGAGAAGACCACGAACGCACCGTTCATTCGTTTCACGAGCCAGTTCGGCGACTGGGACTTCGTGGCCGGCAACAGCTTCATCATCTCCGACCCGACCACCGGCGTGAACGAGTTCACGCTCACCCGTACGGGCGATCTCACGATCACGGGCAACTGCGTCGAGGTGAACGGCGCCTGCGCGGACTACGTCTTCGAGCCCGGCTACGAGTACCTGTCGTTGGACGAGCTCGCGGCGTTCATCGCCGAGCACAAGCACCTGCCGAACGTGCCCAGCACCGCGGAGATCCGGGAGAAAGGGCTCAACGTGCAGCACTTCCAGGGCCGCCTGCTCGAGAAGGTGGAGGAGCTCGTGCTCTACACGCTGGAGCAGCAGGGGATGATCGACCGGCAGCAGGACGAGATCGATCGGCTCAAGCGGGCCAACGAAGAGCTGCTCGCGATGCAGGAGCGCCTCGCTCGTCTCGAGGAGACCGCGGGCATCCGGTAGCCCTCGACCGCTGTCCCCAAGCAGCGAACCTCGGTGCGACCTCGTCCCTGGGACGGGGTCGCACCTCTTTGTTAGTGCGGCCGATCGGCTCTGGGTGCGGCCGATCGTTTCTTGGTGTGCCCGGTCGTTTCCAGGTGCGGCCGGTCGTTTCTTGTTGCGGCCGATCGTCTCGGGATCGGAGCCGTCCGTGCACACGGGTCGTCGCCGCCGGCCCGCCCCGTCCGATTCCCGGAATCGGCGGATGAGCCGCCGTCTTCGCCGAAGCGGCCGTTCCGGACCGAGGTGTCCACCTGGTCGACGCGGAAGCGGCGCCCGAAGATCGCAGTCTCGAGGACTGCGCAGATCAGAACGCTTCGGGCCCTGTAGTAAAGTACACAGCCTGTGCTCTTGTTGGCTCCGCCGGTCCTGTTGCCGGCCGGCGGCATGTTCTTCCGAAGAGACGGTCGGTGCTCCAGGGCTGGCGCACCGACCGGCGGGTTCCATGGGCGAGATCGATTCTCGAATCGAACCACGGCAGACAACGGAAGGGATCGAGACGATGAAACGTAGAGTGTCTTTCAAGGACTCGACGCTGAGCTTCGGATTGGGCTTCGGGCTGGCTTTCTCGTGCCTGGCCGGATCCGGAACGCCGGCCGCAGCGCAAGCCCCGGACGGTTTCTCGGACGTCGTGATCTTCGCCACCAACAGCATCCGTCTCAAGAAGGACGTCTCGGCGACCGGTGACGTCGTCACGAACGACGCCACCCCGGGACCCCACCTCGACCCCGGCTTCGAGCTCAGTCTCGAAAGGGACGTCACGATCGACGGCGTCGCGCGGGCCGACAGCGTCCGCGTCAAACGCGGCGCCTCCGCGACCGGGGGCGTCGAGTGCAATGACGGCTCGGGCGTCGGCTGCGGCGGCCTCGACCTGCCGGTCTTCCTGTTCCTGCCGCCGTTTCAGGTCGCCGATCCGCGGCCGGATGCACCGCACGTGACCGTGCCCGCCGGCGGCACCGCGACCCTGGCGGCGGGGGAGTACGGGGACATCAGCGTGGGGGCCGGCGCCTCGGTCGTCTTCACGGGTGGGGTGTACGAAGCGCTCTCCATCAGCGGCGCGGCCGGCGCCAACGTCCTGTTCGCCGACGCGTCGGAGGTCCGGCTCGTGGGCCGCCTCGATCTCGCCAAGGAATCGACCCTCGGGCCCGCCGGCGGCGCCGCGATCGGCGCGGCGTCGATCATGGTCTACGTGGGGGGCGTCAACGGCGCCGACGGCGGCCTGGATTCCGAGCCCGAGGCGGCGCGCTTCGACATGGACTGCTCGGTCGCGGCCAACCTCTACGTGCCAAACGGCACCCTGCTCTTCAAGAAGAGCGCCACCGCCACGGGCTCCTTCCTGGCCAGGGACTTTCTGTCCGACAAGGAAGGCGAGTTCACGCTGGATTCCTTCTACGCCAACAAGGCGCCCACGGCCGACCCCCAAGACGTGTTCACCGACGGGGAAGCGCCGCTCGACATCATCCTGACGGGAAGCGATCCCGAAGGCGGCGATCTGGCCTTCTCGGTCGTGAGCGACCCGGCCTTCGGGGAGCTCGGCCCGATCACGCCGATCGTGCCGCCGCCGGTGGGCCACTGCTCGGAGTCGGCGATTCCCTGCGGCGACGACGGCGATTGCCCGGCCGGCGAGGTCTGCATCCTGCAGCAGCCGGCGATCACGAGCGCCGAGGTCACGTACACGCCGGACGCGCCCTGCCCGGTCGTCGACGAAGTTCCGGTCTGCCCCGAGGACGCATTCCTCTTCGTCGTGACGGACCCCGAGGGGCTTCCCTCGGAGCCCGCCCTTGTCGGGATCAACGCGCCGGGCGACACCACCCCGCCGTCCGATCCCCTGGAGGTCGTGGTGGCCCACGCGAGCACGTTCGAGATCATCCAGGACACGGTCGGCAGCTTCATCCTCAACGGCTCGGCCCCCTGCACCGGCGAGTGCGACGGGGTGGACGACGTGGAGCTCACGTTCTCGATCGTCGCCGGCAGCGGACCCTCCTCGGGCGTCCTCGGTCCCCTGACCCAGGGCTCCGAGGTGCCGCAGCGCACGGCGAGCGTCGACTACACGCCGAACGCGGGCTTTACCGGCACGGACGGCTTCGACTTCCAGGTCGCGGGCGACCTCAACGGCGACCTCGACACCGACGACCCGGGCGAGACCTCGACGGCCAGCGTGACGATCGAGGTCGAAGCCATCGCTCCGCCCCAGCCTCCGGTGGCGGACCCGGTCGTGGCCACGACCGAGATGGACACGGAGGTCTCGATCGGCCTGTCCGGAGCTCCGGGGACCGGTCCCCTGCCGTTGACGCTCCCGTTCGCGGCCCTGCCGGCCGCCGGCTCCGGCGCCAACGGCGGAAGGCCCGGGGAGGGAGCCGCTGGCGGCACCCGCGCCGGCCCGACGCCGATCGTGATCGGCGCCGGGTGGACGGCGACCACGGCCGTGCCGCCGGCCTTCTTCTGGGAGGGCACGCCGCCGATCTTGAGCCCCGACGGGCCGTTCACCTTCGACGGCGAGGCGTGCGTGAGCGTGACGGACGACTTCCTGAAAGGAGACCAGTTCCGGCTCCTCGACAACGGCCAGGACCTCGGCACGACGCCGCTGGTGCCGGTCGATGCCTCGTCGCTGCCGGTCGGTCCGGATGCGGCCTACGCGGATCCGACCTACAGCAGCGGCACGTTCGAGGTGGGCGAAGGGAGCCACGCGATCGACATCGAGATCGTGCCGCCCAACTCGTTTGACATCGGTCAAGGCTACATCCGCGTCGATCCGCTGGACTCCGCGTTCTGCAGCGACACCTGCGGCTTGACGTTCAGCGTCGAGTCGCCGCCGAGCAACGGCACGCTGGGGCTCATCTCCCAGACCTCGTCGACGACGGCCCAGATCCTCTACACGCCGTACCAGGGCTTCGTGGGGATCGACTCGTTCGCCTACGGGGTGACCGACTGCTTCGGCAATCTGGCCAGCGCCCTGGTCGACCTGATCATCCTCGACGTCAACGCCTGCACGAACTGCTACACCTTGACGGTGCAGCTGGCCGGCGCGGGCGCGGGCGACGTCACCAGCAATCCCACCGGCATCGCCTGTCCGAGCAGCGCGTGCGCGGCCGACTTCACCCAGAACTCGGCGGTCGTCCTGCAGGCCAGGCCGGTCGACGAGTTCGTGTTCGGCGGCTGGAGCGGCGACTGCAGCGGCGGGAGCCCGCTCCTCACGGTGGTGCTCAACGGCGACAAGACGTGCGTCGCCACGTTCGACCCCTAGGCGGTGCGCGATGAGACATAGACGACGGAACGGAGAAACGGAACATCCCATGACTCGAAGCACAGGACGAGCGTCGGAGAACAACCGAAAGGAGACCGAGGTAATGGAGAGGAACAACCGAGTTCGCAACCGCATTCTGGCCGCAACCCTGCTCACGGGTCTCCTCTGCGTGCCCGTTCTGGCGCAGGTGCACGCCGACATGAGCTTCTCACCCACCGCCGTGCAGTGGATTCCCCGGGCGCAGCACGCCAGCATCGTGCTGACCGTCTCCGGCGGCGGCTACTGGAAGGAGACGATCTTCGAGTCGGGGGTGCGTCCGTACTTCGAGCCGTACGACACCGAAGGAAACTTGCTGCCGGACGGCGACTACACCTGGGAGATGCGCTTCATGCCGCGGCCCGAGGACCTCAACCCGGAGGACTTCGAGAACGCGCGCGTGCGCGGCGACTCCCTGCGCGACGCCCGGTTCCCGGAGCCGATGGTGCAGTGGGGAAACATCAAGATCGTCGACGGCTCGATCTTCGTGCCGGACGCCGAAGGCGCGGAGGAAGAAACGGCCGAGATCGGCGCACCGCCGGGCGACCGCGGCCCCGGGCTTCCCGGCGACGGCGGACCCGGAAACCCGCAGACCCGCGATCAGGTCATTCTCGACGACCTGATCGTGGACGGCAGCGCCTGCATCGGCTTCGACTGCGTCAACGGTGAGTCGTTCGGCTTCGACACCGTTCGGCTGAAGGAGAACAACCTGAGGATCAAGTTCGACGACACCAGCACCGCGTCGAGCTACCCCCGCAACGACTGGCAGCTGACGGCCAACGACAGCGCCAACGGAGGCGCCAACAAGTTCTCGATCGACGACATCAGCGGCGCCCGTACCCCGTTCACCATCGAGGCGAACGCCCGCACCCACTCGCTCTACGTCGACGACGGCGGCCGCATCGGCATCCGGACCTCGACCCCGTCGGTCGAGATCCACGTGATCGACGGCGACACCCCGACGTTGCGCCTCCAGCAGGACGGCTCGAGCGGCTTCGCGCCCCAGACCTGGGACGTCGCCGGCAACGAGACGAACTTCTTCGTCCGCGACGTGACGAACGGCTCGGCGCTGCCGTTGCGCATCCGTCCGGGCGCGCCGTCGAGCTCGATCTTCGTCGACGTCGACGGCGACGTCGGGATGTCCACTTCGTCGCCCGCCACCGCTCTGCACCTCAGGAGAACGGACGGCACGGCGCAGATCAAGGTCGAGGACACGAGCGCCGGGAACCAGCAGATGCTGCTGCTCGAGAAGACCACGAACGCACCGTTCGTCCGCTTCACGAGCCAGTTCGGCGACTGGGACTTCGTGGCCGGCAACAGCTTCATCATCTCCGACCCGACCACCGGCGTGAACGAGTTCACGCTCACCCGCACGGGCGATCTCACGATCACGGGCAACTGCGTCGAGGTGAACGGCGCCTGCGCGGACTACGTCTTCGAGCCCGGCTATGAGTACCTGTCGCTGGACGAGCTCGCGGCGTTCATCGCCGACAACAAGCACCTGCCGAACGTGCCCAGCACCGCGGAGATCCGGGAGAACGGCCTCAACGTGCAGCACTTCCAGGGCCGGCTGCTCGAGAAGGTGGAGGAGCTGGTGCTCTACACGCTGGAGCAGCAGAGCACGATCGACGAGCAGCAGAGCGCCATCGCGGCCCTGACGGCCCGCCTCGAGGCGCTGGAGGCCGACCGGAAACGGCAGTAGAAGATCCGCTCGAACGCGAGCGCAGGCGAGTCCGGCCCCGGCCGGGCTCGCCCCGAGCCCCGTGCTCGGCGCTTCATGCCGGCGGCGCCGTCCTCGGACGGCGCCGTTTTGCGTGCTGGCTGTAACGTTTGGGCGGTCCGCCCCGCCTGTGTCGTCATCCTGGGACCTCCGAGGTGAATCGGAGCCAGTAAGCAAAAGGAGAGTGGAATGACAAAGATGTTCGGATCGAGAGAGCTGCGAGTCGCCACCTGGCTGTTGTCGGTCGTGCTTCTGGCGGCAGCCCCGAGCGCCGCCCAGCGGACGCGGATCGCCGACTTCGCCGCCGGCGGAGCGCAGGCCGAGTGGACGCCGCTCGCCGGCGACTACGATCACCTGGTTCTGACCGTGGCGGGCCCCGGCGGGTCCTTCCTGCGGCAGGAGTTCCCGGCCGGCGTGCGCCCGACCTTCGGGCTCTTCGACGACGCCGGCTTCGCGCTTCCCGACGGGCTCTACAAGTGGGAGCTGGCGTTCGTGCCCCGCGTCGACCCCGAAATGCGCGACCTGCTGGCCGCGGCCGGTGACGACGGGCAGCGCGGCCTCGAGAAGCTCGGCCTGGTCGAGCGCTCGCGCCAGAGCGGCTCCTTCTCGATCGCCGACGGCGGCTTCGTCCCGACGGACCTCACGGAGCCGGATCCCGTCGCCGTCGAGGGTGGCGGCGGGGATCGGGCGTCCATCCCGGTGGATCCGCAGGGCGTCGTGCTTTCGAACAGCGACGGCGTCATCCGCAACAGCCTGTGCGTGGGCTTCGACTGCCCGAACTCGCCGGCCTTCGGCGATTCGACCATCCTGCTGATGGAGAACAACACCCGCATCAAGTTCGGGGACACCAGCAACCTGGCCGGGTTCCCCAACAGGGACTGGGAGATCGAGGCCAACTCGGCCTCGAGCGGCGGCGCCAACTATCTCGGCTTCAACGACTGCGGCACCGCGGACAACGACGGCGGCTGCGCGACCGACCTGGTGTTCGCCGTGGAAGCGGGAGCCCGCTCGAGCGCTCTCTACGTCGAAAGCGACGGCGACATCGGCGTCGGCACCTCGAACCCCGTGGTCGACGTCCACGTCGTGACCGGCAACACGCCGACCCTGCGCCTCGACCAGGACGGCTCCGGCGGCTTCGCGCCGCAGGTCTGGGACGTCGCCGGCAACGAGACCAACTTCTTCGTGCGCGACGCCACGAACGGCTCGGCGCTGCCGCTGCGCATCCGTCCGGGCGCGCCGTCGAACTCGATCTTCGTCGATGTCGACGGCGACGTCGGCATCGGCACGTCGTCGCCCGGGAACCCTCTGCACGTCCGGAGGACGGACGGCACGGCCCAGATCAAGGTCGAAGACACGAGCGCCGGGAACCAGCAGATGCTGCTGCTCGAGAAGACCACCAACGCTCCGTTCGTCCGCTTCACGAGCCAGTTCGGAAACTGGGACTTCGTGGCCGGCAACAGCTTCATCATCACCGATCCGAGCACCGGCGCGAACGAGCTCTCGCTCAGCCGGACCGGCGATCTGACGATCAACGGGCAGTGCTCGGAGGGCGGCAGCGGGTCCTGCGCCGACTACGTCTTCGAGCCCGGCTACGAGCTCCTGCCGCTCGGCGAGCTGCAGGCGTTCATCCGCGAGAACCGGCACCTGCCGAACGTGCCGAGCACCTCGCAGATCCAGGAGCAGGGCCTCAACGTGCAGCACTTCCAGGGCCGGCTGCTCGAGAAGGTCGAGGAGCTGGTGCTCTACACCCTGGAGCAGCAGAGCACCATCGACGCCCTGACCGCCCGCCTGGAGGCGCTGGAGGCCGGCCGCGAAGTGCAGTAGGCGCTCCACTCGACCTGAAGACCCCGCAAGCCCGGCCTCGGCCGGGCTTGTTCTTCAGCTCAGCCCGCGGGCTCGGGCAGCACCAGGCGGCGGCGCGTGGGGACTCCTGCGAGCCGCTCCCGCCGCCCGCTCGGCCAGCGAATCTCGAGCTCGACGCGATCGCTCTCGCCCAGGCCGAGGTGCAGGGGGGCGCAGCTGACGGACTTGTGGAAACCGGTATCGCCGAGGTGCTGGCGGCCGGTGACGATCGGGCCGGCGGCGGACGCCGACACCGTGGCGCCGAGGCCCCCCGCGTTGCTGGCGGAGCCGCGGAGCTCGGTGACGAGCCAGGATCCCGTGGCGAGCTCGTTGCGGAAGAGGTGCTGCCCGTCCTCGGCGTTGATCGCCAGGTCGAGACGGCCGTCGTGGTCGAAGTCGGCCAGATCGACGTCGCCGTCGACGCCGGGTCTCAGGCCGGGCGCCGGCAGCGCCCGCGAGGTGAAGCCGCCCGCGCCCCGGTTCTCCAGCAGCCGCGCCTGTCGGGTGCCGAGGACCACGAGATCGAGGTCGCCGTCGTTGTCGAGGTCTCCCCAGGCGGCGCCGGCGCCGCCCTCGTCGGGTCCGAGGCCGATCGCGAGAGGCGCCTCCGCGAACCGGCCGGCCTGATTGGCGAAAAGTCGGCTGAGGGGGCCCTGCCGGGAGGCGATGAACACGTCGGCGTCCCCGTCGCCGTCGAAGTCGCCCCAGGCCGTGGCCACCGGCCCGGGCACCCAGGGCTCGCCGGGCGCATTGGACACCGGGCGGGGGGTGAAGCCGCCCTGGCCGTCGTTGCGGCTCATGCCGACGGGCCACAGAGTCAGCAGGTCGGGATCGCCGTCTCCGTCCCAGTCGGTCCAGGACGGGTGGGCACCGCCTTCGTCGTCGACGCCCAGCTCGGCGGCAACGTCGTGGAAGGTCCCGTCACCGCGGTTTCTCAGCAGCACGTTGGGCGAGATGAAGTTGCCGATCAGCAGGTCGAGGAGCCCGTCGTTGTCGTAGTCGAGCCAGACGGGGGTTCTGGCCCGCCCCTGCTCGTTGAGAACGCCGGCTTGCTTGGAGACCTCGGCAAACGTGCCGTCACCCTGGTTGGCCAGCAGCTCGTCGAACTTGACGCCCAGCGTCTCGCCACGCATCGCCCCGTGGGTGATGACGAGGTCGACGTCGCCATCGGCGTCGTAGTCCGCGCAGGCACCCCCGTGACGGTCCTGGTGCTGGGGGTAGAGCCAGACGTCCTTGCGCAGGCCGCTCTTCTCGAAGCGGTCCTCGAACCGCGCCCCGTCCCCGTTGCGATAGAGCGACGGGGGATCCCCGTGGTTCATGAAGAGGAGGTCGATCCACCCGTCGCCGTCGAGATCGCCCCACAGGGGCCCGTAGTCGTAGCGGGGCTCGGCTCCGGGCTCGGGCGGCGCGGGGCCGGCGAGAAGTCCCGACACGTCGCGGAAGGCCCATTCGCCGTCGGCCGCTCCGGCGGGAGCCGCGGCGGCCGGCAGGAGAGCGGTGAGCAACGCGGCCACGACCCCGCGGGAGGCGACGACCCTGACCGTCCTCGAGGGGGAGGCGAAGGACACCGCGAGAGTATGCCGAGTCGTCCCGCCGTTGTCCACGACCGCGGCAGCGAGCGATCCGGCCCGCGCGCGCTCGGCCCGCGGCGCGGCTAGGGCAACTCCTCGTCCGCCGCCGCGGCGCGGTCGCCCGCTCCTTCGAGGTAGCCGAGGGACTGGAGCTGCTCGAGGAGGTCCGGCGGAATCTCCGGACTCTCGCCGCGGGCCGGCGACGCCGTCAGCGCCAGGTAGCGCGACAGTTGACGGTCGAGCGGCAGCGCCAGCCGCCGGTCGTGGAGCGGCGCCTTCTCGCCGGGGTCGCGCTCGAGGTCGAAGAGACGAGCGATGCCCTGGCCCGGGAAGTGGATCCGCTTCCGGCGGCCATCGAAGACGGCCAGCTGCCGGGGGCCGTAGGCGATTCCGGAGGAGAACAGCGCGCGGCTCGGCTCGGGCTCGCCGGCGACCAGCGCGTCGATCGGCCGGCCCGGCAGCTCTCGTTCGGCGGTGCCCAGCCGGGAAGCGGCAAGCCAGTCGGCGAGGGACGGTACGAGGTCCACGAGGGTCACGGGAGTCGCGACCCTCCTTCCCGGGACGCCCGGGCGCCAGATCGCGAGCGGCACGTGCAGGAGCTCCTGGTAGAGGGTGTGGCCGTGTCCCGCGCCGTAGATGGACCGCGGGTCCAGCCCTTCCGCGCGCTCCTCGCCGAGGTGATCGTCGAACTCCTCTCCATGGTCGGAGTAGACGACGACGACGGTGTCGTCCAGCAACCGGCGCTCCGCGAGGCCCGCGAGGAAGTCGGCAACGACGGCGCGGAGCTGGAGAACGGTGTCGACGTAGGCGAGGAGACGGCGGCACCTTTCGCTCGTGGCGTCGCCGCAGGCGAAGCCGGCGGCGAGCGCCGTGCCGGCGTCGCGAACCTCCCGCGGCATCGCGCCCACGATCTCCTCGACCTGCTCGACCGGCTGGCGGTAACGCTCGTGTGCTTCCATGAAGTGGAGATAGACGAAGAACGGGCGCTCGCCGGCCGCCGTTTCGCGGCCGGCGGCCGACGGATCGTCGAGCCACCGCAGCGAGCGCCGCGTGAGCGCCGCGCTGTCGTTGCCCAGCTCCAGAGAGCCGAAACCGCGATCGAGGCCGTAGCCGGTGCGGAACCACGGATGGGCGACGAAGGCGGCGGTGGCGAAGCCGGCCGCGGACAGCAGCTCCGGCAGGGTCTGGACCTCCGCTCGGATCGCGGCCGGCACGGTGCTCGACAGATCGGCGATCTCCTCGTCGAAACGGCCGGCACCGTGTTGATTGGGATAGAGCCCGGTCAGCAGCGACGCCACGGCGGGCACCGTCCAGGGCGCAGGCGACTGGCCGTGCTCGAAGACCAACGCGTCCTCGAGCAGGGGCGCGAGCCGGTCCTCGAGACCCGCGGTCTCGGGCAGCGAGAAGACGTCGTAGCGAACCGTGTCGAGGCACAGCACGGCCAGGTTGCGCGCCGGCGCGACGGTTGCAGGCTCGGGGGCGTGACCGCCGCAGCCGGCGAGAAGCGAGAGCGCCGCGCAGCACGGGAGCACGCGGCGCCTCCCGCCGCCGGCCGAGGCCCTGTGGCCGGTGCGTTGCTGGATCACTGCTGGATCACCATGGCGGGCGGCGTAGGGGAGGAGACCGCGGCGGCGGGGCTGGAGCAACAGCCTAGAAGGGCCTCAGGGTCACGACGACCTGCAACAGATCGCCCATGCTGTAGTCGGTGCCGGCGATGATCCAATCGCCGTCGATCGCATCCGAAAGCCAATCCAGGGTGAACGTGGTGTCGCCGTAGGTGACGTCGCCGTCGATGGGCACCCGATCGTGGGGAACGAAGCAGAAGCCGTCCCGGCGGTGCGCCGCGATCCTCTCCGCGGCTTCCTCTCCGCCGTCGTGGTAGTGCCAGTACTCCTCGGGGCGGATCGTGACGAACAGCCATCCCTGCCTGGAGATGCAGCGCCGCAGGGTCGAGAGTACCCGCAGCGTCGTCCTCCGGCTGAGGTGGGTGAGCACCGAGAACGCGTAGATCATGTCGAAGGACCGAGCGAAGGGCAGCGCGTCCGGCACGTAGTCGCTGAGCGCGAGATGGCCCCTCACTCCGCACGATCTGCACAGCTCGAGCGACTGGTCCCAGGGGTCCACCCCGTAGATCCGGTCTTCCGGGACGTACCTGTGCATGAGCCGCAGCAGGCGCCCCCAGCCGCAGCCGAAGTCGAGCACGTCGCTGTCGACGAGCGGCTTGCGGGAGCCGCCGCGGTACCTCGCGACCATCCGAGTCACGAAGTCGACCGACATGCGCAGCAACTCGCGGCCCTGAGCGCCGTTCCAGCTCTCCTGGACCTGTCCGCTCGGCATCGTCGGGAGGAAGGCGCAGAGGTTCGGCCAGGAGCTGGGCCTCTCGAGCTGCAGAAGAGCGAACACGTCGAGAGGAACGCGTTGGAGGAGTTGCGGGATCTCGCTCCCCGCCGTCGTCGAGATCGCGGCGTCGACCGCGGCGAGCTCCCGATCCCAGAACGAGATCGACAGCCCGGGACTCTCCGCGCTCACCTCGTCGCCCTCCGTTCCGGCGTGGCCGGCCGGCGGGTCGAGGGAGGCGCGAGCGGGCGCGGCGAGCCGCGATACGGGGCGAGGATGGGGGGGCGTTGCCGCACGGTCCGGTGATGCTAACCCCCAGGCCGGGGACCGGCCAAGCAGACCCCTCCCCGAGCGGCGGTGTACTCTCCGGGAGGCAGGTGGTTGCCGCCGGGATCGGCGGGCGCGATGAGTCCGTGAGGGCGTCCTATAATCCCGCGACCCCATCGGCGCAGCCCTCCGGAGAGGCAACTTGAGCGACGAGAACGAGCAGCAGCGTGCCGAGATCGAGGAGCTCCGCCGCCGGCTCGCCGAGACGTCGGGCCTGCTGACGTCGGTCCTGGGGTCCAGATCGTGGCGCCTGACGCGGCCGGTTCGCCGGCTCGCGGAGCTCTTGCGTGGCGGCGGGCCGGGCGGGGGCCGGCCGGAAGAACGGGAGGGGCCGGCAGCTCCGCCCGCCGGCTCGCCCGCAGCGCCGCCCCGCCCCGTGCCTGCGGCAGCCGGCGGACCCGAGGACGTCCTTGCGGAGGCGCAGCGGCGGGTGCCGCTGGGCCGCGCCGACATTCGCCTGATCGCGTTCTACCTGCCGCAGTTTCACCCGATCCCCGAGAACGACCGTTTCTGGGGCAGGGGATTCACCGAATGGACCAACACGACGAAGGCGAAGCCGCTGTTCGACGGTCACGATCAGCCCCGCCTGCCGGGCGAGCTCGGCTTCTACGATCTGCGGCTCAAGGAGGTGCAGAGACGCCAGGTCGAGCTGGCTCGCCAGGCGGGGATCGCCGGCTTCTGCTACCACTACTACTGGTTCACGGGCAGGAAGGTGCTGGACCTTCCCCTGCGGCAGCTCCTCGCAGATCCGTCGCTCGACTTCCCGTTCTGCCTGAGCTGGGCGAACGAAGCGTGGACGGCGGCATGGGACGGCGTCAGCACGGAGGGCGTCCTGATCCCTCAACGTCACTCTCCGGAGGACGACCTCGCGTTCCTCGCCGCGATCGAGCCGGCGTTGACCGATCCTCGCTACATCCGGGTGCACGGCAAGCCGCTGCTCTCGATCTACCGGCCCGGGCTCTTCCCCGACATGCGCGCCACGGCCGACCGCTGGCGCGAGCGCGCTCTCGCGTCGGGGATCGGCGAGCTCTACCTGGCCCTCGTCCACAACGTGGACGACGCCCTGGTGGATCCACGCGAGCATGGCTTCGACGCCGCCATCGAGTTCCCGCCTGCCTGCCTGGAGTGCGTCGACGTCCGAGACCAGGTGCAGCCCTACGAGCCCGGGTACCCGGAGAACATCTACAGCTATCCGGCCCTCGTGCAGTGCGCGCTCGACCGGCCGGCGCCCGACTACACGCTGCTGCGCGGCATCATGCCGGGATGGGACAACACCGCTCGCCGCAAGGATGGGACGCTCTATCTCGGATCGACCCCCGCCCTCTACCGAAGCTGGTTGGAGGGCCTGTGCCGCTACACCCGGAGACATCTGCCGCCGGGCGAGAGGCTGATCTTCATCAATGCCTGGAACGAATGGGCCGAGGGCGCCTATCTGGAGCCGGATCGCAAGCACGGTTACGCCTACCTCAACCACACGGCTCTGGCGGTGGCGAGATTCAACTCCCCGCGCGCGATTCGCCGGCTCCTCCTGCTCGGCCACGACGCCGCCAGGGCGGGATCCCAGATTCTCTTGCTCGACCTGGCGCGCTGGGTCGCGACGAGAACGTCGACGGAAGTCCTCGTCGCCCTGGGGGCCGGCGGCGAGCTCCTCGAGGCCTACGCCGAGCTCGCCGACGTGCTCGTTCTCGAAGACCTCGCGAGGGCCGGGGCTTCGGCCTCCGAGGTGCCCTGGAGGCTGCGCGAGTGGGCGGGCGACGGAATCGACCTGATCTACGCCAACACCGCGGTCGCGGGCAGGTACCTTCCCCTGCTGGCGTCCTTCGAGGCGCCGGTCGTCACTCACGTTCACGAGCTCGAAGAGAGCCTCCGGCTCTTCGCCGGAACCGAGGCGATCCAGAACGTGGTCTTCAGGTCGGAGCGGCTGATCGCCGCCTCGCCGGCCGTGGCCGCCAATCTGGTCGAGAATCACGGCGTGGCGCCCGACGCGGTCGACGCCATCCACGCCTTCATCCGGCCGCGGAATGCCGCGCTCGATCCGGGCGATCGGGCGCTGATTCGAGAGCGGATGGGAGTTGGGCCGGACGAGGTCCTCGTCTTCGGCTGCGGCACCCGGGATTGGCGCAAGGGCCCGGACCTCTTCGTCGACGTCGCCGCGGCGCTTCGCGACCGCGGCCGAGCCGGGTTCCGCTTCGTCTGGATCGGACCGGAGATGAGGGGGCACTACCCGAATCTGGAAAGCGGCCTGGCGGCGAGAGGACTCGACGCGTACGTCCGGTTTCACGGCCCGGTGGCGGATCCCACGGAGCTCTTCGCCGCGGGAGACGTCTTCCTGCTGCCGTCCAGGGAAGATCCGTTCCCTCTCGTGTGTCTGGAGGCGGCCTCTTGCGAGCTTCCCACCGTCTGCTTCGCCGACGTCGGCGGGATGCCCGAGTTCGTGGAGGGAGACGCCGGGCTCGTCGTCCCCAAGGGGGACCTGGGGGCCATGACCGACGCCGTGGAACGCCTGATCGCCGACCCGGGAGAGCGCCGGGCTCGCGGCGCGACGGCTCGCCGGAAGCTCCTGCGAAGACACACGACGGACCTGGCGGCGCCCGAGATCTTCCACGTCATCCGCAGCGTCTCGGGCTCGCCGCCGTTGGTCTCGGTCGTCATTCCCAACTACAACTACGCCCATCGCCTGGAGGGGCGTCTGGAGTCGATCTTCGGTCAGACGTTCCAGGACTTCGAGATCATTCTCGAGGACGACGGCTCGACCGACGGCTCTCTCGAGGTCCTGAAGCGCTACGCCTCGCGCCGCAGCCTGCGCGTCTTCGCGCACGCGAGCAACCGAGGCGTCTTCGAGATGTGGCGCCGGGGCATCGAGGAGGCCGCGGGCGAGCTGATCTGGGTGGCGGAGGCCGACGACCTCTGCGAGCCGGACTTCCTCGAGACGCTCGTCGGCCACTTCGAGGACCCCGAGGTCCGGCTGGCGTACTGTCAATCGATCGTCATCGACGACGACGACGAGGTGCTGGGCGACTACACGCTCGCCTTCCCCGGCCTGTCCTCCACCAAGTGGCTGACGCCGTACCAGCAGTCGCTCGAAAGGGAGCTCGCGGACGGCCTCGCGGTCGAGAACTTCCTCGTCAACGCCAGCTCCGTCGTGTTCCGCAAGCCGGACCCCGAAGCGCTTGCCGGCTTCCCGGGTGACTTCCAGTTGGCGGGCGACTGGTATCTCTACCTCCGGCTCATGAGGGGCGGCGAGATCGCGTACTCTCCTCGCAAGCTGAACCGCCACCGCCGTCACGAGGGGAGCGTGATCGCCGCCGTCGACGCGGAGCGCGCCGTCGCGGAGATCGGCAGGATCCACGCGTACGTGCTCGGCGAGCACGGTCCGGACCACGGCCTGGCGGAGAGAATGGCCCGATATGCCCTCGCCGTGTGGAGCCGGACCAGGAGCGAGACCGAGCTCGACGAGTTCTGGCGCTGCTACGGCGTCTCTTCGCCGCGGAGCGCCCGCGAGGAGCGCGCGTAGCACCCAAGGATCTCGGAAGGGCGGCTCGCGAGGGCAGGCCTCGGCGAAGAGGTAGACTGCGCGCGCCAGCCCGCGGGATGGAGCCAACGCATACCCGAGCGCGCCCGAGCATGAACGCACGCCCACTCCCGCACCCGAAGCGGGTCGCCTTCGGCGCTCTGCTGTGCGGGCTGATCGTCGTCGCAACGCTCGGCCTCTTCGAGCTTGCGCTCCAGGTCGCCGCCTTCTTCGTGGGCCCCCGCGCCCTCGCGGCGTCCGCTCCCGGCGGTGAAGAGATCATCCTCTGCCTGGGAGACTCCAACACCTATGGGGTCTTCTACCCCCAGGAGAAGGCCTATCCCGCTCAGCTGCAGACCATCCTCGACCGCCGCGCGCCGGGAAGATACAAGACCTTGAACCTGGGGCTTCCGGGGATGAACTCCTCCCAGGTGGCGACCCGGCTCGAGGATTGGATCGATCGCTACCACCCGCGCATCGCCGTCGTGAGCGTCGGGGTCAACAACTACTGGAACCTGGCGGACACGGCCGCCCGCAGAGCGGGCGGGGCCCGGCTCCTCGACCGCAGCCGTCTCTTCCGACTCGTCCGCCTCCTGGTGACGGAGGCGACGAGGGTGCCGGCGGACACGGGGCGACCGGAGATCGAGTGGATCCTGCCCGACGGCGGCGTCACCCACAACCTGACCCTGGACGCCGACACCGGCGAGGTTCTCATCGAGCACCGGGGAAACTGGAAGGTCTGGAATCGCGGCGACTCCGAGGTCGCGGCGGAGCTCTACGCCGACCTGTCGTCCATGGCCGAGCTCACCGCCAGGAGGGGCGTCGCGCTGTTCGTCATGACCTACGCGGCCAGTCCGCTGCCGGGCCGGGAGCCGCGATTCTCGAGGGAGCAGAAAGTCAACGAGACCATGCGCCGGTTCTCTCGCGAGCACGGCGTCGCACTGGTCGATCTCCAGGGCCGGTTTCAGGAGCTTCTGCCACCGGAACAACCGAGGTCTCTCCTCTTCGCCAGCGAGCGGGAGTCGCACGCGAACCCGGTCGGCTACCGGGAGGTCGCGGTGCTCGCCGCCGACGCGATCCATCCCGCCGCCGGGGTTAAGGGCACGCTGGCGCCCGGAGCGACGGACGCCCGGCGGGGCGTCTACTTCTTCCTGGACCACTTCGAAGAAGCGGTCGTCGAGCGACAGCAGGTCGACTACGAGCAGGTCGATCGCAGGCGGATACGAATCGGCGACGACGAGCGCCGGGCGCTCTTTCAGCATCCGACGACCGCGGTCGCCTTCCCGGAGGTGGCGATCGGCGAGGGGGCGATCCTGGAATTCGCGATCGCCACTCACCAGGACGCCTGGGACAAGCCGGGCGATGGCGTCGTCTTCATCGTCGACGTGGTCGACCAGGAGGGGCAGCGGGCGGAGCGCTACTCGCGGTACCTCGATCCCAAGCACTGGCCGAACGTGCGACGGTGGCTGGACGAGCGCCTCGATCTCGGCGATCTCGCCGGACAGAAGGTGAGCTTCGTCTTCCGCACGCAGCCCGGACCCGAGGAGAACTCGTTCTTCGACTGGTCGGTCTGGGGCGAGCCACGGCTCGTCGCGGAGACCGCGCAGTAGTCTCTCGGCGTGGATCGAGGCCCCGGCCGCCGGAGCCCGGCGGGTCAGTCGACGCGCACCGCGAGCCTGGAGAAGCCGTGCAGGGCGTCGCCGCCGGCCGCTGCCGTGCAGGAAAGGTCGACGTAGACGCGGCCCGCCGCGCCGGGACCGGAGGCCAGCGGGACCCGCCAGTCGAACGGGCCGCTCGTGAGCTCGGTGACCGCCGCGACCCCGTCGAGGGCCAGCCGGCAGGACACCCGGCGGATGCCGGGGGCGATCTCGCCGGCGACCGTGACTCCGGTCGCCCCCGCGGAGCGCAGCAGGACCCAGTGCAGCGCGCGATCGGGACCCGAGCTGGCGACCCCGCGGGGGAGTCGGGCGATCTGTCGGGCCACCTCGTCCCCGCCGGCGCTGACGCTGCTCACGAGGCCGGCTCCGCCGCCGGCGAAGAGGCCCCAGGTGCGCGCGTCGAAGAAGCGGAGGCGATCGGGGATGCTGCGCCGCTCCAGCTCCTCCTGCGGCGTCGAGGCGTCGAGGTAGCCGAGGCCCGCCAGATCGCGGCGCAGGTCCGCGTCGAAGAGCGCGGGCTCGGCGGTCCCGGGCGCCACCGCCGCCGCCGCGTCCGCGAGCCCGTTGTGGCGGGCGATGAGCCGGCGCAGCAGGTCTTCCCGGACCGCGGCGTCGCCCTCGCGGTGGACCCGCTCCCGCGGGTCCTCGGCAAGGCGGAAGAGCAGGTTGGTCGCCGTCGCCTCACCCTCTCTCGCCCTGGCGCGCTTCTGGTGAATGAGCTTCCACGGCGGCGAGACGATCGCCAGCACGCCGTTGCCGTCCAGGTCGAGATGGTGCAGGTCCTCGGGCGGTGCTGCGGGCGGTGCTGCTCCGCGGGGTGCCGGCGGATTCCCCGCCGCGAGGTCTCGCCAGCGGCCGACGCCGTCGAGGTCCGCGGGCACCTCGAGGCCGAGGGCCTGGAGAACGGTGGGGAGGAGATCCACGTGGTGGAAGGGGGCCTCCCAGCCTCGGGGCTCGACGCCCTCGTCGCTCCAGAACAGCAACGGAACCTGGAGGACCTCCTCGAACAGGGTCTTGCCGTGCGTCAGGTTGCCGTGCTCGAGGAACTCCTCGCCGTGGTCGGAGGTGACGACCACGAGCGTCCGTTCGAGGAGACTGCCCGCGCCCAGACCCTCGAGCAGGCGCCGCACCTCCCCGTCCACCTCCCGGATGACGGCGTCGTACTGATCGATCAGCTGGTCGATCTGCTCTCTCTCCGCCGTCCAGGGCTGGAGGTCCCCGGGCTGTACGAAGTCGCCGGGCGCGGCGGGCTCCCTCCCCCAGGCGGCAGGCGGGGTGTAGGGATCGTGAGGATCGAGATAGTGCACCGAGAGAAAGAACGGCGATCGCACGCCGGCGACGAGGTCCAGGGCGCTGTCGGTCGCCCAGCTCGCATGGGGCTTGTCGGGGCTCGCCGGGTTGCGGTACATCGCGGCCCGCAGGGGCTCCGGCGGCCACACCTCGAGGAAGCGGTCGAAGCCGCGGTCGAATCCGAAGCTCGGGCCGGTGAACCAGTTCCCCGTGTAGCCGAGAGTGGAGTAGCCGTGCCGGCGCAGGATCTCCGGCAAGAAGGGGAGCGCCGCAGGGAGGCGGGCGGCCCGCGTG
>JAOTWP010000208.1 GCA_029862975.1 Acidobacteriota bacterium
CCGATCGCGCTGCCCGACCGACGCTACTACCCGGCGATGGAAGAGGCGCTCAACGCCAACAACGTCGCCGTCTACGCCATCGACCTGACGCCCGGCGGCGGCGACCACCTGCAGAGCCACTTCCTCAACACCCTGGCCGCCGACACGGGGGGCGACTACCACCACCTCTTCACGAGCTTCGCGACGCCCCTGCGCGAGATCGCCCGCGAGTCGACCGGCTACTACCTCTTGAGCTACCGGGCCGAGCACCCCGCGGGAGAGAGCGGCTACCGGGAGGTCGAGGTCAAGACCCGCGACCGGAGCCTGCGGGTGCGGGCGCAGAACGGCTACCGCTACGGCTCCGCGGGCTGACGCGCCGCCGGACTGCACTCGCCGGACTGCGCCCGCCGCACCGCACGGCCGGACACCACCCGCCGCAACGCACCGGCCGGACTGCACCCGCCGGACCGCCGGACTGCAGCCACTGCGCTGCACCCGCCGCTCCCCATCCGCCGCCGGAGTGCTCCCACCCGCCGCCGGCGGGACCGCGGCGGCGCGGCGCCCGCCCGCTCTTGTCACGGTGCCCGACGTGGTGTATCCTTTCACCCGGATGAACGGATTGAACGCTCCCGCGACGCCGGCCCCGGCCGTCTCCATCTTCGACCGCCTGGCGGCCGTCGCGGACCCGCTGCGCTGCCGGCTGCTGCTCGTGCTCGAGCGCCACGAGCTCACGGTCTCGGAGCTCTGCGCCGTGCTGCAGCTGCCGCAATCGACCGTCAGCCGCCACCTGAAGGTGCTCGCCGACGACGGCTGGATCGGCGCCCGTCCCGAGGGCACCCGCCGTCTCTACCGGGTTGCCGAGAGCGCCGGCGACGCCGTCGCCGGGGATCTGTGGCGGCTGGTGCGGGCCGAAGTCGAGGCGGCGCCGGCCGCGGCCGAGGACCGGCGGCGGCTCGACGGCGTGCTCGCGGGGCGAAGGACGAAGTCGCAAGAGTTCTTCGCTTCCGCGGCCGGCGAGTGGGCCCAGGTACGCAGCGAGCTCTTCGGCCAGCGCTTCGACCTGCACGCCCTGCTCGGGCTTCTCGACCGCGATGCCGTCGTCGGCGACCTCGGAGCGGGAACCGGCCAGGTCGCCGAAGCGCTGGCGCCGTTCGTCGCCCGGGTCGTAGCCGTCGACAGCTCCGAGGCGATGCTGGCGGCCGCCCGGGCCCGGCTTGCGGCCTGGCCCAACGTCGAGATCCGGGCCGGGCTGCTCGAGGCGCTGCCGCTCGCCGACGGGGCGCTCGACGTCGCCATCCTCGGCCTCGTCCTGCACCACATGCCCGATCCCGAGGGGGTCCTCGCCGAGGCGGCCCGGGTGCTCTCCCCCGGCGGCAGGCTGCTGGTCGTCGAGATGCACCCGCACGATCACGAGGACTACCGCCAGCGCATGGGCCACGTCTGGCTGGGCTTCAGCGAGGAGCAGATCGCCAGCTGGTGCGAGAGGCAGGGACTCCATTCCGTCCGCCAGCACCCACTGCCGGCCGATCCGCAGGCCAAGGGACCGACGCTCTTCGTCGCGAGCGCGATCAAGGGCGGGCGGCAGAGCGAATCCAGAACGCCGCCGAGCGGCGAACCAGAGCACACCGGGCTCGTCGAGCCCTGAACCACGGAGAGGACACCATGACCGTCATGACCGAAGAGACCCACCCCCGAGCAGGCGAGCAGCGAGCCCCGTTCAAGGTCGCCGATCTGGCGCTCGCCGCGAGCGGCCGCAAGGAGATCCGCCTGGCCGAGCACGAGATGCCCGGCTTGATGGCGCTGCGCGCCCGCTACTCGGAGACGAAGCCGCTGGCCGGCGCCAAGATCATGGGCAGCCTGCACATGACGGTGCAGACCGCCGTCCTGATCGAGACCCTGGTCGACCTCGGCGCCGACGTGCGCTGGGTCTCCTGCAACATCTTCTCGACCCAGGATCCGGCGGCGGCGGCCGCCGTCGTGGGCCGGCCCGAGCTCGGCGGCACCGCCGACGACCCGCGCGGCACCCCGGTCTTCGCCTGGAAGGGCGAGACCCTCGAGGAGTACTGGTGGTGCACGAAAGAAGCCCTCGTCTGGCCCGACGGCAGCGGTCCCGATCTCATCGTCGACGACGGCGGCGATGCCACTCTGTTCGTCCACAAGGCGCGCGAGTTCGAGCTCGCCGGCGCGGTGCCCGAGCACGACCCGGACCACGAGCCCGAGGAGTGGGGCATCATCCTCGAGACGGCGCGCCGGGAGCTGGCGGCCCACCCCGGCCGCTGGACGGCGATCGCCGAGGGGATCCGGGGCGTCTCCGAGGAGACGACGACCGGCGTCCACCGCCTCTACCAGATGGCCCAGGAGGGCACGCTCCTGTTCCCCGCCATCAACGTCAACGACTCGGTGACCAAGTCGAAGTTCGACAACGTGTACGGCTGCCGACACTCCGTCATTGACGGGCTGAACCGGGCCACGGACGTGATGATCGGCGGCAAGGTCGCCGTCGTCTGCGGCTTCGGCGAGGTCGGCAAGGGGTGCGCCCAGGCCCTGCGCGGCCAGGGGGCGCGGGTCGTCGTGACCGAGATCGACCCGATCTGCGCGCTCCAGGCGGCGATGGAGGGCTACCAGGTGACCACCCTCGAGGACGTGGTCGAGACCGCCGACATCTTCGTGACGACGACCGGCAACTTCGGCATCATCCGGGCCGACCACATGGCGCGGATGAAGGACAAGGCGATCGTCGCCAACATCGGCCACTTCGACAACGAGATCGACATGGCCGGCTTGAAAAAGGTCGCGGGCATCGAGCACCTGGAGATCAAGCCGCAGTACGACGAGTGGCGCTTCCCCGACGGCCGCAGCGTGCTGATCCTGGCGGCGGGCCGTCTCATGAACCTCGGCTGCGCCACCGGCCACCCGAGCTTCGTGATGTCCGCCTCCTTCACCAACCAGGTCCTGGCCCAGATCGACCTCTGGACGAACCGCGGCCGCTACCCGAAGTCGGTCACGATGCTCCCCAAGAAGCTCGACGAGGAGGTCGCCCGCCTGCACCTCGACCAGCTCGGCGTCAAGCTCACCCGCCTCACCCGGCAGCAGGCCGACTACATCGGCGTGCCGATCGACGGGCCCTACAAGCCGGAGCATTACCGGTACTAGGTCCGGGTTCGCCGACCGCGAGCGCAGCACCCGGGGGGCCGGAGCGCCAGGCGCCGGCCCCTTTCCGTTTCAGCCCGGCGGCGCCACGGCGGCGCGATCGAGCGCCGTTTCGAGGCGGCGGCGCAGCCGCGGCGAGAGCTCGCCGCCTTCGACCCAGCGGCAGGCCTCGGCGGTGAGGTCCAGGCTGTCGACGAAGGCCTTGCAGCGGGCGCAGAGCTCCTCGTCGGGCACCGGAAACGGCACGCCGCGGTCCATGGCGTCCAGCTTGGCGCCCAGGAGATCGAGGCAGACCTGGTGGGGGTGGTCGCCCGTCCGCGGGCGGGCGGCGCCGAGGCTCTCCGCCAGCTCCGCCCGCAGCGCCAGGCGGCCGCGGTGCACGCGGGTCTTGACGGTCGCCTCCTTGACGCCGAGGATCTCCCCGATCTCGCGCAGGGACAGCTCGCCGATCTCCTTGAGGATCAGGGGCAGCCGGTAGTCCGCGGGCAGCCGGCCAAGGGCTCGGTCCACGACCTCTGCCGCCCGGCGGCGCAGCTCGTCGTCGAACGGATCTCCCGCTGACGAGCGCAGCTCGGCCGCCAGCGCCGTGCCCGAGGGCAGCTCGGCGTCCAGGGACTCGACGTGCCTCGGCTCCCCGGAGCGCCGGCGCCGCATCCGCTGGCAGCCGCGCGCCGCGATCGCGTAGAGCCAGCTCGTCGGGCTCGACCGGCCTTCGAACCGGTCCCACTTGCGGAAGGCTTGGAGGAACGTCTCCTGGACGAGGTCCTCGGCGTCCTCCCGGTTGCCGCAGAACTTGAGCCCCAGGAGCAGCACCTTGCGGCCGTGGCGCTCCACCAGCGCCGGCAGGGCCTGGCTCGCCGGCCGCCCGACGAGGGTGTCCATCGGGTGCGCGTCGTCGCCGGCCATCGCCCGGAGAGTGTACCGCCCGGCAGGGACCGCACGATAACATCGCTCGCCGGAGCCCTCATGCCGACGCCACGCCAGCCGGCGGCGCTCGCCGCCAGCATCCTTGCCAACCTGCTGGTCCTCGGCGTGCTGGCCTACGCCGCGCTCCTCCACTCGCAGCTGCCCGACCACTATCGCGCCGCCGTCCAAGAGGACGAGTACCTCGAGTGGGCGACGTTCTGGGCCTTTCTCGGCGCAGCCGCCGTCTGCGGCGTAGCGGCGGTGCGGCAGCGCCGGGCCGCGGGCGGCGTGCCCTGGTTTCTCGCCGGCCTCGGGTTCTTCTGCTTCCTCTTCGCCATGGAGGAGATCTCCTGGGCGCAGAGGATCCTCGCCTACCGGCCGCCGGTCTATTTCCTCGAGCACAACTTCCAGCAGGAGCCCAATCTCCACAACGTCATCGGCACCGGCCTGCGCAAGCTCGTGCTGAAGGCGATCATCGGCGGCTACGGCGTCCTGCTGCCCGCCCTCGCGCTCCTGCCGCCGGCGCGGCGGATCCTGGAGCGTCTGGGGGTCGTGGCGCCGCCCGCGGCGCTGATTCCGTCCTTCGCCGCGGCCCTCTACCTCTACGTCGACTACCCCTGGGACTACTCCGGCGAGATCGTCGAGCTCATGCTCGGCCTCGGCTTCCTCTTCGCCGCTCTCGCCGGGCCGCGAGCGGCCGCGACCGACCGCGGGACCCTCCTCGTGCAGGAGCGGCCCTGGCGGCTGGCGCTGGCCTGGCTGCTCGCCCTGGGTCTCGGCTGGGCGACGGCGGCGGCGGCGCGCAACCAGCGCGCCGCGTGGC
>JAOTWP010000209.1 GCA_029862975.1 Acidobacteriota bacterium
AGTTGAGGATGCGGCCGTCGGGCATCACGTTGACGTTGAACAGACCGTTGACGACCTCGATGCCGCCCAGACGCTGCTGCAGGTAGACGTGGGTCACCCCGTTGTGCTGCGTCGTGTACTCGTCGCTTACCGCGAAGTCGGCGATGTCGCCCGCCGTCAGCCCGAGCTCGCCCCGGTTCGCGTCGAGGTAGCCGAGAGCGATCTCGAGCGGCGTGCCCGCGGCCGGGCCGGTGACGAAGGAGCCCGAGGCGACGGCAGCCGCCGGTGCCCCGGCGACGAGCGCGAGGAGGAGGGCGAGCGCAGTCGTGGCGGTCGAAAGTCGGAGGCGTCGTTTCATCGCGGGGATCTCCTGGGCAGGGACGGCGTCGGGCGGAGTACGGCGCCGACACTATCCGCTGCTCACGGCCCCGGCAAGACGAGCGGGGGCCGGCGACGACCGGAACGTGGCTTCAGGCGATCCGGCCGGACGGCTCCGGCCCGAGCGAGCCGGTGCCCCGGCTCGCCCGGTGCGAGGGGCCGCCTACGGCACCGTCGACGACCAGGCGTTTGTGTCGCCCGACTCGAAGCCGTCGGCGAAGATCTCGTTCGAAAGCGACATGTCGTCGTAGAAGACCGACGTGGCGGCGTTGGCGAAGAGATCCACGGCACCGATGTTGGCGATGCCGCCGCCGCTGACGTGCCCGGTCCAGGTGTCCGTGAAGAGTGGCACGCCTCCGTAGTAGAAAGTCTGGGTGTCGGCGTCGAGATCGATCACCACCCGGAGCTCCACCCACTGATCGTAGACGAGGGGAAGAGAGGTGCCCGTGGCGCAGTCCGCCGCCACGTCGTCGATGACCAGGCCGGTGTCGATGTTGAAGCAGACCTGCGTCGACCAGTTGTAGGGGCCCCCGTCGTTGTACGTGTTGAGGAGGATGAAGTACGACGGGCCGGCGGAGGTGGACGGAATGTACTGATGGGCGATGTACGTCCAGATCCCCGACGTGTAGCCGAAGTACTCGTGGACGAGGTCGCTCGCCCCCAGGATGTCGACGGAGTTCGGCACCGAGCGCGCCTGCACCGCCGAGGTCAGGGCGCCGAAGGCGGGCATGTTGTCCCAGCCCTTCCATCCTCCCACGCCGTGCAGCTGCATGCCGGTGGCGTAGCCGTCGAAATCCTCGCTCCAGGTGCCGGGCCCCTCCGGAACCTCGAGGGGTGGCGGCAAGATCGCCGGGCCGGCGAGGCTGCCTTCGGGCGGAGCGGTGCCGGCGAGCGCCGGCGTTGCCAGGGCCTGGCCGGCAAGCAGCGCCAGGGCCGCGGCGAAAGCGGACCACTGCGTTCGTTTCATGGAGTCCCCCCTTGGGATCGATGAACGTTTCGTTCCGTCGGCATCACCGCCGAAGCCGTGGACTCCGGCCGGTCTCCCGCTGCGACGGCCTTCCCCGGAGGCCGCTCCCCCGGGGGGCTCGGGTAGCGTGAGATCCAGAACCTCTCTATTGGATCACATCCGGGCCGCGACCGGCAGCGTCGCCGGCCGGACGACGCGGACCCGCCGGCCGCTCGGAAGCCTGCCGGCGGATTCCGCTTCACGGCCCGGCGGCAGGTAGACTGGCGGCGAGGGGACTCGCTTCAGAATCCCTCACGCGAAGGGAGACCGAGAACGTTGGCCGACGCCACCCGAGATCGCCCCGGCCGCAACGATGCCTGCCACTGCGGCTCGGGGTTGAAGTACAAGCGCTGCTGCCTCAAGAAGGACGAGGCGGCGGCGCGCGAAACGCAGGCCGAGGCCGCGGCGGAGACGGCGGTGGACGCCCCTCGCGAGCGATCCGGCCCGGACCCGAAGAAGCAACAGCGCGCCACCGACCAGCCCTGGAAGCGCGGCTTCGGCGAGCACCGCTCCCACCACCGGTTCCAGACGCCGCCCAAGCGCGGCGGCGGCTGAGGCGGCGCACCGACGGCGAGCCGACGTGATCACCGACGGGCCAGGCCAGGTCAATCTCGTCTTCGGTTGGCTCGGCCTGATGCTCGGCGTCGTCTCGGGCTTCCTGATCGGTCTCGGGTTCCACCAAGAGACCTGGGGCGGAGGATACGGCTCTTTCCCGCGCCGGATGATCCGCCTCGGCCACATCTCGTTCTTCGGCCTGGGGTTCCTCAACATCCTTTTCGCGCTCAGCCTCGAGCGGGTCACGATGTCCGCAGCCGTCCTCCCGGTCGCCGAGGCGGCTTTCGTGATCGGCGCGATCACGATGCCCCTCTGCTGCTTTCTCACCGCCTGGAGGACGTCCTTTCGCTGGCTCTTCGCCCTCCCGGTTCTCAGTCTCGCCACGGGCGTGGCGTGCATGCTCGGGAGCTCGCCGGGGCCATGAAGCTCGGCCTCCTCGCCACCTCGGGCATCCGCGTGCAGAACGAGGATCTCTTGCGCGCCGGCCTCACCCTTCCCGGCCTCGTCCGCCGCGGCGAGCTCATCGCGTCGCTGCCGAGCCTCGGCCTCCTGACGCTCGCCGGACTGACCCCGCCCGAGATCGACCTCGAGTACGTCGACGTGCCCGAGCCGCGCGAGTTCCGCGTCGACTCCGCCGGCTACGACGCCGTCGCCCTCTCGAGCTTCACCGCGCGCATCAAGGAAACCTATGAGCTCGCGGATCGGTTCCGGCAGGTCGGGACCAAGGTGATCCTGGGCGGACTCCACGTCAGTGCTCTGCCCGACGAGGCGGCGGCGCACGCCGACGCGGTCGTGACCGGAGAGGGCGAGGTGACTTGGCCTCGCCTGGTCGGCGATCTCCTGCGCGGCGATCTCCAGGCCCGCTACGACTCCGGCACCGCGTCCTACGACCTGGCCGATGCTCCGATGCCCCGTTTCGATCTTCTCGATCCCGAGGCCTACAGCCGGCTCACCGTACAGACGCAGCGCGGCTGTCCCTTTCGTTGCTCATTCTGCGCGGCGTCCATCACGATCGCGCCCACGTTCAAGACGAAACCGGTCGCCAAGGTGATCGCCGAGATCAGGCGCATCAAGGAGATCTGGCCCAAGCCGTTTCTCGAGTTCGCCGACGACAACACGTTCGTCGACAAGAGGCACGCCAGGAAGCTCATGAAAGCGCTGGCCGAGGAGGATGTCCGGTGGTTCACGGAGTCCGACGTTTCGATCGCCGGTGACCCCGAGCTCCTTCGATTGATGCGGGACAGCGGCTGTAGACAGGTCCTGATCGGGTTCGAGAGCACCTCGCTCTCAGGGCTCGACGGGGTCGAGCTGCGGTCGAATTGGAAGGCGAAGCAGCTCGGCGGATACCGGCGGGCGATCGCGACGATTCAAGAGCAGGGGATCACCGTGAACGGCTGCTTCGTCCTCGGACTCGACGGCACCGGGAAGGAGAGCTTCGACGACGTTCTCGATTTCGTCGAATCGACCGGCCTCTACGAGGTGCAGCTGACCGTGCAGACAGCGTTTCCCGGAACTCCGCTCGAGGACCGGCTGCGACGGTCCGGCCGGCTCCTCGCGGAGGATGCCTGGGAGCTCTGCACCCTGTTCGACGTCAACTACGTGCCCGAGAGAATGAGCGCGTCGGAGCTCGAGACCTCGTTCCGCGAGCTCATCGAGGAGATCTACGAGGAAGACGCCGTCAGACGTCGCCGCGAGACCTACATAGAACGCTTGCGAGAGCTCGTCGCCCCGGAGCGCGACGAGTGAGGAGGCCATCATGCGCAGGAGCTGGATCCGCACGCTGTTCGTAATCGCCGGAGCCTACGACGGATTGCTCGGCCTGGCGTTCCTCTTCTTCCCGGTTTCGCTCTTCCAATGGTACGGCGTCACCTTGCCGAACCACCTGGGCTACGTCCGGTTCCCGGCCCTCCTGCTCATCCTCTTCGGAGTCATGTTCTTTCAGGTTGCGAAGGACCCGGACAGGTTCCGGTGTCTGATGCCCTACGGAATCGGGCTCAAGACCGCCTACTGCGGCACGGTCTTCGGCTACGCCCTGACCAAGGGTATTCCCGGCATGTGGCTGCCTTGGGCCTGGGCCGACCTCGTCTTTCTCGTTCTCTTCCTGCTCGCCTGGCGCTCGACGGCGAGCGCTCCCGCGCGCGCGACCGCCTGAGCCTTCGCGGCGGATCTCCCGCAGCCTCCGCCCTGCGGTCGACTAGGATGGGCGCCCCATGAGCGGGCCTTGCTTCTCGCGTTACGTCGCCATCGGCGACAGCTCCACCGAGGGCATCGACGACCCCGACGGAGCGGGCGGCTATCGCGGCTGGGCGGACCGGCTCGCCGAGACCATCGCGACGACCCAGGGCTCGCTGCTCTACGCCAACCTGGCGATCCGGGGCCGCCGGACGCGTCCGATCCGCGAGGAGCAGCTCGCGCCCGCCCTCGCCATGCGTCCCGACCTCGTGACCTTCTTCAGCGGCACCAACGACGTCGTCGCCCGCGATTTCGACCTGGGGCGGACGGCCGGCGACGTCGAGCGCGTGCACCGGGCCGTGATCGCGAGCGGCGCCACGCTCGTCACGTTCACGCTGCCCGACCTCGCTGCGGTGATGCCGCTCGGCCGCTTCATCGCCGCCCGGGTCGAGGCCCTCAACGGGGCGCTGCGGGAGATCGCGGCGCGCACGGGAGCCCGCCTCGTCGATTTCGCCGCCCATCCGGTCGCCTCCGATCCCCGCCTGTGGAGCGCCGACCGGCTCCACGCCAACGCCGCCGGCCACGCCCGGATCGCCGCGGCCCTGGCGCACGCCCTGGAGCTGCCCGGCGCCGACGGTGCTTGGCGTGAGCCCCTCCCCGAGCCGGCGCCGCGGCCCGCCCTCGAACGCCTGCGAGCCGAGGTCTCCTGGATCGGCAGTTACCTCGTCCCC
>JAOTWP010000210.1 GCA_029862975.1 Acidobacteriota bacterium
CGATCGGCGAGGCCGACCCCGGCGGCGGCGGTCATGTCCTCGAACCTGCCGCCGCCGAGGTTGCGGTAGAGGCGGTTCGAGCCGAGCTGGGTGAGCAGGTAGAGGTCGAGATCGCCGTCGCCGTCGACGTCGGCGACCGACACCCCGTTGCCGTGGTCGTAGTGGACCGGGATCCAGTCGCGCAGGGAGTCGTCGACCGACTGGTGGACGAAGTCGATGCCGCTCTCGAGAACGCGGTCCGCGAACCCGAACCCGGCGAAGACCCCGAAGGTGGGCAGGGTGGCCTCCTGGAGCAGCTTGCGCGCCTCGAGGGTCGCGGCGCCGACGTCGTTGGCCGGGTGCCGCAGCACGCGGGCCGGCGGCTGCGCGCCGAGCGCCGCGGCGGCCAGGAGCAGGGCAAGGGCGAGGCGAGAAGGGCTCATGGATCCTCCGTCGAAGGGGACCCCAGGGTCACCGCCGGAGATCGTAGCACCCGCCCAGGGCCGCCGGCGGGCGGCTACAGGTCCAGGGCTACAGGTCCAGGCTGCGGGCGGCCACGAGCTCGCGCAGGCGGGCGGCGAAGGAGGCGACGGCCATGCCGCCCAGGTCCTCGCCGCCGCGCAGGCGCACGGCGACCTCGCCCCGCTCTTGCTCGCGCCCCCCCACGACGAGCATGTAGGGCACCTTGGCCAGCTGCGCCTCCCGGATCTTGTAGCCCAGCTTCTGGCTGCGGTCGTCGAGCTCCACCCGCGCGCCGGCGGCCCGCAGCTCGGCGTGGACGCCGCGCGCGTAGTCGTGGGTCTTCTCCGACACCGGCAGCACCACCGCCTGCACCGGCGCCAGCCACGGGGGGAAGGCCCCCGCCGTGTGCTCGATGAGGATGCCCAGGAACCGCTCGAGCGAGCCGAGCATGGCGCGGTGGATCATCACCGGCCGGTGCGTCTCGCCGTCGGCGCCGACGTACTCGAGCCCGAAGCGCTCCGGGAGCTGGTAGTCGAGCTGGACGGTGCCGAGCTGCCAGAAACGGCCCAGGGCGTCCTGGACCTGGAAGTCGATCTTGGGGCCGTAGAACGCCCCGTCGCCGGCGTTCACCTGGTAGGCGATGCCCTGGCCGTCGAGCGCCGCCGCCAGGGCAGCCTCGGCCCGGTCCCACAGCTCGTCGGCGCCGAGCCGCTTGGCGGGCCGGGTCGACAGCTCGATCAGCAGATCGTCGAAGCCGAAGGTGTCGTAGATGCCGCGGATCATGGCGACCATCATCACCACCTCCGACTCGACCTGCTCCGGGGTGCAGAAGACGTGCGCGTCGTCCTGGGAGAAGGAGCGCACGCGAGTCAGTCCCGAGGTGACGCCGCTGCGCTCGTAGCGGTGCAGGCGCCCGAAGTCGGCGTAACGGATCGGCAGGTCGCGATAGGAGCGCAGGCCGGTCGCGTAGATGAGGCAGTGGGTCGGGCAGTTCATCGGCTTGACGGCGAACTGGCGGTCGTCGAGCTCGGTGAAGAACATGTGCTCGCGGTAGTTGTCGTAGTGCCCGGAGGTGTGCCACAGGTCGACGTCGAGGATCTGCGGCGTCACGACCTCGGAGAACCCCTCGGCGGTCTGGACCTCGCGCACGAAGTCGATGAGCTGGTTGTAGACGACGGTGCCCTTGGGATGGAAGAAGGGGTTGGCCGGCGCCAGGTCGCTGAAGCTGAAGAGATCGAGCTCCGGGCCGAGGCGCCGGTGGTCGCGGGCGCTGGCCTGCTCCGCCCGCTCGACGTACTCGTCCATCTCCTTCTGGCTGCCGAAGGCGGTGCCGTAGATGCGCTGCAGCCGCTCGTTGGCCTCGTCTCCCTTCCAGTAGACGCTCGACGCCTCCAGCAGCTTGACGGCGCCGATCTGCGAGGCGCGCTGGGCGTGCGGCCCGCGGCACAGGTCGACGAACCCGCCGTGCCGGTAGAGGGTGATGACCTCCCCCTCGGGGATCTCCGCCAGGCGCTCGACCTTGAGCGACTCCCCCATCTCGGAGAAGAGCCGCGCCGCCTCCTCGCGCGTCACCTCGAGGCGCTCGAACGGGCTGTCCTCGGCGACGATCTCCCGCATCCTGGCCTCGATCCGCTCGAGATCGTCGGGACCGAAGGGCCGCGGGAAGCGGAAGTCGTACTGGAACTTCTCCGAGTGGTCCTGCCGCCCGGCGTCGATCTCGACCTCGGGCCAGAGACGCTTCACCGCGTCGGCGAGGACGTGCTCGGCGCTGTGGCGGACGAAGTGCCCGGACTCGGGGTCCTTGCTCGTGAGGAGCCGGAAGGCGCCGCCTCGCGACAGCGGCTGGCGCAGGTCGACCGGGGCGCCGTCGAGCTCGGCGCCGATCGCCGCCCGCGCCAGACCGGGGCCGATCTCGGCGGCGACGGCGAGCGGCGTCGTGCCCGGCGCGACCACCCGCACCGATCCGTCGGGGAGCGTCAGTTCCATCATGACCGGCCTGGCAGAAGGTGGTAGGCGCTAGCGGACTCGAACCGCTGACCTCTACCGTGTGAAGGTAGCGCTCTAACCAGCTGAGCTAAGCGCCTGGCGTCGGTCCGGCGCACGGGGGGACGGAGCTGCGGTTGGCAGTGCATGCTTCCATCTCCGGGGTTCTCTCGTGCTCCGATTCGCTCGCGATGCTGGTAGGCCCGAGCGGACTTGAACCGCTGACCTCTACGATGTCAACGTAGCGCTCTAACCAACTGAGCTACGGGCCTGACTGCGACTTCGGCGGTTGGCCGCCGAGGGTCCGTCAAGCTAGCAAGGGGGGGCTGGCGCTGTCAATCCCGCGGCGGCGCCTCGGCGAGCAGCTGGCGAGCCGCCGCCGGGGGGAGAGGAGCGCGAGGCCGGCGAGCGGGCGGCGGAGGCTCACGGCGCGCGCTCCGCCACGACCACCACCCGCCCGGCGGGCAGGTCGGCGAGCCGCTGCCGGCCGCCCCCGGGCCAACGGACCGTCAGCGCGTCGACCTTCGCGGCCGGCCCGAGGCCGAAGTGCTGGCGCAGGTCGTGGGCGGACTGGTAGCTCTCGCCGGAGCGCACCTGGGCCACCTGCGTGCGACCGCCCGCCGCGAGGAGCAGGACCGCCCCCAGCGCGTCGCGGGTGCCGCGGGCGCCGATCGTCCGCACGGTCAGGAAGCCGCCCCGCGCCGGGCCGTCGTTGCGCAAGAGCGTCGGCGGCGCCGCCATGTTGACGACGAGGACGTCGACGTCGCCGTCGCCCTCGAGATCGCCGAAGGCGGCGCCGCGGCTCGACTCGCGTACCGCGAGGCCGCTGCCGGCGCCCGCCGTGACGTCGTCGAACCCGCCGTCGCCGCGGTTGGCGAACAGCAGGTTGGGCTCGAGGAACGTCGAGCCGATGCCGAAGGTTTCGACGTCCTCGTAGATGTGGCCGTTGGCCACGAAGAGATCGAGATCGCCGTCGCGATCGAAATCGCGCAGCCCCGTGCCCCAGGCGAGATAGGGCATCGACGGCCCCCCCAGGCCGCTGGCGAAGCTGACGTCGGAGTAGAGCCCCGGCCCGCCGGCGCGGTAGAGCGTGTTGTGGTCCTGCGAGAAGTTGGTGATGAAGAGGTCGAAGTCGCCGTCGCCGTCGACGTCCCCGATGTCGACTCCCATCGCCGCCTGGGGCTCGGCCAGGCCGCTGATGGCGAGACCCGACAGGAGGCCGAGCTCCTCGAACGTGCCGTCGCCGCGGTTGCGGAAGAAGAGGTTGGCCTGCGAGTCGTTGGCGACGAAGACGTCCGGCCACTCGTCGCCGTCGAGATCGGCGAACAGCACCGCCAGCCCGTAACGGGGGGCGGCCGCGAGGCCGCTCGCGGCGGTCACGTCGGCGAAGCGGCCGTCGCCGAGGTTGCGCAGCAGCTGGTCGGGCTCGGCGGTCAGGCCGAGGGGGCCGCAGAAGGTCGGGTTGCCCAGGTAGTTGCAGCCGCGGGCCGGGATGCGGTCGGGCTCGTAGACGACGTAGTTCGCGACGTAGAGATCGGCCCAGCCGTCGCGGTCGTAGTCGGCGAAGGCGCAGCTGCTCGACCAGTAGCGCGCGTCGTCCCCGGCGTCGATCTCCTCGAACCCGCCCCGCCCGTCGTTGCGGAAGAGGTGGTTCGGCCCGTGCGCCGTCACGTAGACGTCCTGGTCGCCGTCGTTGTCGTAGTCGGCGGCGCACATGCCGTTGGCCCACCCGCGGGCCGTCAGGCCGGCGGCCGCGGACCGGGCCACGAACCCGTCGCCGTCGTTGCGGTAGAGGTGGAGCACGGGCTCGCCCCCCAGAGCCAGGCTCTCCGCCGTGGCCCCCTGGGTCAGGAACACGTCGAGGTCGCCGTCGCCGTCGTAGTCGACGAGCCCGCCGCCGTTGCCGGTCGAGTCGATGATGTAGTCCCGGACCGGCGAGCCCGAGACGTTGACGAGATCGATCCCGGCCTCGGCGGCGACGTCGCGGAAGAGGGGCTGCGCCTGGACGGCCGCGGCGGCGACGAGCGCCGCGAGGGCGATCCAGCCGCTTCTTCGCTTCTCGCGCCTCACTGGCCGAGGCCCTGCAGCCGCTGCCGGGCGCGGGCGATGTCCGGGCCGTAGCGCCCGGCCGGAGCGGTGGCGACGAAGCGCTCGAGGGCGGCGCGCAGCCGCTCGGTCTCGCCCAGCTCCTCGGCGACGACGGTGATGTTGAAGAGGGCGTCGAAGTCGTCGGGATCGGCCGCCACGGCCCGCTCCCAGGCGTCGAGGGCACGGCGCCGCTCTCCCAGCTGGTAGCTCGCCGCGCCGACGAGGGTCCAGGCCAGGCTCAGGCCGTCGTCGAGCTCCGTGGCACGGCTCGCCAGCGCCAGCGCCTGGCGGGGATCGCCGCGCC
>JAOTWP010000075.1 GCA_029862975.1 Acidobacteriota bacterium
GGCCCAGGGCGCGATCCGCAGCAGCTCTCGGCGATTCAGGGACATGTCCTCGTCAGGATTGTCTCGCGAATCGGAGCGGACTCGCGAACCGGATCCCGCGCATCGGAACCCGCGAGTCGGGACGGGCGCATCGCAACCCGCGGCTCGGCACGGGCGCGCGAATCAGAACGGACCCCAGCGCATGCCGTGCGCGACGAGCAGCAGGGCGAAGCCGACGGCCAGCCACAGGCACTCGAGCCGCCACATGAACCGCACCCAGCGCTCCCAGGAGACGCCGAGGAGCGCCAGCCCCGCCATGAAGTAGCCCTGCGTCGGGGTGAAGACGTTCGAGAACCCGTCGCCGAACTGGTAGGCGAGCACCGTCGTCTGGCGGGTGACGCCGACGAGGTCGGCGAGCGGCGCCAGGATCGGGATCGACAGCGCCGCCTGGCCGCTGCCCGAGGGCACGAGGTAGTTGAGCACGACCTGCACGCCGTAGAGGCCGGCGACGCTCGCCCACCCCGGCAGGTCCTGGATCGCCCCGGCCATGGCGGCGAGGATCGTGTCCGTGACCCGGGCCCCTTCGAAGATGACGAGCACCCCGCGCGCGAGGCCCACGACCAGGGCGCCGCCGGTGATGGCGGCGGCGCCCTCGACGAAGCGCTCCGCCGTGCCGCTCGCCCCCAGGCCGCCGGCGGCGCCGGCCGCCGCCGCCACGGCGACGAAGAGCGCCGAGAGCTCGAGGATCCCCCAGCCCCAGGCGAGCGCCCCGGCGACCACCGCCGCCAGCGCCAGCGCCAGAAGCGCGAGGACGGCGACCTGCCGGCCCGCGAGGGGCCGATCCCCGGCCGGGTCCGCGGCCGCCGACGCCGCCGCCGCCGCCGCCGGCTCGCGCCGCTGGCGGCGGGCGTAGCGGACGATGTAGACGACCGTCACGGCCGTCAGCACCAGCCAGACGACGAGCCGGTAGCCGAGCCCCGAGAAGAGCGGCAGCCCGGCGATGTCCTGGGCCACGCCGACGGTGAACGGGTTCAGGAAGGCGCCCGAGAAGCCCGCCCCGGCGCCGACGAGCGCGATGGCGCCGCCGGTGATCTCGTCGTAGCCCAGGCGGCGGGCCAGCACGACGAGGCCGGGCAGGAAGACCAGGGTCTCCTCGGCCATGCCGATCGTCGCCCCGGCGAGCGAGAAGAGCACCGTCAGGACGGCGATCACGAGCTCGCCGCGGCCGCCGCAGAGCCGCACCACGCCGCGGATCGAGGTCTCGACGGCCCCGGTGGCGTTGACGACCCCGAACGCGCCGCCGATGATAAAGATGTAGAAGACGATGTGGGCCGTTTCCTGGAGGCCCCGGGGGAAGGCGAGGAGCACCGCCGCCGGGCCTGCCGGCCGTGCGTCGACGGCGGCGTAGGAGCCGGGCTCCACCACCACCCGGCCGCCGCGCTCGACGCGCTCGAACTCGCCGGCCGGGATCCAGTGGGTGGCGAGCGCCGCCACCGCGACGAGCCCGAAGAGCAGGGCGAACGTGTGGGGGACGCGCAGCGCCATCACCGCCCGCCGCAGAACTCGAGGGCCGTCCGCGCGTAGAGCGCCGCCGCCTCGGTCAGCTCCTCGATGGCGACCGATTCGCGCGGCGAGTGCGCCAGGGCGAGATCGCCGGGCCCCATGACGATCGTGGGGATCCCGGCGGCCGAAGCCAGGAGCGCGCCGTCCGTCCAGGCGGGAAACGCCCCGAGCTCCCCGGCCGCGCCGCAGACCCGCGTCCGCGCCGCCGCCGCGCAGGCGACGACGCGCTCGCCGGGAGGGGTCTCGAGGGCCACGTGCTCGAGGGTCGCCATGCCGCCCGCCAGGCGCCGCACGCCGGTGCCAAGCCCCGGCAGCTCCCGGCGCACGGCGGCGAGCAGCTCCTCGAGCTCGGCGCGCATCGTCTCGTAGCTCTCGCCCGGCAGCGAGCGCCGGTCGGCGGTCAGGGTGCAGGCGGCGGCCACGGTCGAGGGCTGGTCGCCGCCGCGCACCGTTCCGAAGTTGAGGGTCGGCGGCCCGAGGAGGGGGTGGGCGCGCGCCGCCAGCCGCGGCGCCAGCTCGCTGCGCACCCGCTGGACGAAGAGCGCCGCGCCGTCGATGGCGTTGACCCCCGCCGCCGGGGCGCCGCCGTGCGCCGCCCGGCCCACGAACGAGATCTCGAGCCACTCGAGGCCCTTGTGGCCGCGGCAGAGCCGGTTGCCGGTCGGCTCGCCGACGACGGCGCCGTCGGCGGTCAAGCCCGAGCGCACCAGGTGCTCGGCGCCCAGGCTCTCCATCTCCTCATCGACGACGGCGGCCAGCGTCACCCGACCGGCCGCGAGCCCCCCGGCTTCGGCAAGCGCCGCCAGGGCGGCGGCCATCGCGGCCAGCGCCCCCTTCATGTCGACCGCGCCCCGCCCCGTGAGCCGCCCGTCGCGCACGGCGCCCGCGAAGCCGACGCCCGGATCCGCCGCGTTGAGCGGCACCGTGTCGGTGTGGCCGCAGAGCAGGAGGTGCGGCCCGGGGGCGGCGCCGTCGAGGGCGCAGAGCAGGTTGGGACGGCCGGGGGCGACCTCCTCGAGGACGGGCGCGAGCCCGGCCCGGTCCAGGTAAGCGGCGAGCGCCGTCGCCACCCCTTCCTCCTGGCGGGCGAGCCCCGGATGGCTGGGGATGCGCACCAGCTCGGCCGCCAGCTCGATCGGGCGCGCGGCGGCGAGCGCGTCGTGGAGCCGGGAGTCGTCCATCCTCAGACCTCGCTCGGGACCCGCCGGGCGCGCTCGCGCCGCCGGCCCCGCGCCGTTTCCGGGAGCCCGCCGCGGACGCGGGGCGCGGTCGGGGACCCGGCGGCGTGCTCCACGACGGCCTCCTCGCCCCGGCGGGCTACTCCATCACCGTGCGGCTCTGCTCGCGCAGGAACTGCTGGACGTAGTAGGGACCGCAGCCCCCCTTGCCCGTCGAGCCGCTCGCCTTCCAGCCGCAGAACGGATTGACGCCGGGCCAGGCCCCCGTCGTGGCGCCGCTCGCCCGGTTGGCGTAGGCGACGCCGGCCTCGATGCGGTCGAAGAAGGTCTCGACCTCCGCCGGCTCCTCGCTGAAGATCCCGGCCGTGAGGCCGTAGTCGCTGGCGTTGGCGAGCTCGAGCGCCGCGGCGAGCGAGTCGACCTCCCGCAGGCAGAGGATGGGCAGGAACAGCTCCTCGGTGACGAGCTCGTGGCCGTCCGGCAGCCCGTCGACGAGGGCGGGAGTCACGTAGCAGCCGTGGGCGCGGTCGCCGTCGGTCAGCCGCTCGCCGCCGGCCAGGAGCCGCCCGTCGCGCCGCGCCGCGGCGATGGCGCGCTCGTAGCGGGCCACCGCCGCCTCGTCGATCACGGGACCGAGGAAGACCTCGCGGTCGCGCGGATCGCCGACGGCGAGCTCCCCCATGCGCGCGACGAGCCGCGCCCGGAACGGTTCTGCGAGCGAGCGGTCGACGTAGACCCGGCTGCAGGCGCTGCACTTCTGGCCGCCGAAGCCGAAGGCCGAGCGGGCGACCCCCTCCACGGCCTTGTCGAGGTCGGCCCGCGCCGTGACCAGCGCCGCGTTCTTGCCCCCGAGCTCGAGGTGGCAGGGGCGCGGCCGCGCCGCGTTGAAGCGGCGATGGAGCTCGAAGCCCACCGCGCGCGAGCCCGTGAAGACGATCCCGGCGACCCCGGGGTTGGTCACGACCTCCTCGCCGACCGGGCCGCCGGCGCCGGTCACGAGGTTGAGCACCCCGTCCGGCAGGCCGCCCTCGACGAGCAGCCGGTAGAGCTCGAGCGCCGAGGCCGGGGCGGCGCTCGCCGGCTTGAGCACCACGGTGTTGCCGCCGACGAGCGCCCCGGCCGCCATGCCGGCGGCCAGCGCGACGGGGAAGTTGAACGGCGAGATGACGGCCCAGACGCCGTAGGGCCGCAGGACGTCCCGGGTGCGCTCGTTGTCGGCGAGCCGCCCCATGGGCCGCTCGAAGCCCGCGGCCTCCTCGAGCTGCTGGCAGTAGTAGCGGATGAGGTCGGCCGCCTCCTCGGCGTCGGCCAGCGCCTCGAAGCGGGTCTTGCCCACCTCGAGGCTCATGAGCGCCGCGAGCTCGAAGCGCCGGGCGCTGATCCGGTCGGCGCCGCGGCGCAGGATCGCCAGCCGCTCCGGCCACGGCACCCGCCGCCAGTCCTCGAAGGCGTCGCCGGCGGCGGCGATCGCGGCCGCCACCTCGCCCCGGCCGGCGACCTGGAAGCGGCCGACGAGCAGCCGGCGGTCGACCGGCGAGCGGACTTCGAACTCGCCTGCGCCCTGCCGCTCGCGGCCGCCGATCCACAGCGAGTGGCTGCCGCCGAGCGCGGCAAGGGCCGCGGCGACGGCCTGCTCGAAGCCGTCGTGCACGGCCGCGGCGGAGGAGCCGAGCGTGGAGTAGGTGATCTTGAAGTCCTGACCGCGGGACATCCGACCTCCTCGCGGGACGAAATCCTCGAGGCCCCCAACGTACCATAATGTGGATTCTTGATCCATATCATGGCACACTCGACGGGTCCGTCGCGGACGGCCGGAGCCCTGAGCCCGCCATGAACGCCAAGACAGCTCCCGGAGGCACGCAGGCGGTCGTTCGCGCCATCCGCCTGCTCAAGGCCTTCACCCGCGAGCGGCCGGCGATCGGGCTCGCCGAGCTCGCCGACGAGCTCGGACTCTCGCGGACGACGGCCCATCGCCTGCTCGCGGCCCTCGCCAGCGAAGGGCTGGTCGGCCGCGATGCGGCGAGCGGCGGGTACCGGCTCGGGCCGGCGATCCTCGCGCTCGGCGCCCAGGCGCTCCTGGGCCACGACCTGCGCAACCTCGCCCAGCCCGAGCTCGAGCGGCTCGCCGCCGAGACCGGGGAGACGGCGACCCTCGAGGTGCTGGCCGGCGACCAGGTCCTCATCGTCGGCGAGGTCGCGGGCCGCCATCTCGTGACCGTGGCCCCGGAGCTCGGGACCTTCTGGCCGCTCCACGCCACGTCGACCGGCAAGGCGATCCTCGCCGCCCTGCCCGCCGCGCGGCGGCGGGAGCTCATCCGGCCGCCGCTGGCGCGCTACACCGCTGCCACGATCACCGACCCCGAGGTCCTCGCCGCCGAGCTCGAGCGGACCGCCGCCCGCGGCTTCGCGGTGGCGGTCGAGGAGCTCGGCGCGGGCGCCGCGGCGGTGGCCACGGCGCTGCGCGACCCGCTGGGCGAGCCGCCGGCGGCGATCAGCCTCGGCGGCCCGGTAAGCCGCCTCGCCGGCCGCCGCCTCGAAGAGCTCGCCGGCGCCCTCCACGCCAGCGCCGCCAAGCTCTCGCACCGCATCCAGCCCGCGCTCTTCCCACCTCGGCGCCAGCTTCCAGGAGGAAGGTCCGACGATGCCTGAGCCCAGCGTCTTCCACTCGCGCACCGCGCAACTGTGCACCAGCCACCGCTGGAAGGACTGGGGGGGCTACTACGCCGTGTGCTCCTACGACATGTCCCCCGAGCCCGAGTACCAGGCCTTCCGGCACTCGGCCGGCCTCATCGACGTGAGCCCGCTCTTCAAGTACGAGATCGCGGGGCCGGACGCGGCGGCCTTTCTGTCGCGGCTGACGGTCAAGGACGCCACCAAGCTGCGGGTCGGGCGCGTGACCTACCTGTGCTGGTGCGACGACGACGGCAAGGTGATCGACGACGGCACGCTCTCGCGCCTCGGCGAGGAGCACTTCCGGCTCACGGCGGCGGAGCCCTCGCTCCACTGGCTGGCGAGCGTCAGCCGCGGGTTCCGGGTGACGATCGAGGACTCGAGCGCCCGGCTCGGCACCCTCGCCCTGCAGGGGCCGGAGTCGCGGCGCATCCTCGAGCGGGTGACGGACGTCGATCTGGCGGCGCTCAAGTTCTTCCGGGTCGCGGCCGGCACCCTGGCCGGCGTTCCGGTGTGGATCTCCCGCACCGGCTACACGGGCGACCTGGGCTACGAGATCTGGGTCGGCAGGGACGGCGCCGAGCGGGTCTACGACGCGATCACCGAGGCCGGCCGCGGGCACGGCCTGCTGCCGGCCGGGCTCGACGCCCTCGACGTGGCGCGCATCGAGGCGGGGTTCGTGATGAACGGGGTGGACTACTTCAGCGCCCACCACTGCCTCACGGAGAGCCGCAAGTCGTCCCCCTTCGAGCTCGGGCTCGGGTGGACGGTGCAGCTCGACCGCGGACCCTTCGTCGGCCAGGCGGCTCTCGCGCGCGAGAAGCAGCGCGGCCCGCGCCGCGCCTTCGTCGGCCTCGACGTCTCGTGGGCCCAGCTCGAGGAGGTCTTCGCCCGCTACGGCCTGCCGCCGGAGCTCTCCCTGCACGCCTGGCGCGACGGGCGCCCGGTCTACGACGGCGAGGAGCGCTGGATCGGCCAGGCGACGAGCGGCGCCTGGTCGCCGACCCTGAAGAAGAACCTCGCGCTGGCGCTGCTGCCGGCCGGGCACGCCGCCACCGGGACCCCCGTGCGGTGCGAGGTCACGGCCGAGTACCGGCGCCACACGGTGGCCGCCCGGGTCGTCAAGCCGCCGTTCTTCGACCCCGAGAGAAAGAGGGCGTGATGGGCAAGCGATACGACGCGATCGTCGTCGGCGGCGGCCACAACGGGCTGATCTGCGCCGCCTACCTGGCCAAGGCGGGGAGAGACGTCCTGGTGCTCGAGAAGCGCGACCTCCTGGGCGGGGCGGCGGCGACCGAGGAGCTCTACCCGGGCTTCCACTTCTCCACCTGCTCCTACGTCGTCAGCCTCTTCCGGCCCTCGATCCTGCGCGAGCTCCAGCTGGCGCGGCACGGCATGCAGCTCCTGCCGCTCGAGACCTCCTTCACGCCGCTCGCCGGCGATCCGGGTCTGTGCCGCTGGCCCGATCCCCAGCGCAGCCGGCGCGAGATCTCCCGCTTCAGCGCCCGGGACGCCGAGGTCTACCCCGAGTTCAGCCTGGCGATGACGAAGATGGCGCAGCTCGCGCGCTCGATCGTCGACGCGCCGGCCCCCGACCCGACGTCGTGGAATCCCCGCGAGCTCGCGCGCCTGCTGCGGCTCGGCAACCAGCTGCGACGCGGCGGCGCCGAGGTGATGGACCTGAACCTCAAGCTGCTCACGATGAGCGCCGTCGACTTCCTCGAGCGGTGGTTCGAGTCCGACGTGCTCAAGGCGCCGATGGCGGTGAGCGGCATCATCGGCACCTACCTGGGGGTGCGCTCGCCGGGCACGGCCTACGTCCTCCTGCACCACTACATGGGCGAGATCGACGGCGCCTTCCGCTCCTGGGGCTACTCGAAGGGAGGCACCGGCGGGGTGAGCCTGGCCTGCGCCCGGGCCGCGGAGAGCCACGGGGCGGAGATCCGCACCGGCGCCGCCGTCGAGCGGGTGCTGGTCGACAACGGGCGCGCCAGGGGCGTCGTGCTGGCCGGCGGCGACGAGCTCTCCGCCCGCACCGTCGTCTCGAGCTGCGATCCGCGCCTCACCTTCCTCGGCCTGGTCGGCGCCCGCCACTTCGACGAGAGCTTCGTCGCGGCGATCGAGCGCTACAAGCTGCGCGGCTCCTCGGGCAAGGTCAACCTCGCCGTCGACCGGCTGCCGGAGTTCTTCGGCCGCGAGGGCACGGCCCACCTGCGCGGCGACATCGCCATCGCGCCGGGCATCGACTACCTCGAGCGCGCCTACGACGAGGCCAAGTACGGGGACTTCTCGAAGCGCCCGTACATCAACGTGGTCATCCCGTCGCTGCTCGACCCGAGCGTCGCGCCCCCCGGCAAGCACATCATCTCGATGTTCGTCCAGTACGCCCCCTACCACCTGGCGGAGGGCGCGGAGCACTGGCCGGAGAAGCGCGAGGCCTTCGGCGACGCCGTCGTCGACACCCTCGCCGAGTACTGTCCGGGCCTCGAGGAGTCGATCCTCTTCCGCCACGTGCTGACCCCCTGGGACCTCGAAAAGGAGTACGGGCTCTCCGAGGGCAACATCTTCCAGGGCGAGCTTTCCCTCGACCAGCTCCTCTTCCAGCGCCCGGCCGCCGGCTGGTCGCGCTACAGGACTCCCGTCCGCAACCTCTGGACGTGCGGCTCCGGCACGCATCCCGGCGGCGGCATCATGGGCGCCTCGGGGCAGCTCGCCGCCGCCGCCCTCCTCGAATCGGGTGAGCTATGAGCGACTTCGACGTCATCGTCATCGGCGGCGGCACCAACGGCCTCACCGCGGCGGCGTACGCCGCCAAGCGCGGCCGCCGCACCCTGCTGCTCGAGCGCCGCGACGTCCTGGGCGGCCTGGCCGCCGGCGAGGAGTTCCACCCCGAGCACCGCACCGACGGCGTGCTGCACGACACCGCCGGGGTGCGCGCCTGGGTGGCCAGGGAGCTCAACCTCGAGCGCCACGGCCTCGTCCGCCGGGCCGAGGAGCCGCCGGTGCTGCTCCCGGCCACGAACGGCCCCGGCCTCGAGCTCTGGCGCGACCCCGCCAGGACCGCCGCCGAGCTGGCCGCCACCTCCCCGACCGACGGCGCCGCCTACGGGCGCCACCGGGAGTTTCTGGCCCGCGCCGCGCCGGTCCTCTCCCGCTTCACCGATCACGCGCCGCCCGACCTCCACGCCCCCGGCCTCGGCGACCTCCTCCAGCTCGGGCGCTCCGCCCTCGGCCTGCGGCTCCTGGGCAAGCGCGAGATGATGGAGTTGCTGCGGGTGGTGCCGCTGTCGCTCGACGACTGGCTCGGCGAGCAGTTCGAAACCCCGCTCCTCGAGGCCGGCCTCGCCGCGCCGGCCCTCCACCACACGTACTCCGGCCCCCGCTCGCCGCACGGCGCGGCGAGCCTGCTCTTTGCCGAGTGCACGGCGGGAGCCCCCGTCGCCGGCGGCCCCCGAGCCCTCGTTCGGGCCCTCGAAGCCGCCGCCCGCGCCCGCGGCGTCGAGGTCCGCGCCGGCGCCGCGGTCGAGCGCCTGCTCGGCGAGAGCGGCCGGATCACCGGCGTGCGCCTGCGCGGCGGCGAGGAGATCACGGCCGGCGCCGTCGCCGCCTCCTGCGACCCCAAGCACCTCTTCCTCGACCTCGTCCCCGCGGCGATGATGCCCCGCAACTTCGAGCGCGCCGCCACCGCCTACCGCGCCCGCGGCACGGCCGCCAAGGTCCACCTGGCGCTCGCCGCCTACCCCGACCTCCCCTGCCGCCCCGGAGCGCAGCCCGCCGCGATCCGCATCGGCGAAGACCTCGAGACCCTCGAGCACGCCTTCGACGCCGTCAAGTACCGCCGCTTCTCCGAGCGCCCGATCCTCGACGTCCGCGTCCCCACGCTCGAGTCCCCCGACCTCGCGCCCGAAGGCCACCACGTCTTCTCCGTCCTCGTCCACTACGTGCCGTACGACCTCGAGGGCGGCTGGACCGACGCCCAGCGCGAAAACCTCCTCCACCGCGTGCTCGCCCGCCTTCGCCTGTACCTGCCCGGCATCCAGGACGCCATCCTCGGCCACGAGCTCCTCACCCCCGTCGATCTCGAGACCCGCTACGGCGTCACCGGCGGCCACCTCCACCACGGCGAGCAGGCCCTCGACCAACGCCTCGTCCGCCCCTTCCTCGGCTGCGCGCGCTACGCGACTCCCTTCCCCGGCCTCTACCTCTGCGGCAGCGGGGCGCACCCGGGCGGCGGCCTCACCTGCGTGCCGGGAGCGCTGGCGGCGCGCGAGATCTGCCGCTGACGCGACCAGCGGCCCGGCCCGAAAGGCCGGAAGCACTGGTCCTGAAAACCAGCGAGCGTGCAAGCGCTCCGCGGGTTCGAATCCCGCCGCCTCCGCCACTTTCGGCATATTGAGTCAGAGTGACTCACCCCTCGTGGTCCACTGGTGGTCCATTTCGAGTGGGCCAGGTGCGGGGCACCTCGGCCCGGATGATCTCGCACGGATATCGCATCGTGGAGGTCTCTAGTCTGGGTCCGTGCACGTAGGTCCGATACTGCTAGGTTAGTGACCGTCAGGGCATTTGTGGTGAAGGCAATCGACTACGACAGCATTGCGGAGATCTACGATCTCTATGTGACGTCCGACTACGACGTTGCATTCTTCGTCTCCGAGGTACGCAAGGTCGGTGGCCCCGTGCTGGAGCTCATGGCGGGCACCGGACGGCTGTCGCTGCCATTGCTCGGGGCCGGCGCAAGGCTGGTTTGCGTGGACAATTCCCGAGGAATGTTAGACGTCTTGGACCGCAAACTCGAGCGTCACGGACTAGATGCGGAGCTTCACTGTATGGACGTACGCAATCTGGATCTTCCTTCCTCCTTCGAGCTTGCGATTCTCCCCTTCAACGCGTTCATGGAGCTGGTTGATGAGCGAGATCAGCGCGCGGTGCTGGCCGCGGTCTACCGCTGCCTCGAGCCCGGTGGACGGTTTGTCTGCACGCTCCACAACCCGGTCGTTCGCCGTGCAACCGTGGACGGCGTCTTGCGAACGGTCGGCCGGTTCGCGACCATCGAGGGCGCGCTCGTTGTATCGGGTGTCGAGGAAGGTGGGGATCCGGTGGTCAAGCGACTGCAGTTCTTCGAGCTCTACGGTACAGACGGGGCCCTGATCTGGAAGCGCCTACTGCCAATGGAGTTCTCTCTCATCGAGCACGAGTCCTTCGAGTCGATGGCCAGCGACGTCGGGTTTCGAATCGACCGGGTCTACGGGGACTACCAGAGATCCCCGTTCGAACCGGCGACGAGCCCGGCGATGGTCTTTCTACTGCAGAAACGGAGCGCTTAGCCGCCAGCCAACCTGACGAGTCAAGGAGGCGGCATGGTGCCAGGAGTCTGCTTCAGAGAAGCGGGAGGTTCATTCTCCGCAGCACCTCCTGGTAGCGCGGCTCGAGGCGCAACGCCGCCAAGTAGGGGCAACTTGAGGTGCCATAGGAATCCTGCAAGGAACCCCGGCCGGCTTCCGTCTCCTCTTGCATGGGACGCAAGCTGCGCTACTAACTGCCCGACGACAACCATCTGGTCGAGATCACCTGCCGCGTCATCCAGCGGCGCTTCCTGCTGCGGCCCTTCCCTCAGCTCAAGGCCATCATCGAGGGGGCCCTGGCCTACTTCCAGAAGCGCCACGGCATGCGAATCTGCGGCTTCGTCTACCTCAGCAACCCCGCCCACCTGCTGCTGCGACCCGAGAGCGTCGAGCAGCTCGCCAACTTCGGGAAATGCGGTGACAGGATACTCATTTCGTGCACGTGCCCTGCGGGCGAGAAGACGAGGAATGAGTATCCTGTCACCGTATTTCCACCGTATTTCCGAGCGCTGGATCAGTCCTGCGTGCGAGAGCGCAGATCGGGGCCAACATCAGATCGAGTCTCGGCTCTGGGACGTCAAGACCCTGGCTCACTTCATCAGCACCTCATAGGTAGTGCGGATGGATGCCGCCGATGCGTCCGCCGCGCGTGTCCCGGAGCGGGTACCGACGAGCACGTCAAGGGTCAGCGCCGGTCAGCTGCCGAACCAGATCGGGCGCGAAGCGCAGATCGTCGTCGCCGTCGCCCAGGGTCTCGTTGTAGAGACGGTAGACGGAAAACGGATCCTCGAGCAGCCCCGCCACCACCGCGGGACTCGGGTCACGCTGCCAGATGCGCGACACCATCCACCAGCCGAGCGCGTGCTCGACGTCCGGGCGGTAGCGCATGGCGGACCGGACCGCCGCCTCCAGCTCTTCGCCGGAGTGGCGTTTCGCCAGGTGGCTGCGCAGCAGACCCGTCGCCACCTCGAAGTAGTTTTCCCGGTACCAGGCGCGCACCTCGTCCTCGGTGATGCGGCCTGCCAGCAGGGCCCGCATCAGATGGTCGTAGCGCTCGACCAGCGCCGCCAGCACTTCCGGATCCTCGTAGACGGCCTTGATGCCGCCCGAGGGTGGGCTGCAGAGGTTGGCGACCCCTTCGCCGACCAGGCCGCGCGTCAGCTGGTCGATCCAGTCCTGCTGCCAGCTGCGCTCCACCTCCGGCTCCGGGTACAGCGTAGGCTCGGCCAGCACATGCTGCAGCTCATGGGCCATGGTCTCCTCGGCCTCGGGCACCAATGAGTCGTCGGCGCTGGCGCTCAGGGTCTCGAGATCGATGCCGGTGAAGACATTGAAGAAAGGCACCCCCTCGGCGACGAACGAGCCCGCATTGCTGTCGTAGATGAGATGCAGGGTGGGCAGCTCGCCCTTCCAGACGGGGGCAAACGCCCGGGCGGTCTCGTAGACGCGATCCGCGTCCGCCTCCGCGAGCAGTCGGTCGAGCGCCGATCGAACCAAACCGCGCTTGCGCACCAGCTCGTAGAGCGTCACTCCGATCTGGCCCGGCGCGCGCCGCTGGCGGTACGGAAGGTCGAGCAGCAGGTCGCTCACTTCTTCGGCGGTGACATTGGTAAAGCGGCGAAAGTAGATCTGATAGGTGGGCGTCGCGAGAAGCGCCCGGATCGCGGCACGAACCTCGCCGCTCGCCTCGTTGACCTCTCGCGCCCGGTCAAAGGCCGCTTCGCGCTCCCCTTCAGGCAGGCGGCCGAGCTCGGCCTCCTTGGCCGGGAAGTCGGGGTGCGCGGCTGCAACCGCGTCCATCACGTCCAGGAGCGCCACGACCCCGCTCGCATCGAAGCGATGTGCCGGCTGATCCGCGCGGACCGCGGCAGCTCCGACCGTGAGGTGCGAGACCAGGGTCATCAGCAGTGCCATCGTGACCCTTCCTCGGCTCCCCATCTCCTGAGCTGCCGCCGCGGCGGCTCTCGTGCCGGCCACAGGCCCCCGCGGCATCAGCGAAACGCCCACTGGAGGGCATCCCACGCATGGCCTGGGCGGTCGGTCAGCTCGAAGGCGTGGTGGCAGCCGTCGGGGTTCACCCACAGCTCGACTTCGCCCCCCAGCTTCCGCACCGCGCGGGCGGCACCGGACGAGCCGACGTAGCCGTGCTGGCCCTGGTCGTGGTCCTGCAGCCCGTAATGAACGAGGAACTCGACCCCATAGAGCGCCGTTCTCGATCCGGAGACGAGCTCCTCGGAGAGGGGCTCGGGCATCGGGGTGCCCGGTCTCCAGGCGCCGGAGTTGGCGATGAACCGGGTGCCGCGCCGCAGCCCGTCCTTTCCGTCGAGCACCGCGACGCCGTAGAGGTCGGCGGCTCCCCGGCTGAAGCCGTGGAACGCGTGGCCCGTCTCCGCCCCCAGGCCGACCGAGGCCTCGCCCGCGAGAAGCGCCTCGATCAGCAGGTTCAGATCCCCCCACAGCAGACTCCGGCCGGTCGCCGGATTCTCGTACTCGACGGCCATGACGCCGATGTCGCGGGCCAGGCAGGTGCTCAGCTCGTCGACCAGCCGCTGCCAGTGGTAGAGCTCCGTCTCCGCCGTGCCCCCGGTCCCCGGCAGGGTCACGAGATACTTCGTATCCGGTCCGGGGCTCGGCGACCAGATCAAGGCGCCCGCGAAGGGAAACCCCGGCAGGAGGTGGTCGACCCTGCGCGCCGGCGGGGACAGCGCGCTCACGACGGCCCCGACGCAGGTGGCGGTCGGCGGAAAAGGACAGTCGCAAGGTGCGTCGGGAGCGAGGCAGCTCTCCAGGTCTGTCCCGCTCGCGATCGGCGGGCACGCCGGCGCGGCCGGCGCCGGGCAGCTCGGACCTTGTCCCCCGACCGACGCCGGCACCAGCAGCAGCGCGACGAGGATCCAACTCGATCTCATCGAGCACCCCCTTTCAAAGCGGGCGTGAAGACGCCCGCACCCCTCCAGCTGAGGTTATCGGACCCGAGCGGCCTGCAAAAGCACGCGCCGAGTCATGCATCTTGCAGGCCCGGCACCTCGGCCTGCGCACCTCGGCCTCCGAACGCCCCGGCATGGTCGCTGCTGTTCAACCGCGGCTTCGGACCTGCGCTGGCACCCGCATATCCACGCGATCGCTTCACGAGGGGGCTGGGGAAATGCGGTGACAGGATACTCATTTCGTGCACGTGCCCTGCGGGCGAGAAGACGAGGAATGAGTATCCTGCCACCGTATTTCTCGGGCCTGGATGCCGACCTGCCCCCGGACATCCCGTTCTGGCCAGAAGAGGTACCCCGGAGCTGACGTGCTCCCCTGTCTGACACCACGGGCTCTTCTAGCAGATTCAGCCTCTCCTCATCGTCCTTCGCGGAGGCGGGGGAGCGCTGCGGAGTTCAGGGGACCTCGCTCGACCAAGCCGATGTATCACCCGCTTCGAAGCCGTCCGAGAACACCTCCTCGCTGAACACGTAGACCCCTTCCGCGCTGCCGTACTCCAGGGCCGCGAACAGGTTCCTGCCGTTGATGGCCACCTTGTCGCCCAGGTCGTCGTGGCCATCGGAAGCAAGCAGCGTCCTCGACAGCGCCCACTCGTCCCCGCGCGAGCTGGTAGATAGCTTGAAGAGGAACGTCTTTGCCTCGCTGGCGCCGCCTGCCCCCCCAATGAGCAGCCGATCCCCTTCGAGCGCTACCGTCAGGCCAAAGCCCAAGACCGCCGGCGGAGCATGGAGCTCGGCGACGAACTCCCAGTTGCTGCCGGTCCGCCGATACAGGTAGACACTGCCCGACTTCGAGCCCGTGTCGTCGTCGCGCCAGGCTCCCACCGCTGCCCAATCCCCGGAGAGCGCACTCGACCACCCGAAGAACTCCTCGAACTCCGGATCCGGAGGAGTCAACTTCGCCTGCTGGGTCCATTCGTCGAATGCCTCGTCGCGCTCGAAGACGTAGGCCGCACCGGACCTGATCCCGTCGACCGGATCGCGGTAAGCCCCAACGAGGGCCGTGTTTCCGTCCAGCGCAACCGACTGGCCAAGGAAAGCCGAGGTCTGGAGTCCAGCGACGTCGAGCTGGCCGGATTCCGCCCACACTCCCGACGGATCTCGATCGAACACGTACACGGACCCCGAGCTCGGACCTGTATTCCAGTGCCTGGGGGCCCCAGCCAGTACCGTGTCGTCGTCCATCGCGACAGAGGCGCCGAGCGCGTCGTGCGGCCCGCCGTCGGAGGCGGTGAGCTTCGCGACCTCGACCCAACCGTAGCTATCGTCGCGAGCCTCGAACACGTAGACCGCTCCGTACGAAGGCGTGTTCTCTCCCACCCCGGTAGCGCCCACCGCCAGAGCGACGCCGCTCGTGGCAACGCTCTTGCCGAAGTGGTCGTGTGGCTTCGGATCCGCAGCCGTGAGCTTGACGAGATCTTGCCAGTCGCCCGAAGTCGTGCCCCGAAAGACGTACACGGCTCCGGCTCCTTCGCCTCCGTCGTCGTCTATGAAAGCGCCCGAGACCACCGTCCCGTCCTTGACCGCAAATGAGACACCGAACCCGTTAGCGCTCTCCACGTCCCACGCTTCGAGCTTCGCGTATTCGAACAGAACGGGGTTCGCACCGTTCGCCGCGGCCACCACCACTCCGGCCGTCGCTGTCAGGAGAATCGCGTCGATCAACCAACAACCGAGTCGCTGCAGCCGTCTGCCGTCGCCAAAAGGCATCACAGCATGACTATATAACCTCTAGCTCATCGTGCGCTCTCGGCAACTTGAGGTGGGCCGCAACTTGAGGTGCCAACTTGAGGTGCCATAGGAATCCTGCAAGGAACCCCGGCCGGCTTCCGTCTCCTCTTGCATGGGACGCAAGCTGCGCTACCTGCCCGACGACAACCATCTGGTCGAGATCACCTGCCGCGTCATCCAGCGGCGCTTCCTGCTGCGGCCCTCTCCTCAGCTCAAGGCCATCATCGAGGGGACCTTGGCCTACTTCCAGAAGCGCCACGGCATGCGAATCTGCGGCTTCGTCTACCTCAGCAACCACGCCCACCTCCTGCTGCGACCCGAGAGCCGTCGAGCAGCTCGCCAACTTCATGCGCGACGTCAACTCCAAGATCGCCCGCGAGGTCGGGCGGCTCCATGGCTGGAAGGAGAAGATCTGGGGCCGCCGCTACGTCGACGTGGTCGCGAGCCACGACTCCGAGGACCAGGTGCAGAGGCTGCGCTATCTGCTCGAGCAGGGCGCGAAGGAGAGGCTCGTCGCCTCCCCCAGGCACTGGCCCGGCGCCAGCTCGACGCAGGCCATGCTGTCGGGACGACCGGTCGAGGGCATCTGGATCGATCGCACCGCGCAGTACAAGGCGTGGGAGCGCAACCAGCCCAACCCCGACTACGCCTTCACCTCGACGCACCGGCTCGAGCTCTCGCCGCTGCCGTGCTGGGAGCACCTCGAGCTGCATCGGCATCAGGCGAGGGTACGGTGCGTGAGATCGAGGCCGAGATGGAGGGGGTGGCAGTGCTCGGCAGGGAAGCCATCTGCCGGCAGGAGCCTCGCGACAGTCCCTCGACACCCGAGAAGCGCAGCCCGGCGCCGCGCTTCCACGCCGCGGACCCTCAGGTGCAAAGAGCTCTCGAGTGGGGCTACCGGCTGATGCGGATCGCCTACCGGCAGGCCTCCGCGGCCTGGAGGGCTGGCGAGATCGTGGAGTTCCCCCCGGGCTGTTTCGTGCCGGGGCGCTATCAGCCGCTCAGAAGCTGAGCTCGGGCGGCTCTGTCACGCCCTGACTTGCGGTTCTGCTCACGGTTCGAGCCTCGACCGGGGCGGCGCCTATGAGGAAGTGGGAATCCGCGCCGCCGTCGACGCCGCTGGAGGCTTGTAGAACCCTCGCTCAGCCGGCTTCTGGCCCGCAGCGGGCTGCCGCGAGAATGCTCGCCTCGTTCAAGGCGCCGAATCGGGCCTTTGGATGCTCGCCTCCAGGAATCGCATGGAACCTCAAGAGGGGGAACCTCAAGAGGGGAGAGTCGAGCTGGACCAGATTCCAGGGTCAAGAGCCGGTCCCGAGGTCCTATTCCCGCGCAGGAGGCCGGACCACGTCGACACGGGCCAGGCACTCCGCCAGCCAATCGGCGACCTCTCCGATCATGAAGGGGTGCTCGTCGAAAATCCGCGTGGCATGACCGGTCCCGGGGACGACCCGAACCTCAGCCGATCGGGACTTTGTCGCCAACGCGTCGAAGACGGCGTCGATGAACGGCAGGCTCACCTCGCCCTCCTCGCTCGTCCGAACGAAGAGCCAGCACGCACCGCTGGGGTCTACCGCGGCGATCGACTCCTCTGAGAAGGATCCGGGCGACAGGAGCACATAGGCCGCTGCTCTGTCGCCACCGGCACGTAGCGCCTCGCCGACTGCCTCGCCGCTGTAGCTGGCGGCGACCACCGCGATTCGCTCGCCAGTGACACCCGGGCGGGCCTTCATCCAGCTGAGCGCCGCGTTGACGTCGCGGTGGGTGCCCTCGAGGAGGGGGCGGTTCTCCGCGTACGGTTCCTCGAAGCGGCCGAGATTGTCGGACTCGCCGTGAGCTCGCAGATCCAGCCGCAGAGACGCGATCCCACGGCTCTCCAGCGCGGCGGCGAGACCGGCGTACTCCTCGCGCGAACCAGCAGCGCGATGCAACAGCAGCGCGGTCGGCATGGGAGCTTCCTCTGAAGCCGGGACGTGCCACTCACCCGCCAACTGCCAGCCGTCGCTCTCGATGACGACCCGCTCGTCGATGGCGCCAGCAGCTCCACCGGTGACGCAGGCAAGGAGCAGCACCAGGGCGAGCACTCTCGAGGCCGGGTCTTGCGCGCTGCTCATCGTGGCTCCTCCCCTCTCTGCGGCGCGTGGTTGGACCCGAGCTCGCGGAATCGCGGCAGGCCCCACAGCGGCTCCCACCTCGGGTCGAGCTCGAGCCAGGGGATCGAGACCGGTGCAGACATGCCGAGCAGCGTGTCGAGCGCGTCGAAGGCGCGCTCATGCTCGCCGATCATCGTGTAGACCAGCGCCGCTTCCTTGAGCGGCGATTGGCCCCAGTAGGGGTCGCGGTCGATCGGCATCAGCGCCATCGCCCGCTCGGCCTCCGCCACGGCCTCGTCTGCGAGTCCCAGGCCGGCGTAGACGATGGCGAGCGCCGAGCGGAAGTTGGCGTCGGTGGGGAACTCGGCCACCGCACCCTCGAGATCCGCTCGCGCTCGACGCCAGGCCGCTCGCGCCAGATCTCGCTCACCCGAGAGCTCGTGCACCCAGGCCTCGAGGGACGATGTCGACGTGGCGTGCAGGTCCACCACATAGGCCGGCTCGTCGGGCATCCGCGCCAGACCCGCCAGCGCCTCCTCGAAGCGCTGCTCGTAGACGCGCTGCCAGAACCAGTACCACTGGGCGGCAGGCAGGAGACTGTCCTCCCCCATGAGCTCGAGCACCTCTCGCGCCTGCTCGGTCTCTCCCTTCCACAGCCAGTAGGCGAGCGCCGAACGATAGTAGGGGGAATCGAACGTCGAGGAGATCTCGCTGGTGCGCCGCGACAGCTCGATCGCCTCGGCGTAGTTCCTCATCCACAGATGAGTGAAGGCCAGGCGCGCTATGGCTCCGGGTTCCAGCGGGTCGGCCTCGGTGGCGCGCCGGAAGGCGGCGAGGGCCTCCGGCCAGCGACCCTGGCGGCGGTAGATGCGACCCTGAGAGAAGTAGATCTCGAACGAGGTGATCTGCTCCGCCGCACGCTCCAAGGCCTCGAGAGCCAGAGGATAGTCGCGCTCGACCTGGGTGAAGTACTGTGCGCGCGCCACCTGCACCTCCCAGGAAGCGGGAGCCAACGCTGCAGCTCGCTCGAGCGCGCGCCGCGAAGCCGCGCCGTCCGTATCGGCGTGCTCGGGGCAGTGACTGACGGCCGCCGCGTAGCCGCGCGACAAGAGTGCCCACGCCTCCATGAACGCCGGGTCGAGCTCGAGCGCGCGCTCCAGAATCGGGATGTTGGCGCGCGCCAGACCGCAGTCCGTCGCCTGGTGCGCAAAGCGGCCGCGGAGATAGAGCTCATACGCTTCCTGGTTCATTGTCGGCGGCCTTTCGAACCGCTCCCGGTCCATCTCGCGCAACGCCGCCCCCAGCTCACGCGCCACCTGGACCGCGATCTCGGCCTGCAGCTCGAAGATCTGCTCGATGGTCCGATCGTAGCCCTCCGCCCACAGATGGACGTTGTCGGCCACCCGGATCAGCCGCGGACGGATCTTGACGCGACTCGCCCCTCCGTCGCCTCCCCGCGCCCACTGAATAGAGCCCGCGAGGACGAAATCGACGCCGAGCCGGCGGCCGACGTCCGATGGGGAGAGCTCGAAGTCGCTGGCCGCCGCGTTGGCTGTCGAGACCAGCGCGAGGCCGGGCAAGGTGGCGAGCTTGGTGATGATCTCCTCGGTGATGCCGGCGGCGAAGAACTCGTCTTCGGGCGCACCGAGGTTGCGTAAGGGGAGGACGGCGATGAGCTGGCGACCGTCCCCGGCTTCGCTCCGCGTTTCGAGTGCCTGCCGACCTCTCCACCCTGATCGGTCGCCGTCCCTGGCGCTCGACGACCACCAGACGCCGAGGCCGAGCAAAGAGACAGCGGCCGCGCCGATCATCCAGCGTGCCCACCGGAATCTCCCTGCCGCTCCCGTTGCCGATCCAGGCCGGCTCGGCTCGACCGCGAGGTCGCCGTGAGCGGCAGAAGCCAGAGTCTGGCTCGCCTGCGCGACGGCCGACCCCACCTCCTTCTCGAGATCCTCGAGCTCGTTGCGCACGTCCAGGGCCGACTGGTAGCGCCGCTCCGGGTCCTTTTCCAGGCAGCGCTTGACGATTCTCCCGAGGTGCCGCGGTAGCTCGATCCGGCTCTCTGTCACCAGCCTGGGCACGTCGCGCAGTATCGACGAGGTCACGGCCGCTGAGCTGTCGCCTCGGAACGGACGCTCCCCGGCCAGCATCTCGTGGAGCACGACGCCGAGCGAGAAGATGTCGGTCCGGTGATCGAGAGCCCTTCCTTCGATTTGCTCTGGGGACATATAGGGGACGGTGCCCATCACCGCGCCAACCCGCGTCATCCCGACGGTAGCCGCCTCGCTGTCGGTCGACGCGCCGGCCTCGGCGACCTGGAACTTGGCCAGGCCGAAGTCGAGGATCTTCACCGCGCGCCCCTCGTCGGTCACCATCACGTTGGCGGGCTTCAAGTCACGATGGGTGATTCCCTTGCCGTGGGCTGCCGCGCGAGCGTCAGCG
>JAOTWP010000076.1 GCA_029862975.1 Acidobacteriota bacterium
GCTCGCGGCGGCGCTCGCCCGGTACCGCGAGATCGTGCTGCCGTTCGGGCTCGCGATCACCGGCCACGACCTCGTGGGCCGCGGCCACCCGCCGGGTCCGGGCCTCGGGGCGGCGCTCGAGCGCACCCGGCGGGCCCGGCTGGACGGGCTCCTCGGAGCGGACGAGGAGCTCGAATACGCCTGCCGGCAGCTGGAGCAGGAGAGATGACGGCCCGACTCCGGGCGGCGCTCGCCGCCGGGTATGCCGCCGGCGCGCTGCTGGCGGCGGGGGCCGGCGGCGAGCCCCGCGACCCGCGCTCGGCCGAAGTGCTGCGGCTCGACTGCGCCGCCGGCCCGGTGCGCAGCGACCTGACGCTCTTCGGCAACGGCACGTTGCGCCTGCGCGAGGGCGAGGCCGGCGCCGAAGAGCTGCACCTGGCGGAGCTCGGGCGCGACGTCTTCGACGCCTACGTGCGGCGGCTGCGCGCGGAGGCGCTCGACGACGGCCTGGCGCCGCCGCCGAGCGTCGACGGCCCGTGGACGCAGAGCTGCGTCCTCACCCTCGACGTCCCCGCCGGGCCGGCGGGGAGCGTCGGCTTTTCGGGCTTCGACAGCCTGAGCCTGCCGCTCGCGAGGGTCGTGGCGATCGCCCGCGAGCTCACGGTGGTGGCGCGGACCAGCGCCCGGGTGGCGGGCCTCGATCCCGCCTACGAGCCCGTGGCCGGCGACGTGCTGCTGCACCGCGACGGCAGCCGCTACCGCGTCCACGGCCTCACGGCGGACGGTCGGGGAGTCGAGCTGACGGGAATCGAGCAGCCCCTGACGCTGTACGTGCCACTGGAAGCGCTCACCGAGCTCTTTCTCGGGCTCGAGGAGACGCGGCGGTGGTGAGGGGGAGGCGGTGACGGCGTCCGGCGTGCGGATCCGCGGCGGCGACCTGCGCGGCCGGCTCGTGCCGACCCCGGCGCGGGTGCGGCCGACCGAGGGGCGGGTGCGCGAGGCCTTCTTCGACATCGCCGGACCCGGGTTCGCGGGCTGCCGCTTTCTCGATCTCTTCGCCGGCTCGGGCGCGGTCGGGCTCGAGGCGCTGAGCCGCGGCGCGGCCGCCGTGGTCCAGGTCGAGGGGGCGCTGGCCGTCGTGCGGCGGCTGCGGGAGACCCACCGCGCCCTGGGGGTGCGGGGCATCGAGGTCCACCGGCTCGATCTGCCCCGCCGCCTGGCGGTCCTCGCCGAGCGCACGGGGGGCGACTTCGACTGGATCTTCGCGGATCCGCCTTACGGCTTCGAGGCTTACGCGGCCCTCCTCGCCGGGCTGCCGCCGCTCATGGCCCCGGGGGGCCGGGCGGTGATCGAGCACGACGCTCGCCGCCCCCCGGCCGCGGAAGCGGGCGCCCTGCGCCGCCTCGACTCGCGCCGCTACGGCGAATGCGCGCTCTCGTTCTACGCCTCTTCGCTCGCCCAGCTGCGGGACGGCGAGACGAGATAGTAGACGAGCTCTTCGAGGTAGATGCGCAGGTCGACGTTGCGGGTGCGGACGCCCTCGGAGGTCGCGAGCCGCACGGGCGCGAAATTGAGGACCGAGCGGATGCCGGCCGCGACGAGCTGATCGCAGATCTCCTGCGCGGCGGCCGCGGGTACGGCCACGATGCCGATCCTGACGTCGCGCTCGGGCACGGTGCTGGCGATGGCCGAGACCGGCTCGACGAGAACGCCGCCGACCGTGCGCCCCACCTTGTCCGGATCGTTGTCGAATCCCGCCGCCACCACGAACGGCCCCCGCGTCTCCCCGATGTGGCGCGCGAACGCGCTGCCCAGGCTGCCCATGCCCACCACCGCCAGGGCGTGCCGCTGATCGAGGCCGAGCAGCTCGGTGATCCGGCGCAGGAGCGGCTCGACCTCGTAGCCGACGCCGCGGATGCCGAACTCGCCGAAGGTGGCGAGGTCCTTGCGAATCTGCGCGGCGGAGAGGCGGAACCGGTCGGCGAACTGCTGCGACGAGACCTGGCAGACGCCCTCGCCACGGAGGCGCCGGAGGCAGCGCAGGTAGATGGACAGCCGGTTCAGTGTGAGCGGCGAGACGTCCATGAGAGAGTGGGGGGTGGATGGTGCGAAAGGGGGGACTCGAACCCCCACGACCTATGCGGCCACAAGATCCTGAATCTTGCGCGTCTACCAATTCCGCCACTTTCGCGCGGTCGCGATTCTAGGGAGAGCAACCGAAGGTGTCAAACCGAATCCCCGGGCAGGAGGAGCTTCTGCGGGCGGCTCTCGAGGAGGCGCTGGCGGCGGCCGGACGCGCCGGACTCAGCCGCGCCGAGCTCGCGCACCGCGCCGGCGAGCTCGGCGGCGAGGAGGACTGCGCCGCGGCGCTGGTCGACCTCGAGCGGGCGGGAGCGACGGTCGAATGGAACACGCGCTGGTACGCCTTGACGACCACGGACTGGTGCGCGGGCGAGCTGCAGGGCCTGGCGGGCGGCGACGCCCTGCTGCGCAGCGGCGCCGCCGGCGAGGTGGGCTACTACGTGCCCAGGCGCTATCTCAACGGCGGCCGGCCCGGCGATCAGGTCATCGCCAAGCCGATCCGCGGCAAGAAGGGCCGCCCCGGCCAGCGGCTGCCCGAGGCCGGCGTCGTCAAGGTCGTCGGCCGCGGCTTCGACCGCCTCGTCGGCACCCTCGAGGCGCGGGGCGCCAAGCGCTATCTGGTGCCCTTCGATCGCCGCATCCGGCTGGAGGTGGAGGTGGCGGACGGCGCCGCCGTGCCGCCCGGCCATTTTCTGTCCGTGGCCGTCGACCACGCCGACTCGTCGCGGCTGGGCCCGCTGCGGGGCCGCGTCGAGCGGGTCCTGGGCTCGGCCGCCGATCCCGGAGTGGACGCCGAGGTCGTGGTCGCGCACTTCGAGCTGCCGACCTCCTTCCCAGATGCCGTGGAGCGGGAGGCGGCGCGGCTCCCCGCCGATCCGGCGGCGGGCGACTTCGCGGGCCGGCGCGACCTGCGCTCCGAGCTCGTCGTGACGATCGACGGCGCGACGGCCAAGGACTTCGACGACGCCATCGCGGTGCGGCGGCGCGGCGACGGCACGTTCGACCTCGCCGTGCACATCGCGGACGTGGCCCACTACGTCGCCGCCGGCAGCGCGCTCGATCTCGAGGCGTACCGGCGCGGCACGAGCGTCTACCTCGGCGACCGGGTGCTCCCGATGCTGCCGGAGGCTCTCTCCAACGGGCTCTGCTCGCTGCGGCCGGGGGTGCCGCGGCTGGTGCAGTCGGTCTTCCTGCACGTCGGGGCCGACGGCGAGGTGAGGTCGCGGGAGTTCGCCGACTCCGTCATCCGGAGCCGCCGCCGCCTCACCTACACCGAGGTGGCCGGCCTGCTGGCGGGAACCGCCGGCGCGGCCGCGGAGTCGACCTATGGCGAGGTGCTGCCGATGCTGCGGGACGCCGCCGAGCTCACGAGCCTGCTCATGGAGGCGCGGGCGCGGCGGGGCTCCATCGACTTCGACCTGCCCGTCGGGGACCTGCTGCTCGACGACGAGGGGACGGCCATCGGCGTCCAGCCGACCCAGCGCACGGCGTCGCATCGGATGATCGAGGAGTTCATGCTGGCCGCCAACGAGGCCGTGGCCGCCGAGCTCTTCGGCGCCGGCGAGCCCGCGATGTTCCGCGTCCACGACGAGCCCAAGGCGGAGCGCCTGAGCGAGCTGCGCGAGATCCTGCTGGGGCTCGACTACGAGATGCCGGCCGACCTCCAGGGGCTGCATCCGAGCGTCCTGCGCGACGTCATGACGGCGTTCGCCGGGCGCCCCGAGGAGCCCTTCGTCTCGGCCCTCGTCCTGCGCTCGATGCAGCGCGCCCGCTACTCCGCCGAGGATCTCGGCCACTACGCGCTGAGCGAGCGCCACTACGCCCACTTCACGTCCCCCATCCGGCGCTACCCGGACCTCGAGGCCCACCGCAAGCTGCGGGCGCTGCGCGGCGCGGCCGCGAGCCCCCGTCCCGACGAGGCGGCGCGCCTCGCCGCCGTCGCCGCGCACAGCTCCGAGATGGAGCGCCGCGCCGAGCGCGCCGAGCGCGAGCTGCGGCGCTGGCGTCTCGTCTGCCTGCTGGCCGACCGCGTGGGCGAGACTTTCTGGGGGCGGGTGAGCGGCGTCGAGCCCTTCGGTCTGTTCATCGAGCTCGAGGAGTTCTTCGTCGACGGCTTGATCGCGGTGCGCGATCTCAGCGACGACTTCTACGTCTACGACCCCGCCAACCACCGGCTGGACGGCAGCCGCACCGGACGCAGCTTCCGCCTCGCCGACCGCCTCGAGGTCCGCGTGACGGCCGTCGACACGGTGCGGCGGATGATCGACCTCGTGCCGGCGGAGGCGGCTTCCGGGCGTCCCGGCGGGGGCGGGCGCGAGCGTGGCGGCGGACGCCGCAAGCGCCCCGGGGCGGGCCGCGAGCTACGGTAGACTGCAGCCGTGCCCGTTCCCGCGTCCGCGTCCGTGTCCAGCCTCTTGCGCGCCCTGGTGCTGGTTCCGCTCGCCCTCCTGCCGGCGCTGTCCTGCGGCTCCGCCGGCGAGCGGCAGGCCGCCGACGTGGCCGGCATGACGGCGATGCTGGAGGAGTTCCTCCCCGTGCTGGGGCGGGTCTACGCCGACGGCGACGTCGAGGCGCTGCGCCCCTGGGCGGCGGAGAAGGAGCTCGCCCGGATCGCCGCCCTGGTGGCCAGCCTGGCGGACCAGGGCCGCTACCTGGCGCCGGAGCTGCGGCAGCTGACCGTCGAGGACGCACGCATCTGGAACAACTCCAACGCCTTCGTCACGACCCTCGAGGTCTGGGACGTGAGGATGCACGCCCTGGGCAGCGGTGAGCTGCTCGCCGAGGACCTCGGCAAGCGCTACCGCGTCAAGTACCAGCTCAAGAGGGACGGCGGGAGCTGGCGGGTCCTGTTCCGGGCCATCCAGGACTGAGCTCCACGGCGATGACGGCAGCGGGACGGGCGCCGACGATCGCCATCGTCGGCAGACCGAACGTCGGCAAGTCGACGCTCTTCAACCGGCTCGTGGGGCGCCGGCAGGCGATCGTCCACGACCAGCCCGGGGTCACCCGCGACCGCGTGGCGGCCAGCTTTCGATTCGGCCCGGAGCGGGAGGCGCATCTCATCGACACGGGCGGGCTGGTCCCCGGCGACGATCCCATCGGGCTCAACCGCCAGGTCCTGGTCGCCGTCGAGGAGAGCGACCTGCTGCTCGTCATGGTGGACGGCAAGGAGGGCCTCACGGCCGGCGACGAGCGGGTCTGGCACGAGCTGCGGCGCACCGGGAAGCCCGCCGTCCTGGTCGTCAACAAGGCGGACACCAAGGCGGCCCAGGCCAACGTCCACGAGTTCTCCCGTCTCGGGCTGCAGCCCGTGGTCGCCGTCTCCGCCGAGCACGGGCGGGGCGTTGCCGACCTCTTGGCGGCGATCGAGGCGGCGCTGCCGGCCGCGGCCTCGGAGGTCGTCGCCGCGGGCGCCCCGCGGCTGGCGATCGTCGGCCGGCCCAACGTCGGCAAGTCGTCGCTCCTGAACCGCCTCGTGGGCAGCGAGCGGGCCCTCGTCTCCCCCCGCCCGGGCACGACCCGCGACCCCGTCGACACCCTCGTCGAGCGCGCCGGAAAGTCCTATCTGCTCGTCGACACCGCCGGCATCCGCCGCCGCAGCCGGGTGGAGGACGCGCCGGAGGAGCTCGCCGTGATGATGGCGCGGCGCCAGATCGAGGCCGCCGACCTGGCGATCCTGGTCGTCGACGCCGCGGCCGGCGTGACCTCCGGCGACCTGGCGATCGCCGGCGCCGTCTGGGAGCTCGGCCGGGCCGCCGTCGTCGCCGTCAACAAGTGGGACCTGCTGGACGTGGAGGGCAGGGAGCGGCTCGACGCCTCGTGGCCGCGGCTCGACCAGCTGATGGCGGCTCCGCGGCGGGTGAACGTCTCGGCGGCGAGCGGCCGCGGCGTCGAGAAGCTGCTCCCGGCCGTCGACGAGGCGCTCGCCGCCCACGGCTTCGAGCTGCCGACCGCCGAGGTCAACGAGCTGTTCCGGTTCCTCGTCGGCCGCCACAAGCCGCCGACCGTCGCGGGGCGGTCGTGGAAGCTCTACTACGCCACCCAGGTCTCGACCCGGCCGCCGACCTTCATGCTCTTCGCGAACCGGACGATGGAGCGGGCGAGCAGCTACCGGCGCTATCTCGAGAACGCCCTGCGCGAGCGCCTCGGGCTGCCCGGAGTGCCGATCCGGCTGGTCATCCGGCGGCGCACCGAAGGGCGTCCGAGCCGCGGCTAGCGAGAGGTGGGCGCGCCCTTGAAGGCGTTCGGCCCACCCCCTATACTTCAAGCATCACTTCTGAGGTGGATTCGAGGAATCGATTCCAGCCGGGGTGCGACGGGCGGGCCGGAAGCGCATGATCGACGACGACATGAAGCGGCGCAGCCGCACGAAAGCCGATCTCGTCGACCTCGTCTACCGCAGCCACGGCGGGCTCACGAAGCACGAGGCCGCCGAGATCGTCGACTCGATCTTCCGCACCGTCAAGACGAGCCTGCTCGACGGCAACGCCGTGAAGATCCAGAACTTCGGCGTCTTCGAAGTCGTCGAGCGCCAGGGCCGCATGGGGGTCGACCCCGCGAGCGGCAAGCGCATCTTCATCCCGCCGCGCAACGGCCTGAGCTTCCGCCCCGCGCACCGCCTGAAGAACGCGGTCGTCCGGCGCGGGAGCAAGACCTAGTCGCCGGGGAACGGGCTCGCTCCGAGCCCGAGGTCGAGGAGTCCGAGTGGCCAAAGAGAAGCTGTACTACAAGATCGGCGAAGCCTGCAAGATGCTCGACATCCAGCCCTACGTGCTGCGCTACTGGGAGACCGAGTTCCCGGTCCTGAACCCGAGCAAGAGCAAGTCCGGCCAGCGGGTCTACGACGAGGACGATTTCGCCCTCATCCGCCGCATCAAGGAGCTGCTCTACGAAGAGGGCTTCACGATCGCCGGCGCCAAGAAGAAGCTCGAGGCCGAGATCGAGGCCGGCGGGATCGAAGCGGGGGAGACCCCGGCGGGCAAGCCGGCGCCCCGCCCCCGGCGGGTCGCGCCCCCGGCCGCAAAGCCGGCCGGCCAGTCGACCGCCAAAGCGACCGCCTCAGCCCCGGAAGCGGCCCCCTCGGACACCGCGGCCCAGGCGGCCCAGGCCGAAGAGCTCGCGAGGCTCCGCGCCGGCATCGACAAGGCCCTCGCCGAAGCCCGCGAGATCCTCGAGTACCTCCAACGGTAGCGAGCGCCGCGAGCCGGCCGGCGGGGGCCAACGCGGAGCCGGCCTTGCCCACGGCAGCCCCGCCCGGTACTATCTGCCCTCCGCGGGACCACTCGCCGGCTCTCGAGCCCCGAGCAGGCCCCGCACCCCACCGGTCGGGACGTGGCGCAGCCTGGTAGCGCACCTGAATGGGGTTCAGGGGGTCGGGAGTTCAAATCTCCCCGTCCCGACCAGTTTCGAACCTGTCCTGGCGGGACGCCACGGGGAGGCCCTCGAGGCCGTGCCTGCGGGGAGCCGCCACTCCCATGAGCAAAGGCGTCTGGGGTTCGGCCGCGTCCCTGACGCGGGGGATCCTCCCCCTAGGGTTCACCGCCCCTGAGTCGAGCGACGGTCCCGCAGCGGATCGACGACCTCGACAAAGCCGTACCTCTGCCCGTGGGAGAGGTCTTCGGAGTAGAGGATGGCGGCCCCCGACTGTTCCGCTGCCTGGACGATGAGGGCATCCCAGAACGAGATTCCGTAGCGGGCCTCCAGCTCGATGGCGCGCAGCACCGAGGCGCCATCGTTGACGACGACGTCCCAGCTCAGGTAGTCCTCGATGAGCCTCCGGCACTCCACTACCGAGAGGGGCGCCGCCGCCTTGCGGCGCACGTTGACGTAGAGCTCCTGAAGGACCTGGGTGCTGATCGCGCCGCTACGCTCGCGCCACAGGCGCTCGATCAGCGAGCGGGCCGGCTCGTGCTTGGCCCCTGCGCCACGGTCGTGGGCGTAGAGGAGCACGTTGGTGTCGACGAAGTACCTATCGCTCATGCAGCTCGTCACGCGAAGAGGGCCTCGTCCACTCGAGCTCGAAGCCGCTGGAGAGCCGGGCAACGGCTCGCCGCCGCGCCGTGTCGTACGCCTTGTCGGCCCGGATGAGGGCCTCGAGGTTCTCGCTCATCAGACGGCTGACCGAAGTACCCCGCCGCGCCGCGAGGACCTTCGCCTCCCGCACCAGATCTGCTTCCAGGCTCAGCGTCAGGTTGGTCTTCGCCATGATCCTCGAACCACCGGATTCAGTGTATCACAGGATTACGTGCACGAAATCAGGCCGAGGAGCAGTCCGGGTAGTCGCCCGGCCCCGTCCCACCCCTCCAGGCAAGACGGGAACGGGGTGGGGAATCTCGCGGCCTTCGCGTGGTACTGTAGCCCCGCATTCGCGTGGCACCTCAGCCAGCTGCATGCCTCTCTTTCTCGGCGCGCTTGAGGAATGCGCTGCCGCTTTCCTCTTCGGAGTGGTGCCGGTCGCCAGTCGCTCCGACTTTCTTCAACTCCATCCAGTGAGGCAGCCAGAAGGACCGATCCATCGCGACACAAGCGGCCACCCCACCGAGGCTGTCGCCCACCTCTCTCAGGCGCAGGAAGACGACGTGGTTGGAGCGCCTGCAATCGCTGCTCGGGATGGAACCGAAGAACGGACCTTCGAGGACGCCGTCCTCGAAGGAGAGACGACCGAGGGGGTTGCTCCCTCCGATCGGCCCCGCCTCTTTGCCGTCTATCGCGAGCACGATCCTGGGGTATCGGCGAATGGTGAGCGCCGCCTCCACGTCTCCCTCGTACGTCTTGATCGAGCCCGCCCAGTCTCCCCGTAGCCGCTCGGGCAGAGGCGTCCTATGCGGGACTTCCGCGTCGATCTCCGGTGCTTCGGGGAACTCCGGGATCAGGGCAGCGAACGTCTCCCACTCGATTCGCCAGGGGGAGTAGTCGGCGGCAGCGCCACCGCCGCTGTTGAACGCAAGGGCTACGGCGGCGTTCCTCTCCGGCACCAGGGCCAGGCGCGTCGTAGTGCCGGGCATGCCACCGCTTGCGACGAGGAAGCGCTCGCCCGCGACATCCACGACGGCCCAGCCCAAGCCGCTCCGCACCTCCGCCTCGGTCTCGGCCGCGAGAGTGATCTCGGACGGCTCGTGCATCATGTCGATGGTCTGCAGGGAGAGGATCGGGCCCTGTGCCGACACCTCGTTGTGAAGGTGGAACATGCCGTAGCGGATGAGATCGTGCACGCTGGAGTGGACAGCCGATGCGCCCCGATGGTCGAAGTCGAGAGGGGGTACGATGCCTCCAGCTACGTCATAGTGAGTGACTGTCTGTGCCCGCAGGCTCGGGTTGGCGAGCACCGAGGTGTGCGTGAGACCGAGCGGCCCGAAGAGTTCTTCCGCCATGAACTCGGCATAGCTCCTTCCCGAGACCGTGGAGATCACCCGATCGAGAAGGCCGTAGCCAAAGTTCGAATAGACGTATTCCCTACCGGGTGGGCCGACGATGATCCCGTAGCGGCGGATCGATTCGTCCTGATCGGGCGGCCGGGCAGTCCGGCTCCGGAAGAAGATGTTGTGGTGCATGGGAAGGCCGGCAGTGTGCTCCAAGACCTGGCGAACGGTCACCTCCTCGGCATCACCCACGTACGAGACCAGCTTCGCTCCCCCGAGGTACTCGTTGATCGGCCGGTCCAGCTCGACGAGGCCTCGTTCGACCAGCACCATGAGACCGGTCGCGGTAAACGACTTCGAGATCGAGGCCAGGGCGTAGATCGAGTCCGGAGTGGCCGCTACCCGCTCATCCCGGTCGGACCAGCCGAACGCCTCTTCCCAGACGATCCTGCCGTCCCTGGCCGCCGCGATGGCTACCGAGGCCACATCGTGCTTGTGGAAGGTCTCTTCGATCAGGCTGCGCACCCGATCGAACGGATCGCCGCGCAGCGTGACTTCCGGGAGTTCATGGCGCCTGCAACCCGGGGTGGCCGCGAGGAGGATGGTCAGCGGGAGCGCAAGGAACAGCCCTCGCGTGTCGGTCCGCCTCATGTGCCCCAGTTTAGAGCCTTCCGTCGAGGTTCCCCGCCGTCGAGGTTCCACGCGAATACTGAAGGTCGAGTCGGTGAGACCGGGGCGAGGTGTTCGACCGCCACTGGCGCTGGTTTGGCACTGGTTCGAGGCGGTGTTCGGGAGCTCGAGTCGGTAGCTCCGAGGGCTGTTGCGGCGATTGGAGCGTTGGGGAGCGACTCGACGAGCTTCCCGGCCCTGGCGCGGCCAGCCAGGGTCGTGGAGGCGAGACGGCTCAGTGTGGACTCTGACGTGGCGCCCAAGGCGGCGCGACGGACGTTCCAGGTGTGGAGTACCACCACGTTGTGCAGTAGCTGAGGTTGTCCATCCGAGCTTCTCCGGAGAGGTTTCTTGGTGCTCAGGCCAGAAGTCTCGAGAGGAGAGCCCGGATGGACATGCATGAGAATGCCCGAAGCTGCCCTGCAAGTCTCGAGCTACTCGGGGCTCAGTTGGTCTATTCTCGACCAGAGAGGCGGTGTCTATGGCCGAGAACCTGATCCCAGCCTGGTGGGCGCGACTGCGGGGGAAGCTGGGGGCCAGGCCATGCCCCTACCGGTTCGCGTGGGCACTCGACCTGCCGATGCGCGCCTGGCATGCGAGCCCGGCGAAGATCCTCGGAGCCTTCGGCCTGGAGCCGGGTGAGCGGGTCCTGGAGATCGGGCCGGGAACCGGCTACTACTCGCTTCCCGCCTCTCGCCTGGTCGGAGCGGAGGGCGCCCTCGTCGCTCTCGACATCCAGCTTGCAATGCTCCTCGAGCTGCGGCGGCGCAACGCGGCGGCGGACGGCATGCCGGTGCTCGTCGTTCAGGCGAGTGCGGTGGAGATCCCGATCCTCACGGGGTCCGTGGATCACGTCTTTCTGACGACGGTCCTGGGCGAGATCCCCGACCGGCCGCGGGCGCTGGCGGAGATCCGGCGGGTGCTGCGGAGGGGAGGTCGCCTATCGGTCTCGGAGCAGCTGCCAGATCCCGATTACGTTGCTCTGGGCACGCTGCGGCGCGAGTTGGCGCCGCTCGGCTTCGTCGAGGAGAGAAGTCGTGGCTGGTGGACTTACACTTCGACCTGGACCGTGACCTAGGAGCGGAGGACTGTGAATCCCCTGGTTGGAGCGGGCGGGTGCATAGGTCCGACCAGGAGAGGATAGGATGTCGGATCTTGCGCGGAGCCATGCCAGGAGCAGCGGGCCCTCAGGGTACGAGAACTGCGCTCGGAGCTCGAGTCGAAGCAGAAGATAGCGCCCGGAAAAGAGCAGCGGATCCATGCGAACCAAGACACTTCGGATTCTCCTCGTCAGCCTGATCGCCGCCGGTTCTGCCGCGGCCCAGACCGATGACGGGCTCTACGTTCGCATCGTGGACGCCGGCCCCGGTCTCTGCACCGTGACGAGAATGCCGGGCGGGCACTACATGGTCTACGACGCAGGCCACTGGGAACATGCCGAAGTCTGCATCGAGGGCATCCAGGAGGTCGTGCCAGCGGGCGAGTCGATCGACCTGATGGTCATCAGTCACTCCGACGCGGATCACCTGGCGGCGGTCCCCGAGATATTCGCGGCCTACCAGGTGGACCGGATCGTCCGGCCGGGCTGGGCGCGCTGGACGAACAAGAACTGGCGCGAGGTTCATTGGACGGTCAAGCGTGCCCGAGAGGCCGGCAAGACGGTAGACGTGAACCTCTATCGCTTGCGGGACCAGCAGATTCAGCCCGGGTTCTCCACGGACTACGGAGACACGAAGGTGATCCAGGTGGCCGGGTTTCGCAAGCCGCCGGACAGCTGGGGCTCCCTGGAGTCTGGGGAGCGACGCAACGCGGGAAGCATCGTGATCCGCCTGGATTACGCCGGCAAGTCCGTGCTCTTCACGGGCGACGCGGTGGGGCGGCACCTCACCAGTCCCGAAGATACCTGCATCGCCTCCGAGAAGTTCATGGTGGACAACGCAAGCCAGGTGCCGCTCCGCTCAGACGTATTGATCGCACCGCACCACGGAGCCAACAACGCGAGCAGTCCATGCTTCATCGACGAGGTGAAGCCGTCCTGGGTGGTCTTTTCAGCGGGTCACGACCATCAGCACCCGACTCGAGCGGCAGCCCAGCGCTACATCGATTCGGGCGTCGCCAAGGACCACATCTTCCGCACGGACCGCGGCGACTACGAATCCGGGCCGTACCACTGGCAGGACGGAACCAGCGGGATGGAGGATCTGCCGCGGGACGACGACGTGGAGGTGTTCATCAGCCCGGCGGGTGAAGTGTGTGTCCAGTACCGGGGAGCTGGGGCCTGTTAGGCGCTCGTGGTCAGCACCGGTGCCCCCGTCGAGGTGCCACGCGAATGACTGAGAACCGCGTCGGCGAGACCGTTGGTGTCCCCCGTCGAGGTGCCACGCGAATGACTGAGAAGCGCGTCGGCGAGCCCGTTGGTGTCCGAGATAGACTGACCGGGTGACTGTCTGGGCCGGCGCCCGGCCCCACGTCGGAGCTTTGACCGCCGCGCTGGTCGCGCTCGCGGCCCTGGTACCGCGGGCGACCGCGCCCCAGACCCCCGCGACCGACCCGTTCCAGGTCAACCAGTACACGACCGACAGCCAGAGCTGGGCGCGAGTCGCGTCCGCCGGAGATGGGAGCTTCGTCGCCGTCTGGGAGTCCGCGGGAGGGCAGGACGGCGACGCATCGGGGATCTTCGGCCGCTGGTACGACGGCGACTGCCTGCCGCTGTCGGACGAGGTCCAGCTCAACGAGTACACGACGGGCTCGCAGTACGCCCCCGACGTGGATGTCGACGCGTCGGGTCGCGTCGTCGCCGTCTGGCGCAGCACCGACCAGGGAGTGGTGGGGCGACGCTTTCTCGGCCCCGATCCCATCGCGGACGAGTTCGTGGTCGAGACGGCCGTGGCGGAGCCGGTCGCCGGCGCGGTCAGCGTCGCGCCGGACGGAGCGTTCCTCGCCTCGTGGGCGACCGTGGAGGGCACCGGTCGATCGGTGTGGACCCGCAGCTACGACGCCGACGGCGAGCCCGCCGGTCCCCGCGTACACGTCACCGACCAGGCGTCCATCTCGACCGTCGTCCCCGAGGCCGGCCTCGCTCCCAACGGCGACTACTTCGTCACTTGGGTGCAGCTCGGACCCGAGGTCTGGGGTCGGCGCTACGTGGCGGCACAAGGCGACTTCGAGCCCGCTTTCGAGGTCGGGCCGCCACTCAACGGCTTCTTTTCTTACGATCCGCGTATCGTCGCCGACGAGGCGAACAGCTTCCGGGTGGTCTGGCGGGAGCAGATCCACCTCGAGCGCTCCGACCTCGTGTCGCGCGCCGCGGGCGCCGGAGGTCCGGGGCCGCTGGCTCAAGTGGCGGCGGACACAGCGCGCTTCGCGGCCGACGTGACGGCCGACGGGGACTTCGTCGTGGCCTACGGCGACGGCCAGTACGCCTTCGACATCGAAGGCCGGCTCGGCTCGCGCGACAACGAGCTGCGGCCCCCTTTCGAGGTCGCAACCAGCCCGTACCCCTACTTTTCCCCCAGCGACCTCGCGGTCCGGGGGCCCGACGCGCGCGAGTTCGTCGTCGTCTGGAGTCACGCCCCTCCGGGTGAACCGAAAGACGTCTTCGCCCGCTGCTTCCGCCGCCTCTTCACCGACGGCTTCGAGTCCGGCGACACCTCAGCCTGGTCCAGCACGGTGCCGTAGTCCCCCCTCGGACTCGGCACCAGGTCAGCACCAAAGCCCCGAACCTCGATCCTGAGGCGGCATCGGACGCACCTCCGTCGCACTCGAGACAAGACGGGAACGAGGCAGGGAATCTCGCGGCATTCGCGTGGCAACTCAGCTGGGGCACCTCAGCTGGTGCCTCACTGCACCTCACCGTCGCGATAGCGGAAGCGGTCGCCGGGTCTCGTCGCGACGCCGAAGCGGGTCTGAAGGCCGCGCTCCGTGACGATCCGGGCGAAGGCGGAGTAGCGGCTCTCGCAGCCGCCACAGTGGCTGGGGAAGGTGGCTCGGGGTCGGAGTGTCCCGAGGGCGTGGAGGTCGCCGGCGTTGACCGCGCCGCTCTGGTCGCGGGTGCCGAAGGTCGCGAGGAAGGCGATGTCGATCGTGCCTGCGGCAGCGGCGAGTCGCTCGTTGTTGGCCCTGAAGACCGGGTTGGGCGGGTCGCTCCAGGTGCCGTGATCTCCGGAGTGGTAGATCGTGAGCCCGCCCGAGCGGACGAGAAAGAAGCCCTCCGGGATTCCGTCGAAATCGTGATGCAGTGCAAGCACCCGGGCTCCCGAGACGTCGATCCATTCCGCGTCCGAGGGCACTACGGCCTCGATCCCGGGCTCGGCCCACCCCATGACGACGGTGAGATCGCGAACGCGGTCGGCGAGGTCGAGGACGTGGCGCTTGAAGTGGTCGGCGTGGGCGTGGGAGACGAACAACAGCACAGGTGCCGCGGAGAGCGTCGCGGGAGAGAGCTCTCCCCGCTCCAGGCGGCCGTCGATCGAGCCGGTGTAGTCGAAGACGAGGAGGTGGTCGGCCGTCCGGACGAGCCAGCCGGCGTGTCCCAGGTACCAGACGTCGGCCTCCCCCCGGGGCGGATCTTCGCCTGGCTCGTCGCTCGACGCTGGGTGGAAGACGAGCGCCAGGGCGATCGCGAGGACGACGACACCACGGCGGCGCACAGGCGGCACGACCCTCTCAGCCGCCCGCAGCGCGGGCTTGCTCGGCCTTTCTGAGCCGGCTCCAACCCAGTTTCCAGATCGAGCGGAAGAGACGCTCGAGAAAGAGCTTCTCGACGAGCGGCGACAAGGGCCCGAGCCACCGCACCGAGATCTCCTCGTAGCCCCGGACCGTGACTCCGCCGCTCGTTTCCGAAAAGAAGACCTCGCCCTCGCCGCGCCAGAAGCCGCGGAACGTCCAGCGCACCAGGCGTTCCGGCTCGACCCGCGTGTTTCTGGCCACCAGGGGAAACGGAAACCGTCGCAGCGGCACCGCGAACCAGCCGTCTTCGAGCTCCTCGACGCGGCCGGCAAGCCCGTACAGGCGCGTCCAGTCCCGAGGCGTCTCGAAGTACGAGAACACCTCTTTGACGGGCAGATCGAACCGTTCGTCGAAACTGATTCTCAACCGAGGCCTCCTGATTCCTCGACTCGACCTATCATGTCCCGACGCGCGACGTTCGTGGGCGAGTTGCAGCCCGAGCTCGAGGGCGGCGCCGGGGCCGACGTGCAGCCCCTCCACGTACCCAAGCGTCATCGGCCGGGAAAACCCGCATCGGGAGGTGCTACCGGCCGTACTCGAGGGCTCTCGTGTCCTCGTCGAGCTCGTCCTGGCGGCCCTGCAGGCGGCCCGAGCAGGCGGAGCTGCAGGGCGCGGCCACGGGTAGACTCTCCGAACGGCAGGCTGCCAGCGGGTCGGGAGCAGTCCACTCGAGCTCCGGGACGCCATGCGCAAGGAGGTACTGAGGCGTGAGCGACTTCGATTCGATCGTCATCACCGGCGCGTCGACCGGCATCGGCAGGGCCTGCGCCTTGCGCTTCCACAGGCTCGGCTGGCGGGTCTTCGCGGGGGTTCGGCGGGTGGCGGACGGGGCGGCGCTCGTCGCCGAGACCTCGGACCGTCTGACCCCCGTCGTGATCGACGTGACGCGGGCGGAGACGATCGCGGCCGCCGCCGCGCAGATCTCCGCGGCCGTGGGGGAGCGCGGGCTCGCGGCCCTCGTCAACAACGCCGGCATCGGCGTGGGCGGGCCCGTGGAGGGCCTCGATCTCGACAAGCTGCGGCACCAGTTCGAGGTCAACCTCTTCGGCCAGGTCGCGGTCACCCAGGCGCTGCTGCCGCTCTTGCGGGCCGCTCGCGGGCGCATCGTCAACATGAGCTCGATGGGCGGCAAGGTCTCGCAGCCGTTCATGGCGCCGTACTGCGGCTCGAAGCACGCCCTCGAGGCCTTCACGGATTCGCTGCGCGAGGAGCTCAAGCCCTGGGGAATGCACGTCGCGGCCATCGAGCCCGGCGTGATCTCCACTCCGATCTGGGACAAGGCCCGGGCTGAGGCCACGGACGCCCGCGCCGCCGCCCCCGCGCACATCACGGCCCTCTACGGCGCCGCCGCCGAGCGCGTCGGCAAGGTGCTCGGCGAGCTCCCAAAGCGCGGCATTCCGGCCGACCGCGTCGCGGCCGCCGTCGAGCACGCCGTGACCGCCCCGCGACCTCGCACCCGCTATCCGGTCGGCACCGACGCGAGGATCGCCCTGTTGCTGCGCCGCTTGCTCGGCGATCGCGCCTTCTACTGGCTCATGGGCAGATTGGCGGGGAGGCCCCGGTAGCGCGCCTCGCACCGCCCGGATCGAGATCGTCGCGGTAGCGGAGGCTGCACCGTCGCTAGCCAGGGCCTGGGCCCGGCCGCGCTCGTGCGCCGGCGGCGGTCCAGATCGCCGCGTGCAGGTAGTCGGCGGCCTCCTGGAGCTCGGCCAGGTCGAGGACGTCGCAGGAAGGCCTCGCGGCGGCGAACTCCTCCGCGCTGTCGCGGGACACGAAGTGACGCACCTGGGAGCAGAAGGCGGCGCCGACGCTGGCGGCGATCGCTTCCCGGCGGGCCACGGCGAGGCTGGCCGCGGCCCCGGCCGGCTCCACGCGCTCGATGCCGCCGGACGACAGCCACAGGCGCACGATCTCCCGCCGCAGCGGATCGACGGACTCGACCCGCACCGTCGTCGCGACGAGCTTGGGGATGACGTGGGCCCAGAGAGCGCAGCAGCTGAACAGCGCCCGCGACCCGATCTCGAGCCGATGCAGGGTCGGCGTGAGGGTCAGGCCGTAGAGGTCGATGAGGCGGCCCCGGGCGTCGCGCTCGCAGCGCGCCGCATCCAGGGCTTCTTCGATCCTGTGGACGTCGGCGCCCGTCGCGTCGGCGATCTCCGCGACGGGCAGGGGGCGGCCGCGCGCCAGCAGCGGGAAGCCCGCGAGCAGCGGTCCGGCGGAGCCCCAACGCTGCGCGAGGAGGTCGAGCGTCGGTTGGAACGGCAGGAGACGTCGCGTCATGGGCATCTCGGACCTCCTCCTCCTACACCCTGCCGATCGAGATGCTCGGGAAGCTCTTCTGCGAGTCCGGGCTGAAGCCGCGGACCACCAGGAACGCCTGGCCCGTCTCGGCGAGGCCGAGGTCGGCGAGCAGGCGGCGGGCGAGCGCCTGCGGATCCTCGAGCGCGCCGCCCGCGATCGCTAGAGGGATGCTGCCCCAGATCAGGTTCGCCCGGCGGCTGGCGGCCGCGTCGTGCAGCACGGCCACGATCGGCGCCAGGGGGCGGGCCGAGCTCACGACGGCGACCGAGCGGCCGGAGGTGGAGAGGACGAGGATCGCGCGGACCCGCAGGTCGCGGGACAGCTGGGCGCTCGAGATCGCCAGCGCGTCCTCGACCGGGATCGGCGTCGCCACCGCCTCGGGGCGGCGGGACGAGACGAAGGCGCGCCGGCTCCACAGGTACTGCTCGGTGCGGCGGATGACGTCGTCCATGGTCTCCACGGTCTTCACCGGGTAGGCCCCGGCGGCGGTCTCGCCGGAGAGCATGACGGCGTCGGCGCCGCTGCGCACGGCGTTGGCCACGTCGGAGACCTCGGCGCGGGTGGGCCGCGGGTGCTCGATCATGGACTCGAGCATCTGGGTCGCCACGATCACCGGCTTGCCGCGCTGCCGCCCCAGGTCGACGAGCTGATCCTGGGCCAGCGGCACGGCCTGCGGCGGCAGCTCGACCCCCAGGTCGCCGCGCGCGACCATCAGCCCGTCCGCGGCGTCGACGATGGAGTCGATGTCCTCGAGCGCCTCGGGCTTCTCGATCTTGGCGATGATCGCCGCGCGGGCGCCCGCGCCGTCCACCAGCTCGCGCAGGGCGAGCACGTCGGCGCCGCGCCGCACGAAGGAGAGCGCCAGGAAGTCGACGCCCAGCGCGAGGGCGAAGGCCGCGTCCCGGCGGTCCTTGGCGGTCAGCGCCGGCGCGGACACCCCGACGCCCGGCAGGTTCATCCCCTTGCGGCTCTTGAGAACGCCGCCGGTGACCACCCGGCACGCGATCTCGCTGCCCGCGACGCCCTCGACCCGCAGCTCCAGGTTGCCGTCGTCGAGCAGGATCCGGTCGCCCGCGCGGACGTCGTCCGCCAGCGCTTCGTACTGGGTCGGGACGAGCCCCGGGCCGCCCTCGACGGCCCGCGTCGTCACGGTGACCTCGTCGCCGTCCACGAGGGTGATCGACCCGGAGGCGAGGCTCCCGACCCGGATCTTCGGGCCGCAGAGGTCGGCCAGCACCGCGGTGGCCGGGGCCGCCTCGGCGGTGGCGGCTCGCACCCGCTCGTAGATCTCGCGGTGCTCGTCGTGGGTACCGTGCGAGAAGTTGAGCCGGAAGACGTCGACGCCGGCCCGCACCAGCTCGGCGATGACCCGCGGGTCGCTCGAGCTCGGCCCCAGGGTGGCGACGATCTTGGTGCGCCGGTAGAGGAGCACCTCGGGGTTGACGTCGATACGCATGGCGTTCTCTCCTCCGGCCGCGCAAGCCGGCCGTCGATTCCGTTGGATCGGCCGCGGCAGCCCCGCCCGAAGGTGGCCGGCCACGAACCGGCGACAGGATACCCGCTTCTCGCTCCCCATGAGGAGGGGCCATGAGGAGGGGCCGCGAGGAGGGACCGTGAGGAGAGACCGGGTCGCCACGCGGCGCCGCGGTCGCTTGCCCGCGCCGGACGCGCACCGGGCCGGGCGAGCTCGGGCTGCGGGCCCCGGCCGGGAACGTCGCGTACCGGGATGGGAGGAGGAGGCGTGGGATCCCAACCAGCTTCGAGGGAGGTGCAACGATGCGACGAGCGACGTCTTCCATCGACCCCGGCCGCGGATGGTCGCGGACGTCCCTGGCCCCGGTTCTGGCCCCGGTTCTGATCGCCTTGGCCTGCGTGACCGGCTGCGGCGGCGGGGGGCCGACGGCGCCCAACCCACCCGGCACGCGCGAGCAGTGCCTGGCGGGCGCCGTCTTCGGCAGTCCGGCCAGCGCGCCGTACTGCCTGCCATGGGCCTCGGGGACGGCCTTCGAGGTCGGCCAGGCCTACTGCTCGCCGCCGGGCGCCAGCCACCACCGGCGGTACGCCTACGATTTCATGATGCCCATGGACACCGAGGTCCTCGCCGCCCGGGCGGGCATCGTGGTCGAGCTTCGCGAGCACTGGCCCGACGACGACCCCCAGGGCGGGCACGAGAACATGGTCTCCCTGCGTCACGACGACGACACGATCTCGCTCTACATCCACATGCGGCAGGACGGCGTCCTGGTCGAAATGGGGGACTCCGTTCCCCGCGGCGGCCTCCTCGGCTGGTCGGGCAGCTCCGGAACGAGCATTCCGCACCTGCACTTCCAGGTCTGCCTGCGCTCGGGGGAGTGCTCCACGGCGACGCGCGAGGTCACCCTGCCCGTGAGCTTCCGCAACGCCCAAGGCCCCTTGGACTCGCGCGGCGGTCTGGCGGTCGGCACGAGCTACACGGCGCTCCCGTGCCAATGACGGGCGATCGGGCGCGCCGGGTGTGGGAGCGGCGTGTCGGAATGGCACGCCTACGCTTGCTATAGTGCTGCGGCGGGCAGGCTCGCCACGGCGGAGCTAGACGGCCCGCCGACCGCGAGAACCAGGTCGCGTCATGATCGGACGCTCCTCGCAGCGGCTCTTCGCCGCAACGCT